>RFZJ01000114.1 GCA_009920765.1 Planctomycetota bacterium | reverse complement strand
CCAAATAAGAAGGAAGGACTGGTCCGGTCCGTTTGACCTTCGGGTAGGTCGCTCGAGCGTTCGGGTAACCGTTCGCCTAGATAAATGGCTATCATCTTGTCTTTTTAAGGCGAGATACAGAACCCGGCTTATAGGCTGGCTTGTGAATATTCTTTAAACCGCATTTTTAATAATCTGGCCCCTACAAATGGGCATAGGCCTGCCTTGGATGTCGTGGATTTCAGTGTCTGGTGCTATGCCCATTTGGTTATAGATGGTGGCATGCAAATCTTGTGGTCTTATGGGTTGGTCTTTAACATAGGCTCCAGTTTTGTCGGAAGAGCCTATAATTTGGCCTCCCCGGACTCCTCCGCCTGCTAAAGCCGCTGAAAACACATGGCCCCAGTGGTCTCTTCCTGCATTGCCATTATGTTTGGGGGTACGGCCGAACTCGCCAGCCCAAACCACGAGTGTGTCTTTCAATAATCCCCGGTATTCGAGGTCTTCCAAAAGAGCAGAATAAGATTGATCCATAACCGGCATCAATTCTTTTTTAAGTTTCTCGGCATTTTTGGCATGTGTATCCCAGCTGGGACTGCCTTGTGGTTCATTGGCAAATCGGGTCCAGTTTACTTGGATCATGGGCACGCCTGATTCCACCAGTCTTCGCGCCAGCAATACGCTTTGGCCCCAGCGATTTTTTCCATACCTTTCCCTGATCGATTCTGGTTCAAGATTTAGATTAAAGGCTTTCCGGGTTGCTTCACCACTCATCAAATTAAGTGCCTGTTTGGTCTGGTTTTCAAACTGTTTTTGATTCTTATCTGATTGATTCTTGGCAACACCGTTGTTTACCGATTCAAGAATTTTCAACCTTTCATCCAATCTTTTGTCGCTTATTCCTTCTGCAAGGGTTAGGCCCGGAATTTGAAAACCAGCAGATTCTGGATGGCAATTGATCAGCCAAGGGTTGCTGGCACGGCCCAAAAAACCAGCATCTTGTCCAGGCCAACTAATTCCACCATCGTTCCAAATATGCTCGGGCAATACGATTGCTTCTGGTTTTACAGAAGCCGACCCTAATATTTTTTGAATTATTGCGGCAAAACTTGGGGTATCATTAGGCGCCCCTGGTTTGGCATTCTCGAAATTCATTGGCTGGTGTGGTGTTCCCGTCAGCATCGAGTAGCCACTTGAAGAATGAGCGTTGTCGTTGGTCACCATAGACCGAAGCACACAAATTTTATTGGTTAAAAGTGCGGTTTTTGGCATCAATTCGCAAACTTTTAAGCCGACCGTAGATGTGCTTATCGGCTGGTAGGGGCCACGAATTTCCACTGGGGCTTCGGGTTTTGGGTCCCAAGTTTCATGCTGGGGCGGCCCACCTGTAAGGTATAAAAAGATGCAGGCTTTTGCTTTTCGTTCCTTGGCAAATTTATAACTTGCTGCTTTTGCATCCCCTAAACCCATCCCGAGAAGGCTTAAACCTCCTAGACTTATCCAATCGCGACGATTAATGCCATCGCACAGTCGGGTAGGGCTTGTGTCACGAATTGAAATCATAATTTCTCCATTTGGCAGGTAGGAGTAATTTACTCTTGTTTCTTTATCGGATCAAGTAATAACTGTGCATTAAAATTGGTAAGGGGTTAACTTCAATATTTGGAGTAAAAAATGACGGAATTAGTGATCGGTACAAAAAATAAATCAAAACTTAGGGAAATAAAAGAAATATATGATGATTTGCCTTTTAATTGCATAGATCTCGCCGCCTTTCCAGGGGTTTCTGAGGTGGTGGAAGATGGGGCCAGTTTTGCAGAAAATGCTGCTAAAAAAGCATCGGGATATGCATTGCAGGTTGGTAAATGGGTTTTGGCCGAAGATAGCGGTTTGGTGGTTCCCATCCTTAATGGTGCCCCTGGGATCCATTCTGCCCGCTATGCGGGGGAGCATGGTGGCGATGCCGCCAATAACACCAAACTTTTGCAGGAATTAAGCCAATATCCTCCTGAAAAACGTGATGCCTATTATATTTGCGTAGCTTGTTTGTCCGACCCCCAAGGCAAGGTTATGGCTTTAACGGAGGGCAAATGCCATGGCAGAATTATTCCTGAATACTTGGGGAAGGGGGGATTCGGTTACGACCCTTTGTTTTTGGTTTTAGAGTATCATCAGACTTTTGGCGAATTAAGTTCCAGGGTTAAACATGCAATCAGTCATCGATGTAAAGCTTTGGCCCAATTAAGGCCGATTTTGTGGCAACGATTCAGTAATTTTTAATACGAAGAAGGCTTTTTTCACAAGGAACTTGATTTATTTTGTCTTATAGAGTTTGACCCCTGTTTGGTTTTCCAATAAACTATCTTTTTAGCAAGAGCTATTGCCTCTTTGTTGATTTATCGATGGTCGATTCCCTGTGGTTAAATCATCACAAGTAAGATGCACCGGGACGGCTTTGGTCAAAAATATCTGCAAAAGCGGGAGAGTGCTGCGTGGCGATTGTCCAAGTAAAAGATCTTATCGAAGCTGGCGTTCATTTTGGCCATAGAGCCAGTCGTTGGAACCCAAAGATGCGTCCGTATATTTACGGCAAACGCAATCTGATTCATATCATCGACTTGCGTGAAACCGTAAGGGGCCTTTTGCGCGCCTTCCGTTTCCTTACCAAACTTTCTGCTTCGGGAAGCCAGATTCTTTTTGTTGGCACCAAGCGCCAGGCAAAAGACACCATCGAAACGGAAGCACGCCGCTGTGGTATGCCTTTTGTTTCCGAACGTTGGTTGGGGGGCACCTTGACGAATCACCGCACCATTCGTGATCGTTTAAAAAGGTTGGCGGAACTCGAAGCAATGTGGCTTCCTTCTTACGAAAATCCCGCCAAGGTGGATTTGGTGGCTTATATCAAGACCATGCTGAATGAATCCGGCAAGCTTGATATTCACAAGGCTCCTGAAAGCAGCGTGATTCGTAGCTATAGCAAAAAAATGATTTCCAATCTTAGTCGCGAACTTACCAAGATTCAACGAAACTTGTCTGGTATTCGTGAAATGCACAGGCTTCCTGATGCTTTGGTTATTGTTGATCCTAGGCGTGAGCATATTGCCATCAAAGAAGCAAAGCGTATGGGCATTGCCACTGTTGCCCTTATTGATACCGATAGCGATCCAGATGATGTTGATTTGCCAATTCCTGCTAACGATGATAGTATTCGTTCGGTGGAACTGGTGCTTGCAAAGCTTTCAGATGCCATAATTGAAGGCCGGGCAGCATTGGCAACGGAGCAGGCAACTGCACCAAGGCCAAGGCCTGCGCCTAGTGGTACTGCTGGCACTGTTCGCGCACCTGCCATTGTTGACTAAATTTGGGTTGTTTGTTTCAAAAACACATAAGTTTTGATCTATATTAGGTGAATTAGTATGAGTGCTATTTCTGCTGGCGTTGTTAAATCATTGCGTGACAGAACCAATGCTCCCATGATGGATTGCAAGGAAGCCCTTCTTGAAGCCAATGGGGATGTTGAAGTTGCAGTTGCAATTTTGCGAAAGAAAAATGCTGCAATTCAAGCAAAAAAAGGTGAGCGCGAAACTGCTGAAGGCAGAATTGCGTGTCACATTGATTCCGCCTCCAAAGTTGCTTGCATTGCCGAAGTTCGTTGTGAAAGTGGACCCGTCATCAACAGTGAGCACTTTATTTCTCTTGCTAATGATCTTGCAGTTCAAGTTGTGGTTTCCAATCCTGCAAATGTTGATGCATTGTTAACACAGCCTTTTTATAAAGATCCAAACCGCAAGGTTAATGATCGAATTGCAGATGTTGTTGGCTTGATTCGTGAAAACATGAAGGTCGCAAAATTTACAAGGCTGCAAGGTGGACATTTCGGTTTTTACGTTCATCATGATGGCACCGTTGGTGTTTTGATTCAGGTTGAAGGTGCTAAATCTGATGAGCAGGTCTTGCGTGATGTTTGCATGCATATTGCTGCTAAAAATCCAATGGTTGCAACCCGCGAAGAAATCAGCAAAGATGTTGTTGACCGCGAATTTGAAATTGCCCGAGAGCAAGCTGCTGCTTCTGGCAAGCCTGCTAACATTGTCGAAAAAATTGCAGAAGGTAAAGTCAAAACCTGGCTTGCTGAAAATGTCCTCCTTGAACAACCTTTTATCAAGGAAGAGAAGAAAACTGTTGGCGAAATTCTGAACGGTGCTGGACTCAAATTTGTCCGCTTTGTCCGTTTTAGGGTTGGGGAATTAAGCTAATTAATCTTTCTTTTACTGTTTACTTCATAATTGAAACGCTCACTCAACCCGGCGAATGGATATGAGATGAGCGTTATTTTTTCTCATCAGCCAAACCCTAAAGTCACCTTTCTAGGCGCAGCAGGAACCGTCACAGGATCCATGCATCTTTTACAATATAAAGACTTTAATATTCTTCTTGATTGTGGCCTGGAACGCGACAAAAAGACTGTGCTTAAGGACGATGAGTTTCCTTTTGATCCTGAAATTATTGATGCGGTCATTCTTAGTCATAATCATTCTGATCATTGTGGAAAATTGCCTGCACTTGCCAAGAAAGGTTTTCGCGGACAGGTTTATTGTACTCCTGCAAGCAAGGATTTGCTGGGTGTTGTCCTAAAAGATTCTGTCAATATTCAGGAAAAAGAAGCCAAACTTCGCAACAAAACAAAAAACCGTGCAATACCTTCCCAAAATGATACTTTCTCGATTTTGGACCGATGTGTACCGCTTGATTACGGCAAAACACTAGAGATTCGCAATGGAATAAGTGTCCGCTTTCATGATGCTGGCCATTTGCTTGGGTCTGCAATTTCCGAGATTTCAATTGGCAAGGGTGACAAAGTTTTTAAGATCACCTACACCGGTGATCTGGGGCGTTTTGGCCTGCCTTTTCATACAACCCCTTCTCCTGTTCCTGCTGCTGATCTATTGATTTGTGAGAGTACCTATGGCGGAAAATATCATGACAATGAAGAAAAGATGGCAGCGAAATTAGATATTATCATGCGCGATACCATTAAAAGGGGCGGGAAAATCCTTATGCCTGCCTTTAGTTTGGGGCGCACCCAAATGCTTCTTTACTATCTTGAAACTTGGATGCTGCAAAACAAAATTCCCAGGCTCCCTATTTTTCTTGATAGCCCTCTTGCAGTTGAAATCAGCAGGGTTTACAAGAAATACAACAAGCATCTTTCGGTAAATTGGAACTCAGAATCCGGAAACGTCATGATTTTGGATTCTTGGGAAGAAGCTCAAACTGCAAGCTTTCATCCCAAGCCTGCAATCATTGTTGCCTCGGGCGGAATGTGCGAAGGGGGAAAAATCCTTACGCATCTGAAAAACCACTTAGATGATCCAAGAACCAGCATTGCCCTGGTTAGTTTTCAAGCTCCTGCTACCTTGGGTTCTAAGCTTCTCGAGAAGAAGCCCTCGGTATATTTTCATGGGAAGTCTTGGAACAAATGGGCTGAAGTTCACGAAATCAAAGGCTTTTCCGGCCATGCTGACCAAGCTGATTTTAACAAACTTCTTTCTCCGATAGCTAAATCTTCAGGGCATGTTCGTCTGGTACATGGGGAACCGGAATCCGCCAAGGCGCTTGCTTCTGAATTATCAAAATTAGGTTTTAAAGATGTCAAGCCGGTTCGCAGGGGAGAATCGGTTACCCTCACTTGATTTTTATTTGAGGTGAAGCAGATGCTTAGGCGCATTTATCTTCTCAGGCATGGTGATGTTAGTTATTTTTCTTCTGATGGCAAGCCTGTTTCATTTGATAACGCGACACTAAATGATAATGGTATTGCCCAGGCTTATGCGCTTGGAGAGATTCTCGCTCCTGTGTCATTTCAAAAATATGTTTTCAGCGGTTTTTTGCGGTCGCGCCAGACCATTGATCTGGTAATGGGTAAGCGAGACGTTGATGTTTCACAGGATTTTCTTGCCTGCCCGGATTTTAGTGAAATTCAGCCCGGGGCAATTCATACTTTTCCCGGTACTGATTTTGAACATTGGAAAAATTACTTTTTATCTGCGCTTGGTCCGGGCCTTAATTTTGACTCTCGTTTTATGGGGGGCGAGACTTTTTTTGATTTCACCAATCGCGTCAGCCGTTCTCTTCGCACCTTGCTTGAGGATTCCTCCTGGCAAAACGCCCTTGTAGTTGCGCATAGTGTGGTTAATCGTTGGATACTTTGCAAGTTTCTTGGATTGGGGCTTGATGGGATTCATGCGCTTGAGCAGGATTCAGGGTGTATGAATGTGATTGATATTCTTCCGGATGGAAAGGGCATTATCCGTCTCATGAATTACACTCCTGGGGATCGTGCGAAAGTTCATCTTCGGAAAAATACCCTTGAAATGCTGTTTGAGCAATCTGTTGAGGCGCACAAAAAGAATAATCCCACTTAAGAAAATTGATTTTCTCATAATGCTTCATGATTGGGCTTATGCTACAATCAATCAACTTTACTCGTTTATCGGACATGCCAAAATGATTTTTAAAAATTACTATTTTTGGGTTTTGCTCCTTTGTAGCCTCTTGGATTCCGCTTCAAGCTTTGCCCAAGAACCATTGGCAATCTGGCATTTTGATACGGAAGAAACATCGAAGTTACAATCTTTTGGTGGTGTTCATCGCGATATCGCTGGCCCAAGGCCCCCTGCGTTTCCTGATTTTTCCCCAGCCAACACTGCAGTCAAATTTGATGGTAAGGGGGCACGCTTTATCCTTAAGGATCCGGGTAATAATAGTAGATTTGATTTTACCAACGGTGATAGCATCACCCTCGAATCCTGGGTGAACATGCCCCAGGGTAATGCAGGGGAAAATGTTTATATCATTGGCAAAGGGCGCACCTTTTCTCCTGGTTTTTCCAAGGAAAATCAGAATTGGGCTCTTCGAATTCGGGAGCAAAGTGGCTTTTTATGTCCTAGTTTTCTATTTTTCAGCATGCCTTCCAAAAATGAAAAAGGCGATTGGCATCGATGGACAACCAATACTGGATTCAAGGCCGGTTCTGGTTGGCATCATGTTGCGGTGAGTTACACCTTTGGAAAACCAGAATCCATTTCTGGATATATCGATGGTAAAAAGATTTCAGGTTCATGGGATATGGGCGGTGCGACCACTAAACCTCCCGTCGTCGATAATGATGATATCTGGATTGGATCCTCGATGGGTGGATCCCCTGGTAATAGTTTTCGAGGTTTGTTGGACGATGTGGCTATCTATCGGGAAATTGTTCCTGATTCAAGCATGCAGAAAAGATTCCGCAGAGTCGGCCCTGAGCAAACTGTTACACAGCTTGATTCTTTTATTGCCCCACCCCAAACGGAATCGAAAAGTGTGCGGGTTCAACTTCATGAAGGTTGGACAGCCATTGATTCATGGCCAAACCTGGTGGAAGAACTTCCTAAAACTTTGCTTTCGTATGACCTTCCTGTATTTCTTTTTCATCGAATTCCACAAAGGTATGATGCTTGGGGCATTCGCGATAACTGGCAGGGCACTGTTATTCTGAAGGCTTCTGCGGATGTAACAATCCCTTCCGGGACTCATGAATTGTTGGTTCGTTCAAAGGGCGGTGCCAGGCTTTGGATTGATGGAAAGTTGATTTGTAAAACTCCTTATCACGCCCGGGAAACTGGGGGGCATGAGGCTGTAAAACCTGTTCCAGCTCTTCCTGCGATGAATGCACGGCCCGTGGGTTATGGCGATCACGAAGTAATGGTTCGTTTTTCAGGCACAGGAAAAAAGCATCAGATTGTGTATGAAACTTTAGTGGGGGGTAAAAAGTTTCGACATGAAACAGGGGATTCATGCGTTGCAATTAAATACGAAGGCGATACACAGTTTAAGATTGTTGGTAGTGATTTTATTGAAGCCAATGGTGCTGCTGACAAGTTTGGTAAAATCCTGCTTGTCGATCAGGATTGGGAGCGGGCTACTTCCAAGTTGGAAATTAATCTTGTAAATCTGGATGACCATTCCAGAAGGTTGGCTGCTTCCAATCAAGATGCGTATTGGGTTAAGAGGCGTGAGGCATCCAAGGCTTGGGCCATTTCCAATCCGAGTCCTAAAGTTCCTGCCGTTTCAAATAATAAGTTTGTTAATAATGAAATTGATCGGTTTATTATCTCCAAGGTGGAAGCCCAGTCAATTCTTAAAAAAGATTCAGACGTTGCAAATACTTTTCATACCAAGGTTCTTCCCTTGCTAAAGGAGCAATGTTTTCGATGCCACGCTGAGAAGGTAAAAGGCGGCTTGAAACTAGATTCGCACGCAGAGATATTAAAGCCGGGCGATTCTGGAAAACTTGCGGTTGTGCCCGGATCACCTGAAAAATCATTCCTTATCGAAAAGATCAATGGGAAATCCACAGAAAGAATGCCCCCTAATGGTAAAGGCCTGAGTGTCGAAGAAATCGGTATCCTTGAGCAGTGGATTAAATCCGGGGCGCAATGGATACCTGAGCCTGTCCAACCACAAGACCTTGTATTTGCCAATTTGACCAATGATATAGCGTTTCTCCGCAGGGCTTTTTTGGACACGGTTGGTGTTCCCCCTTCACCCGAAGATATTCGCAATTTTCTTGCCGACCAAAGTTCATCTAAACGAGGCAAGGTTATTGATCGACTTTTGGTGGACCCCAGGTTTGCAGATCATTGGGTTAGTTACTGGCAGGATGTACTCGCTGAAAACCCAAATATTCTCAAACCTACCTTGAATAACACCGGCCCATTCCGGTTTTTCATCTATGATGCGCTTAAGGATGACAAACCCATGGATCGGTTTGTTTCTGAATTGATTCTAATGCGTGGTAATATTTATCTTGGTGGTAGTGCCGGGTTTGCATTGGCAGCGGATAACGATGTTCCGATGGCTGCAAAGGCCCACATTATTGGGACTGCATTTCTCGGAGTGGAGATGCAATGTGCCCGCTGTCATGATTCTCCTTTTCATTCCACAACACAGAAAGATCTTTTTCAGATTTCTGCAATGCTTGATCGCAAGGGTTTGGTTCTTCCTAAAAGCAGTACCGTGCCCGCAGGATTTTTTGAAAAGAAAGAAAGGGAATCACTTATCAAAGCAACTCTCAAACCCAACCAGAAAATCGATCCCGCCTGGCCATTTAAAAATATTGCTTCTGATGATGTTCCTGATCAATGGCTAATTCAAAAAGATGACGCCCGGGAAAAACTTGCTGCAATTATTACTCTTCCCACAAACAAGCGGTTTGCCAGGGTTCTTGTCAACCGCTATTGGAAAAGACTGATGGGGGCGGGCATTGTTGAACCTGCTTTTGATTGGGAAAACAAAAATGCAAGCCATCCCGAACTTCTGGATTGGCTGGCGCATGAATTCGTCGCCTCGGGATATCAGGCAAAGTCGATTATTGGATTCATTATGAATTCTCAGGCATATCAGCGCGAACCCACGGGCCATAACATTGCCGTTTCTCCTGATAAACGCTTTTTCACAGCACCAGATAAAAGACGAATGTCTGCTGAACAAGTAGTTGATTCTCTTTTTCAAGCTTCAGGTAGAAGTATGAAAGTCGAAGAAATAACTTTTGATTCTGATAGCAGGCAACCACCGGATAGAATGCTTAACCTTGGGATTCCAAAGCGGGCCTGGGAGTATACCTCCCTTTCCAATGAACGAGACAGACCAAGCCTTGCGCTTCCCCGGGTTCAGGCTGTTACCGATGTTTTAGAAGCGTTTGGTTGGCGGGGAGCAAGACAAAATCCCATTACCGACCGCGATACCTCTCCGCATCTTTTACAGCCCGCTATTCTTGCAAATGGCACTTTGTCTTCTTGGATAAGCAGGCTTTCTGACAATAGTTTACTGACGCGCATAGCCTTAGAGTCAAAGACCCCTGATGAACTTGCAGAAGAAATTTATCTGAGATTTCTTTCTCGATTTCCTACTGCAGAAGAAAAAAATAAAGTTCAGGATTTACTTGATCCTGGCTTTGTTTCCCGAATTAAAACTCCGGTGCCCGGTGAATCTGTTGAGCTAGCAAGGTTACCTCGTATTTCCTGGACTAATCATCTGGTTGAAGAAGCTACCAAGGTAAAACTGGAAATGGAAAAAAGAGCCAGGATGGGAGATGCTCCTTCCGAATTCCTTGACTCTTCCTGGCGGGAAAGAGTTGAAGATATTGTTTGGGCTGTCTTTAACCTTCCTGAATTTGTTTGGATTCCTTGATCTTTTTTACAATTTGAATTGAGGATGATTTTAATGCCACAATTTCCCGATCGCAGGACATTCCTGGCTGCATCTGCAATCACTATTGCGGGATCCGCCTCAGCGTCTTTTAACCCGATTCATTTTCCCAAGGGCAAGGCGGAACATTGTGTTTTTATCTGGCTGGGTGGTGGCATTGGGCAAACCGATTCCTTCGACCCCAAGCGCTTGGGCGATCCCAAGAAGAAAATTGCAGGTTCTTATTACAAAGCGATTGACACCTCGGTTAGGGGGGTTCAGGTTTGTGAGCATTTTTCCAAAATAGCACCTCTCATGGATCGAATGACTATTATTCGTACGATCAATCATGATGTGATTGATGAGCATGCCGCTGCGGTTAATCGAATGCATACTGGAAGAAGTGTTACAGGAACTGTAGTTTATCCTTCCATCGGTTCTGCTGTTGCACATGAAAAAGGTGCTGCTCAAGAGGGGGCACCATCTTATGTCTTGATCGGTTATCCCAATGTTACCCGTGGCCCTGGTTTTCTTGGTTCAAAATTCAACTATTTATACCTTACCGATACGGTAAGTGGCCCCGCTGGTTTATCCCGCCCTGAAATGATCACTGCCCCCAGGCAAGATCGTAGGGAGGCATTGCTCTCTGAACTTCGTAAAATCAGCAAGGTTGCGGCCAAGGACAAGGCGCTCCAAGATTACGAGACCGCTCTCGAACAAAGTTTAAAATTGAGTGGCCCGGCTTTTTCAAAGGTCTTTGACCTTGATGAAGAAAAAGCATCACTTCGTGAATCCTATGGTGGCGAATTTGGGCAGAGATGTCTTTTGGCTCGTAGATTAATTGAACGAGGAGTTCGCTTCATTGAAGTTTCGCACAATCTAAACTTTTCCAACGGCACAGGTTGGGATGTGCATAATCAGGGCATTGAAAAACAATATTTGCTTATTCAGGAATTGGATCAGGCACTTGCAGCCCTTGTCCTTGATCTCGAATCAAAAAAAATGCTCGATAAAACCCTGATTGTCGTTGCTACGGAGTTTGGCAGGCCGCCAGAATTTGATGGCGGAGGGGGCAGGGGACATCAATCCAAAACTTTTAGTGTCCTTCTTGCAGGGGCTGGTTTGAAGCATCAAGGGGCTTTTGGCGAAACTGATGAACTTGCCAAGAAGCCTGTCAAGGATTTGGTAAGTGTTCCGGATTTCTTTGCGACCATGCATGCCACACTCGGAATTGATCCATCCAAGAATCTTTATGATGGTGATCGCCCAGTGCCAATCACGGATTCCGGCGTGCCTGTAAAGATTCTTTTTTAAGTTGGATTAAAGAAACAAAAAAGGCAGATGAATTCATCTGC
>RFZJ01000113.1 GCA_009920765.1 Planctomycetota bacterium | reverse complement strand
AAAATGACGGACTTGAAATTCAGATTCCCGTGTCGGTTTCCGATATTCAGTCATTTATTGACCGGTCTGCTAAGTTCTTCGCTCATTGGGAGGTTACTCCTAAGTTTGAAGGGGCTACCTTGGAGATTTCCAAGTCGGAAAAACTATTCGAGGGAGTGGGTTGGTATATGACCAAGGAGGACCCCAACGGCTACAGCAATAAGGGTTGCAAACTTTTGATGGGTAACATCGCTTACTCCGTCGGAAACATCAGCACAATGAAGCCGTCGGAAAACGGCATTTCTGATAACGACCAGTATGTTTATCGGAAGTTGATGGAGTCTAATCTTATTCTCAAGTCGCCCATCGGATCGGTTGATATTGCTGCAAACCGTGAAGGGTTGCAGATGACCGATAAGACCATCAAAACAATTTGGTCGATCTTGAAAAAGGTGAGACAGGAAATCGGTGCAGAACTTCAAAAGAAGTTTGACGTTCTTCCTACGATGTGGGAGAAACGGATTCTTCGCCACTCCTTCAGTTCTTACAATTCTCCGTTGGCGAATTTTGGTTCGTTTCTCCCACCGCACATTTCTAACATGGCCATGTCGGTCAGAGTCGATGACGATTGTGGTTTTGACGTTGTAACATATTCCAAGGGGCGCAGAGGAAAACGTCAAGTTAGGGGTGGGTCAACGCATTACACATACAGCATCGAAGCCAACGAAAACACTTGTGTCATTCTCAACGAGGATGCGACTCTTGTAGGAACCGCTGCTCGCAATCGTGTGGTTGCTTTGATTGAACGGACTGATAACGTCTTCAAGAAGATGTTTAACACAGTTTATGTTTTCAACATCAAGGATTCTGCTAAATTTGTGACGTGGAAGGCTAAAAATCTTTTTGACTTTCCGGCTGTCAATCTCAATACGCTTCCGTCGTTCAAGTTTTCGGAGATTTATCCTCACCTTCGGAAACCGTCCACTCGTTCGATTAACGCGGATAAGAACTCCAAAAAGTTTCTTCTGTTTGATTTGAACTGTGCCTCAATTTCTGCCGCTGAGTATTTCAAGGCTGGGGTTGTTCCTAAGAAACCAGTAAATCGTATTCCATACATTGTGATTGACCGTTATGAAATTGTTACTAAATCGGGGTCGATCTATCCATCCGATGCAATTTCGTATCTCAAGGGATTGGAGAAAGATTTCAAAATTAAACTCCCAGATACTATTGTTGCGGTGAAGAAAGGTTCTGTGGAGAGACTTGAGGGTAACAAAGACTACATCTCTCTCTGGGAACTCCTCGCCAACCAATTAAAGAACAATAAGGAGTTTTTTAATCGTCTCGTTACACTCGAACTCCGAACACAGTTTCCGTCTCTCGTCGGTAACGGAAATAGACACTTGACTACGGAGAATGGGTCTATTGACGGACGTATTTTCTCGAATCACGCCCGTAATGTCTCCGATTTCGATGCTGACGGTCTTTTTCATAAAATTCTTGTAAGTGTTCAATCCATGACCAAGTTGGTAAAACTCGAAAGCGGTGCAACTCTTACTCAAACAAATTCGGTGATTTGCTCTATCAGAAAATCCTCGAAAACTCTGGAGGATTCGGTGACATCTTCGGTTGAAAAGTCTGCTAAAGACTTCAAGGAACTCTTGAATGGATTCTATAAAATGTATCCAATCGTGAAACACATTGACAGTTATGCTTTCGGTTATTCAAACTCCTCTCCAATAATGATCGAATTGGGAGATTACATCAAATTGGTGGATGCTTCCACAAAGTAGATTGACAAAACAAAGAGTGCTGGTATACTTATAGAGAGTAAAGAAACAACACAAACACAGTTAAAATAAAAATGAATGTTCCTACCCTTATTATCCCCGGTCAGTCAGTGACCGTCATGCTTCCGGGCAAGACGCTTACCGCCAAGTCTGACCATCCGAAGTTTGCCGACATTATTACTCTGTTGGGAGAGCCTAACGGCGACACCAAGGTTCTTGAGTCGTTGTTCGATTTGGCCAAGCCCGTTCGTGAGTATGTCGGATTGAACGGAAAGTTGACCGTCGTGAACGGTGCGGTCTTGTTCAACGGTGTTCCGGTCCACAATTACACCACCGAAAAGATCCTTCAGTTCATGGAACTCGGTTTGCCTGTCAGCCCGATTATCAACTTCCTTGAACGTCTTCTCAATAATCCATCAAAGCGTGCCGTGGAAGAGCTGTATCGGTTCCTTGTTCACCGCAATATGCCTCTGACCCATGATGGTAAGTTTCGTGCTTACAAGGGCGTTCGTTCAGATTATATGGACAAATACACCGGCACAGTTTCTCACCACATTGGAGCTAAACCGACCATGCTTCGGAACGAAGTTAATGACGACGCTCGCGTGGCGTGTTCTAATGGATTCCACGCGGGAAGTTTGAATTATGCCAACGATTACGCTGGGCCGGAGGGTCGTTTGATGGTTGTTGAAATCGATCCTGCTGACGTTGTTTCCGTTCCTTTCGACTGTGATGGTCAGAAACTTCGGACCGCGAGTTATCTCGTCGTGGATGAACTCAAGGATCGTTCGGCATTGCCTGACACTTACATTCCGGCCCCGGCGGACGAATCCGATGATTCGTATGGGGATGACGATGAACCGAAGCCCTTCGCTGACGATCCATGTGTGGATTGTGGCGACGAAACGGGTGAATGTGGTTGTGGGTGTCCCGATTGTGGTGAGCATCCTAACGACTGCCAGTGCGATTTGTAAGATTTGGTGAACTAAAGCGGAACTGGTGTTCAAGGCGAGCATGACGGACTCTCCAGTTCGTAGGGCGAGGTTCAAATCCTCGGTTCCGCTCCGTAGTAAGAAAATAAACAAATCAAAATAAAAGAACTGTTAATATGGGCACAAGAAGCTTGACGAGAGTTAAGAACGAAGACGGACAAACTATTCTCACGTTGTATCGTCAGATGGATGGTTACCCGGAAGGTCATGGTAAAGAGTTGGTTGACTTTCTCGATGGAATGGTTATCACAAACGGAATCAGTCTCGGAGCCAAGCCTGCGAAGAGTGCTAACGGCATGGAATGTCTCGCGGCTCAGTTGGTTGCCCACTTCAAAACGGGTGTCGGTGGGTTTTATATCTATCCGGATACCGCTGATGATCAAGAGTATAATTATCTTATTGAGATGATCAATGGTGAATTGACCTTGACGTATGAAGGTCACAATGAACATGGAACGCTTCTTCCAAAAATTCCAAGTAACAAGAAGATTGTGGAATTTCTCTATCCCACTGTAATAACCTATGGGGTTTATACAGACAATAATGTCTGGAGAAAAATCGAAATGATTGAACAAACCGAAGATTATATCACTGGTATTGATCTGAATGACGGTCGGAAATTCAAAAAATTTTTAATTGAACGAATCGTTGGTGGTAAATCCAAAATTTTCACGGTCAACAAGTAAACTCCTATGATTAAATGTAAATGTGTGAAGTGTGGTGAGGAAAACACCTACGAGGATCACAAATCTGCCTGGATGGATGGTTGGGATTTTATTGGAGTGAAACAGTATTGTTGTAAATGTCCCGTCATGCCGGTATTGTCTCCCATAGACCTACAATTGAAGGAGATTACATCCAATGAATAACAAAGTAAATCCCGCGTTCGTTCCTTTTACTGGAACCATTGACCAACTCCTTGCCAACATGGATAAAGTTGACGTGGATCAGGTCGAACGAGTTGTTGTGGATCAAACGGAGGATGCAATTCTTTCCAATTCCGACGCCATTGCTATGATTATGGCAGAAGCAAATGTTTCCCACGAAGAGGCTGTGGATATTTTAAATGACATTAAATGTGAAGAGGTCAAACGTGTCCTTGACGGTTTGATGAATGAAGGTTTGGTGGAAGTGACTTCTTACGATGAAGATGGCCAGCCCCTCTACAACCTTACCGAAAATGGCAAGGTCCTTGCTAAAGGATTTTCTGACAAAAAGAAATAATTCCAGAAAGTCGGTTGACAGAATTAAAAGAAGTGGTAAAGTTGAAAGTGTCGGGGGTCAACAAACTCCCAAATATCAGAAACAAAAAACAAAACATGAAGCACATCACCGAAACAAATCCTACTAACACCGTTGACACTGTTGCTACCGAGAAGCGTGGCCCCGGTCGTCCCAAGACCAAGGTCACTCTTAAGCGAGTGGTTCTGCTCGACGGCAAGCCCGTTGGCCGTGGTCGCCCTAACAAGGAGAACAAGGGTGAACGCACCTGTGTGTTTATCCCCGTCGACCAGACCTATGATGTCGCCGTCCACGGAACCGGCAACAAGTATCGTGCTGGCCTCTCCCAGTATAAGCTCGCCATTAAGCGGGTTGACATCGCGAAGTATCGCAAGCTTGTGAATCTTCCGGCGACCTCTGTCGCTCCGGCCACCGAGGCTGTTAAGGCCTAATCTTTGCTGAGACGCCTAAGAGGCTCAAAATAGGGAACCTCCTTGGGATGGGTAACACTGTTCCAAGGAGTCTTTTTTATGAATTCTGGCGAAAGAGGACCAATTCTGCCGTTCGTGAAGGATGCAACGCGGAATGCAACGGCGGATGCAACGTGGGATGCAACGGAGTCTGTAACGAAGGATGCAACGTGGGATGCAACGAAGGATGCAACGTGGAATGCAACGTGGGATGCAACGGGGGATTTTTTCAACAAATTAATTTGACTTCGATAAAAAGTCTGATAGGATTGTCCTACATGAAACTTCGACTTAACTCTCCGATTTCACTTGAACAGTTCACTCATAATAAAGACAGTCGTTCTTTTGTGGCTGACGCGTCTGATTTTGGTAATTTCAACTTCTTCCAACGAATTTACGATGATGCAGCAGATGTGGGTTTCACAATCTGCAATCCTAAAAGTGGAAGGTCTATCCTCGTGACTCTTTTCCAGGAACTCGCTGATTACGAGAACAACGAAGTTCATGGTTGGGAATTCACTCCAAGTGAACACGATGTTCGTCTATACCCGTTGTTAAAGAATTATAAATTTGTGATCTTCAATGACTAACGAAACAGATATGAACAAATCACAGTTGAATGCAACGAGGGCTGCAAAGAGGGTTGCAACGGATGATTCAACGTGGGTTGCAACGAGGGCTGCAACGTGGGATGCAATGAGGGATGCAATGATGGATTTTTCGACAAGTTTAACACGATGAATGCACAAGATAAGAAGAACGTCAAACTCCTCGCTGATTGGTTCACTTGTGGAGTTAAGTTATCCGAGGTCAAGTATGTGGAGATTTGTTCCGTTCGTAAATTTGGTATCACTCTCCAAGATAAGTGGCACCATTTCGGAGGCGTATATTTCAACGTAGACTCCGAGGAAGTTCAGAACCGTCTCGGATTAACCATCGGAGACTTTCACAAGTGGCTGGTTAAGAACGGTGCAACTAAACGTAAACGTGTCAAACGTATCCCTTCCTATCCTCTTTACGATTAAGAACGATTGTAGTGGACTTTTTATAAATCAATTGAGTTCTCTTCGAGGTATCGATTTTTAATGAAATCGAAAGCCAGTTCAACATTGTCACTCTCAGAAGTTGAATCCCACAGTTTTAATATCGAGAATCCAAATTCTTTCGCCAGTAGATCTTTTCGGTCTTCCTTGTCGATAAGTTCGTCCCGTGTTTTGTTCACACATGAAATAGGTTTCCAACTAACATCTTCTTTCCTTGGGTGCCACGTCTCTCCGTTAAATTCCACGATCACTTTTAACTTAGGTATCGTAAAATCATAAAAATACATTGATTTAGAGTAACGGTCATATAAATAAAATTCACGATTCTCGCCGTGACCAAAGAAACATTCACTGTCGGAAATAATTGTCGAAGACTTTAATTTTTCAACGAGTGGGAGAAATACCTTGAGACTAGAACCAGACGCTTTTCCGAATTTGTTGGAGAATTTCTTTTTATTCATTTCAATAATTGATTCATCCGATTTTCCGTGGTAAAGTGACCTTATCCATTTCTTCTGTCGTTCACTGAATAACGCTGTCCCAACTTCGATTCCATGTTTTTTTATACATTTCTCTAAACTAAATGTAGATTGACGTTCTTTGAGACGTGAAAGAGATTCTTCTGGGGAGAATCCTCGATTTAGCCAATATTCAATACAGTTAGTCATAGATTTCTTGTAATCTGGATTCGTGAACCGAGATGAAGATGAAAGTTTGCCAAGCTTTGATTGGTGTTCAAATATACGGTTACTTATCGTTGAATCTTCGTGACCCCTACATCGCCAATATCCAACCGTGTTCTTTGTTTTATATTTGAAAATTTTATGTAAAAATTTAACGAACAGATCATTTCGATTAAAAATTTGATCTGTGTGGATGATCGAATTGATATAATCAACATCGTCTTCGTGAAATTTTAGAAAATCTAATACTTTATACCGTCTGTCTTGGACAAACGGCGGGTTTTTGAGTAATTTTTCCAGTTCTTCGATAGAATTTATTTCAAAATAAACCTTGTTTCGTTTTCCATTTTCTGTTAATCTACATACAATTTTCATAATTCGGCATTTCCCATATCAGTGTCACACTATAAGTATGAACACATTTAACAAAAGAACTTAAACTTCTCTGTTGACTTTTTTTAAATAGGAGGTAATCTCTTTAGACATGACTAATTCAGCACAACTTTTGGAACCTCAGAAAGACCATGCGAGAACATTGTTGGATTCCATTTATTTAAACGGTTATGCGTGCGATCTCAGCGACACAGGAACAGGTAAAACTTTTGTTGCTTGCGCGGTTGCCAAGGAATTAAACGTCCCTGTGGTTGTGGTTTGTCCGAAGGTGGTTATCCCTGCGTGGAAAAAGGTTCTCGCTTCCTTTGGAATCAATCAACCTCTAGTGATTAACTACGAGAAGCTTTGTCGGGGTAATACGAAATGGTTGACCTACGACAAGAAGGCTTTTAAAAATAAGAAGAAGTGGGAATCCACAGGCGTTCATCTCCACTTTCCCAAGACAAGTTTGGTAATAACCGACGAGGTCCATAAGTGTAAGGCTTATTCCAGCCTCAATAGTGACTTCCTTGTGGCTTGTAAGAATCATGGTTACAAGTTACTCATGATGAGTGCAACTGCTGCAACCAATCCCCTTGAATTAAAGGCACTTGGTTTCGCCACGAACCTTCACCTTGGTTACAACTTCAGCAAGTTTTGTAAAGAGGGTGGGGCTGAACTTAACAAATTTGGTGGCATGGTTATTGATATGTCATCTGACAAGGCGAAACGGGGGATGCAACAAGTGCATAACTCACTGTTTAACCTTCAAAAGTCGACAAGTCGCATGACTGTGGATATGTTTGATGGGATTTTCCCTGAGAACCATATCACGGCGGAGACATTCGATATGGGTCAGAACACCGCTAAAATCAATCGAGTCTATGAATTGATGCAGTATGAACTTGACCGACTTGATGGTCGGGCAGCAAACTATAAGGCTCACGTTTTCGCCATTATCATGGAGGCTCGTCGTAGAACCGAACTCTTGAAGATTCCGTCGTTTGTGGATACGGTCATCGACCTTTATGACGAAGGGATTTCTCCTGTGGTGTTTCTTAATTTCACCGACAGCATTCAAGCACTTGAAACTCGTTTGAAGAAGGACAAACGATTGGAGAAGACTATCGCCAAGATTGTCGGTGGTCAATCCGATAAGGTTCGTGAGGCTGACATTGATGATTTTAACGCTGATAAGAAGAGAATTATGTTGGTCAATCTTCTCGCTGGAAACTCGGGGGTGAATCTCCACGACTTAAACGGAAAGTTCCCTCGGAATTCTCTTTTGGTTCCATCCTTCAGCGCAATCGCTCTTCTTCAAGCCCTCGGACGAATTGCTCGTCAAGGTGGTCTGACCCGTTGTCTCCAAAAGATTGTTTTTAGCGCTAACACGATAGAGGAACAGGCTGCGGAGAAGGTTCAGTGCCGTCTTGACAATCTGGCCACGTTGAATGATAATGATTTGATTAACGGCATCCGACTCTTCAACTAAAACAATATGACAACGAGGGCTGCAACGAGGGCTGCAACGAGGGCTGCAACGAGGGATGCAACGTGGGCTTCAACGGAGGATGCAACGGATGCTGCAACAAGGGATGCAATGGAGGTTGCAACGTGGGCAGCAACGGAATCTGCAACGAGGGGTGCAACGGAGGCTGCAACGAGGGCTGCAACGTGGGCTGCAACGGAGGCTGCAACGGAGGCTGCAGCGGAGGATTCAACGTGGGATTCAACGCGGAATGCAACGTGGGATACAACTAAAACAATATGACAACGGATGCTGCAACGGAGGCTGCAACGAGGGCTGTAACGACGACAACGAAGGCTGCAATGTGGGCTGTAACGACGACAACGGAAGCTGCAACGGATGCTGCAACGGATGCTGCAACGGATGCTTCATTGTGGGCTGCAACGTGGGATGCAACGGATGCTGCAACGTGGGATACAACGGAGGCTGCAACGAGGGCTGCAACGTGGGACTTACAATGAAGACTTCTTCAACAATGAATGCAGCGTGGAGTGCAACGAGGGTTGCAACGGATGCTGCAATGAGGGAGTTACAATGAGGACTTTTTCAATAATGAATGCCACGAGATGCAACGATAGAGTTTTTGGAAGTTGATTGACATTTTATAAAATCTAACCCATACTGTTGATATGTCTATAGTCGCTAAAATACTTCCGGTTAGACGGACCAACTACTTCGATACCGTTAAAGGCGTGTTTCGACCTGCTGAGAACGCAACTGCGGTTGAACTGACCGAAGTTTCCAAAATAAAGGAAACGATAATTAATCTGTTGTTTACCGATTCTCCACAAACCGTTGATTATCTTGTGGTTGCATACTCAGACAAGACGTATTTGGTGGAACGTGATAGTGATACCTCCTATTGCAAGAAGGAAATCACCTACCATCCCTTGATGTCCAAGGTGAAACTGACCGCCTAAACGGTTCCTGGCCTATTCCTGGCCTTAATAAACAACGATATGAACTCACAGTCGATGAACCCGTCGGAATCAATGATGGAGGCAACCGAGGTTTCGTTGTGGAACGCAACGTGGGAAACTGCGTCGGATGCAATGGAGTCTGCAACGAGGGTTGCAACGGGGGCTGCAACGATAGCTGCAACGATGGATGCAACGTGGGCTGCAACGGTGGAGGCAACGAGGGGTGCAACGAGGGGTGCAACGTTGGCTGCAACGGGGGATGCAACGTGGGATATGCTGCATGAAATAGTCGAAGAACTTCAAATCCTATGACTTCAAATTTAAATAAAGCGGAGAATGCAACGTGGGCTGCAACGAGGGCTGCAACGAGGGAGGCAACGAGGGAGGCAACGATGGAGGCAACGGGGGATGCAACGGGGGATGCAATGAGGGATTTTTCACAAATTGATTGACATTTTATAAAATAATGGTAATCTGGTTCTGTGTTCAAGACCATTGGTAAAATTCAAGTTCAGAACGGTATCCGAATCATCGGCGACCTCGACCTGATTCGTTATTATCATCGGTTGATTGATTTCCACAACTACCGAACTGAGAAGCTTCAGCTTCCGGCTCACGGCTGTCACGTTACTTTAGTCAATCCTAAACTCCATAAAGTAAAGTGGGAAGATGCTAAGAAGTATCACGGTCGGGAAGTCGAGTTCACTTGTTATCCCGAAAAGACTTACGTTAGCCGGGTTAATTATTGGATTCCTGTCGATTGTGAGTATGGTGACGCTTTGAAGAAGCTCTTGGGTGTAAATGACGGACCTAACTATTGGGGACTCCATTTGACCATTTGTAATAAAAAGGGCCTATAAAATCTTTGACCACTTTTGCAATCGTAAGTTTAATGGATAGGAACGGAGGAAGTCACTAACTCCCACCCTTTTGTGTGGGAAAGTTCTCCCTTAATCATTCGTCTCAAGAGATTCTTGTTGAGGTTGTATTTAGTGTAAAGTTCATGTCTCATTCCCGTGAATACAACGGAAGTGAATTTGTTTTTGAAGGTAAAAATTCTCCGGTCGATGTTTTTATCTCCCGCAGCACACATCTTTTTCCAACTTTCTTCGGGTAAAACCTTGAATGCAGCAACCGTTGATTCACGGATTTTTGATTTATGTTCTTCAGTCAGAATCTTACCTCGTTTCGTTTTTGCTATCTTTTCTTTAACTTCCGAAGAATGATGTTTTCCGTAATTTGGATTGTTTTCTCCGGAAAATCTTTTGCTTAACTTTTCAAATGTTTTTTGAGATTGAATCCTTAATCCATTTCCACCCTCAGTTAAATTATACCCACCTAATTTTATAAAAGACTTTTGTTCTTTGATGTGTTTTCTTTCTAATCCGTCTAATTCTCTATATGTCGGAGAAATCTCCAACACAGAGAATGTAAAATTTTCTACTCCATATTTTCTTATAGCACGATATAGTGGATATTCCCCAATTGCTTTTCTGTGAGTTTTCCATCTATATTCTGTTGGACGAATGGTTTGACCGACGTATTTCCCTCCCGTAATTTTATTTTCTATCAAGTAAATCACCGGTGGAGGCGCAATCATCTTTATTAAGATTAGTTTTGTAGTAATACTCCAATCTTTTTTTGTTGAGTCTTTCTTTGTTTCTCCAGTAGTAGCGCATTTGTCGTTCTCTTCGTTCTTGGTCGAGTTCATCTTGTGGTCGGTTGAGTTTTTTTCTTCCCATAAATTGTCGAGGTTTCCGTCATCCTTAATAAATAGTATGTAGACGAATAAAACGTAGAAGAAAAAGAATTGTATTGACAGTTTTATTTTTTATGAGATACTTAAAGATGTAACAGAAAAAATAAACTTATGAACACACAAAAGAAGATCTACAGACAAGGGGATGTCCTTGTAATTCCGTGCGACTCCATACCGACACATCTTAAACACACAAAAGTTTGCAGACTAGCCTGGGGAGAAGTCACGGGCCATCATCACACCATCCATGAGGGTGCTGTCGCGGTGCACCTGCTGATTTGACCCACCAGGAACACTCCACGATCTCGATTCCTGCTGGCACCTATAAGGTGGTCAAGCAGGTCGAATATACACCTGCTGAATTGCGTAATGTTCGTGACTAAGAAACATCTTTGGTAGAGGGCTGAAAAACCGGTGGAAAGTCCTGGCAAGTTCGTTCCACCGGTTTTTTGTGTTTATGATAACAAGAGGTGCTAGAGATTGTAGAAAACTAAGCGGTTTAGATGATTTTGTACTGAACGCTAGTTCTGTGTATGATATTGCGAATCTCGACACAGTAGAGTCGATTGGTCCTTGTTACGAAATGTGGATTGATGTTGACGAAAAAACCCGACCGGTATATACGGAGACATTTCAATCAACCAATGGTGAATACGAAGATTGAACAACTAAGGTTTGATTGGATGATGGGGCCGGCTGCTAACACCTCACATTTTTCTAAACAAGATGTTTTACACTCTACCGATGAAAAGTGTGGGAATTCTTTGAATATGGAAGTTTGGGGTTCGTTGTGGTGGCCGGTGGAAGATTATCATAATAGAGAATCCTCGTATGAATTTGTCACAGATGTCTAAGGAAATCCAATCTTGGTATGACCGAGCG
>RFZJ01000112.1 GCA_009920765.1 Planctomycetota bacterium | reverse complement strand
GTGACGCAGGAGCAGTGGGAAAGTGTGATGGGTAATAACCCAAGTGATACTAAGGGGGCCAAGTTGCCAGTAACGGATGTATCGTGGGAAGATTGCCAAGAGTTTATTGAGAAGTTGAATGGGATAACCAAGGGCAAGTATAGGTTGCCAACGGAAGCGGAGTGGGAATATGCATGCAGGGCAGGAACAAGTACAGCGTATTCATTTGGAGCAAAGATAACACCCAAGGATGCAAACTACGATGATTCAAAGATTGAGAAACCAGTAGCAGTAGGAAGTTATAAGCCAAATGCCTTTGGCCTGTACGATATGCATGGCAATGTTTGGGAGTGGTGTGAGGATAGGTATGGAGATTACCCAAAGGGAGCGGTAATGGACCCGAAGGGGCCTGCAAAGGGAGAATTCCGTGTGTTGCGTGGTGGGTCGTTCCTCAACAATGTATCCAAGGCCCGCTCTTCCTTCCGGGACTTCATCACGCCGACCAATTGGTTCCCCGACAGTGGGTTCCGTTTGGCGAGGACTGCTTTATAACTGCTTAGCCCCTTTACTGCTTTACTGCTTGCTGCTTTGGTATTAAAAAGCCTCCCCCGAAGGGGGGAAATTTTTGAAATCAGGAAAGAAACCATCGCTCATGCTGCCGGCTTTGAAAGAATAGGGCGGATTTTTATTAACACGAATAGCATAAGTAAAATCCAAATTAAAACCGCCTGGGTAAGCATCACATGCCTGACGGTGAAAAGATCTGCAAGCGGGCCCGCTAAAAAGTTCCCCGTAGGAACCATGCTGCAAAGCATCATACTCCAGACTCCCAGAACCAAGCCGCGATGCGTAGTGCCTGCACCTAGTTGAACCAACCCCTGGCTTGTCGCAAAAAACAAGATCATCCCCGCACCAAATAAAACCGTACAAGGCAGCGCAAAAAATATTGATTTGGATATACCCAAAGTAAATAAGCCCAATCCTGCAAGCAGCATTCCCAAGGCTTGCGATATTCCCTTCGAGGCTTTGTTGCCCAGTATCGCAAGGATTAAAGCAGAGGCTAGAGCCCCGCCCCCAACACCGCTTAGCAAGGTGCCATAGGCTTCTTGCCCCAATGCTAATTCTTTCTCGACGAAGCCTGGTAATAGAGCGAGCAAGGGCCATCCTAATAGTGCCATGCCTCCAGCGATGCTGATGACCAAAACCAGATCGGATCGGGCAAGGATAAACTTAATACCATCGAATAAGGAAGCATTGTTGCGTTGGGAGGGTTCTTGAAACATGGTGGCTTGGTTCATCAAGCCCAAAGCAAGGATTAAAATCAGGTAGCTGAAGGTGTTGAGAAGAAAGCATGCTTCAGGGCCATAGTTTGCAAGTAGTAGGGCGCCAATGGCTGGACCGGAAAGCCTGGCTAGGTTGAATTGAAGCGAGTTGAGTGCAACTGCGTTGAACAAATCCCTCATGCTAACCATTTCGACCAGGAAAGTAAGCCTTGCGGGAAGATCTATAGCGTTGATCAGGCCCCAGAGCAGGGAAAAGCAAAGCAGAATATAGGGCGAGGTGAAACCGAGGAATACAGCGAAAAAGAGTCCCAGGCTTTGCAGTAAAAATAGTACCTGGGTGATGAGGATTAGTTTTTTTCTGGGATATTGATCTGCGAGCCTGCCACCAAGTGGACCAAGGAAACAGCCGGGCAGGACTTGTAATGCTGCGATGAGCGAGGGCCAAACCGATTGTTGTTCAGCGCTGTAGGCAAGCCACATGAGAGCGGTGGTTTGGGTCCATGATCCTGTAAGGGAAAGAAGTTGGGCGAAGAAATAATAGCGATAGTTAGTGTGTTTCAGGGAGCAAAAGGCACCTGATTTACTTTGGTTATCGGGGCTTTGAGCCAGGACTGGTTCGCTCATGCCTGTTCGCTTTTGCTGGGTGATTGCTGGTGCATAAGGTCGACCATTTGTTCGAGAATCTCCAGATGTTTGCTGCTTTTGAGATGGTTGATTTTTTCGAGCAACCTTCGCTTTCTTTCGAGCCTGATTACAAAAGCCTCCAGTGATGAAGTGTTGAAATTGCCTGATTTTTGAAATAGAACCAGTTCGTCTGCATCCTTGGAGGAAAGGGTTCTGGCACGTTCCGGATTGCGTTCAATCCAGGATTTTAAGTCTGGCTGATAAGCTTGATCTTGCAGCCTTTGAAAGTGCTTGCCCAGCTCTGGGACATTGGATTGCCTGATTTGATGTAGAAGCAGGTCGAGTGGCCGATGATTAAGATCGTGGACGGAAATCCCCAGGGCCCTGGCACATGATTCAACGGTTGCGTTTCGAAGTTTGAAAGAGGGGCCTAGTAGAATCTTTCGGATGGTATGCCTGTTCAGCCTGGTGATGCGTGCGAATTCCTCCTGGTTCCAACCTCGTTCTTCAACGAGGGAAGAAATTTTATTTTGGAGCGTGGGGGTGTTATCTTCGCTGTTCATAAGGGAATCATAAATGAATTGGTGCAGATTTTAAATACCCTTCAGGGGATAAGCAGTCATGCGATGGGTTCGGTTGTTCCATTGTAATTGCCCCTGGGCATATTTTTGGCCCAGCTCGATATAACGAAGCGAAATGGCCCTGCTGATTTTGAGATCCTCTTCTGTAACTTCCCGGATGATCTTGGCAGGGACCCCAGCAAGCATGGATCTTCGTGGTATCATTTCATTCTGGCGAACAACGGCTCCTGCAGCAATGATACATTCTTCACCAATGATGCTGCCTGAAAGAAGGATGGCGCCCATGCCAATAAGGGTGCCTGCCCCCACTTGTTTGCCATGAAGAATGGCTTTATGCCCAACAACGATGTTTTCCTCGATTATTTGTTCGCATTGATATTCGCAATGAACCATGGAGGAATCTTGAATGTTGGTGCCTGCCCCTATGCGTATGGGAGCAACATCGCCCCGGATGATGGTTTGGAACCAAATAGTTGCATTTTTCCCGATTGTTACATCACCTGTGATTACTGCATCATCTGCAACATAAAAGTGGTCATCCATGGCAAAGCGTCCTCGGGTAACTTAAAGAATCATGGCGAACGGAGAAGGAAACACTAAAACAATAACTGCTGGATGTTTTATTTATCATGGCACAGGAAATACAGCAATGTCTACCCGGGTGGTTGTTTTTCCGTTTGATCTATTTGGCAACTCCGGGGCAGGCGAGGGAGCCAGGATTTTAGCTGATGAAATCCGCGAAATCCTCAGGGACTCTTTTAGTGAAACAGTCACCACCCGCGCACTTGCATGGCGTGACCATATCCGAATGCGGGAGATTTCGCTCGATAATTTTTCCAAATTAAAAAACTGGCAGCATGCTGCGTCCAAATGCCTGGACTCGATCAGGGGCAAAAACCAGAAGTTCATCTGGCTGGGTGGTAATCATCTTGCCTGCCTTCCTGTTTACGATCATTTGTGCGAAACCAATACCCTGGTGCTTCAGTTTGATGCCCATTTGGATATCCATCACTTTGACAATACCTTGGATACTCCTTCGCATGGCAATTTTATTTTGTTTGCGAAACGCCCGCTTTTACCCATTATCAATGTCGGCCATCGTGAACAACTACTTACCAAGGATCATATCGACACTTTCTTCCAAGATAATATTTCTGCAATCGATATAGCGGTTAATCCGGAGTTGGCGTTTCAAAGAATCATGGCAGCAGTGAACAAGGCAGAACGAATATTCATCGATATTGATTGTGATGTGATGGATGCAGCCTTTTTTCCTGCAACAGGCAGGCCTGTTCCGCTGGGGCTGACTCCGATGTATTTGACCAAGGTCATGGAAGCGATTGACCCCAGAAAAATCGTGGGGGTTGGAATTAGTGAATTTGATCCCTCGCGGGATGATAAGGATAGAAGCCTTGCGATATTAACATGGTGGGTGGAGCGCTTTTTCTTGCGTTGGTACGAATAATCGAATCAAGTAGAGGGATGGATTTTCGTTTTGGGATTACAATGAGGGATATGGGACTATTCATGAGCCATCAATTTCGATTGAAAGTTGAAGATACCGCCTTGTTGGTGGTGGATATGCAGGAGAAGTTGCTGCCCAAGATCATCCAGGCGGAAGAGTTGGTACGGAATGCCTTGTTTTTGGTAAACGCAGCGAAGGTTCTTGGGGTTCCCGTGCTTGCCACGGAGCAATATCCAAGGGGGTTGGGGCCAACGGTGGAACCAATACGGGCATTGCTTGAAAAGGTTTGGGAAAAGCAGACATTTTCTGCGGTGGGGGAGGGTGGGGCGCTTGATTACTTGAAATCGGATGCTCGAATTAAAGTTTTGGTGGTGGGGATAGAAGCCCATATTTGTGTCATGCAAACCGTGCTGGATCTTTTAAACCAAGGATTTCATGTGTTTGTATGTGTCGATGCGGTCTCAAGCCGATATGCTATTGATGTAAAGATTGCGTTAAAGAGAATGCAACAGGCGGGTGCGATTTTGGTGACTGCGGAAACTTGCGTGTATGAATGGCTTGAAACAGCAGCCAATCCCGCATTTAAGGAAATCAGCGCAATGGTACAGGAAAGAATGAGGCAGATTGGTTCCCAAGGGAATGTCTCATTAAACAAATAACAACCTAGATATGGACGAAACTATGCAAATTCCAGCTCCTTTACAACCTTCCACAAGAATCCTTCTTGGGCCCGGCCCCAGTGATGCACATCCTGCAGTTCTTCGAGCCATGGTCAACCCGCTTATGGGACATTTGGACCCCGAGTTTGTTTCGATCATGAGCCAGGTGCAGGAAATGCTTCGAGGTGTTTTGAAAACGAAAAACAAAGTAACTTTGCCCATTAGTGCAACAGGCATGGCCGGAATGGAATGTTGTTTGGTCAATTTACTTGAACCCGGCGACAAGGTTGTTGTTTGTGCCATGGGTTTCTTTGGCCAGCGGATGATCGATGTTGCAGGAAGAACCGGTGCAGTGGTGACAACATTGCAAGCGCCCTGGGGCAAGACTTTTTCGGTTGATGAAATCAGGGAAACTGTTTCCAAGGTGAAACCCAAGGTGTTGGGTCTTGTTCATGCGGAAACATCCACCGGGGCTTTGCAGGCCAATATCAAGGAAATAGCTGCTATTTGCCATGAGCACGGCGCATTATTGGTTATTGATGCGGTTACCAGCCTGGCATGCGTAGAATTGGATATTGATGGTTGGGATGTGGACGCAGTTTATAGTTGTTCCCAGAAAGGACTGGGCTGCCCACCGGGTTTATCGCCTATATCATTTAGCGATCGTGCGGTTGAAGTGATAAAAAACCGGAAGAGCAAGGTGCAAAGCTGGTATCTTGATATGACAACCGTCATGAGTTATTGGGGTCAAGATCGTGTGTATCATCATACTGCACCGATAAGCATGGTTTATGCGATTCATGAAGGATTAAGGCTGGTTCTTGAGGAAGGGCTTGAAAACCGATGGAAAAGGCATTGGCACAACCATCGGGCTTTGAAGGCCGGACTCGAGGCGCTTAACCTTCATTACACTGCTGATGCTTCCTGCCAGTTGCCTCAATTGAATGCAGTGCGCATTCCGGAAGGTGTGGATGACCTAAAAGGAAGAAAGTTCCTTCTCGAGAGATTCGGCATCGAAGTCGGAGGTGGCTTGGGCGATTTCAAAGGCAAAGTATGGCGCATCGGTTTGATGGGCTATAATAGCAAGCCTTCGGTTGTTCTATTGGCGCTTGCCGCCTTGGAGCAGGCACTTGCAAATCAGGGTTGCAAGGTGAACCCAGGTGCTGCTGTTGGTGCTGCCAACAAGTATTACGCCCAGGCTTAGTGTAGGCATCGTAATAACTCCCTACCACGAGGTTGCCCATGCTTGCAGGACAGGAGTTCGGGCCCTTCATCATTGAAAAGACGCTTGGTAGCGGCGCCATGGGCGCCGTTTACCTCGCTCGTTATATAAAAAACAACCACCGTGTTGCCATCAAGATCATGTCTTCTGCCATCAACAGCAATGCGAGCAGTTCGCTTGTGGCACGTTTTGAGCGCGAAGCAGAAATCTTAAAGCACCTTAATAATCCTAATATTGTCCGATTGTTTGGCATAGGTAAGTTCAAGGGCCTGCGTTATTACGCAATGGAAGTGGTTGAGGGTGATACGCTTGAAACAATTCTTGCAAGGAAGGGCGTTTTTTCGTGGGACGAAACGATAGAGCTCGGCAAGCAGATTTGCAATGCACTGCAGCACGCCCATGACAATGGAGTGATTCACCGGGATATAAAGCTTTCGAATCTGATGGTTACAAGGCAGGGGGTTTTGAAGCTTACCGACTTTGGTATTGCCAAGGATTTGGATGGTACTTTGTTGACTGGTGCGAATTGTGCGATAGGAACAGCGGCATATATGTCGCCTGAGCAATGCAGGGGCGAAAGCACGGTAACCGGGAAGTCGGATTTGTATTCGTTAGGTGTGGTGTTGTTTGAGTTGTTGACGGGGAAGAGGCCGTTTCGTGGCGATAATGCGGTTGAGTTGTTTTTGCATCATGTGCAATCCAAACCCGAAAGGCCATCGCGCATCAACTTGGAGATTCCCAAGTTTCTAGACACTTTGATTTTGCACTTGTTGGAAAAGAACCCTGATGATAGGCCTGCCAGTGCTGGTGTAGTTGGGAAAATCCTTGAGGAAATCCGGGTAAAAATATTGGCACAGACAAGCGTGGGCGAAGACCTGGCGAAAAGTTATGCCGATGGCACCGGCCTTACCAAAACTTCAGAGCGCAGGAAGGCGCGAAAACTTTTAGCCCGAAGAGGAAAAAAACAAGAAGGCACTCCTTGGTTTAGGTCTTGCTTGTTTGTTTCCATGATGATGCTGGCTGTTATCTTTGGCTTTTGTTGGACCATGTATGAGATTTTCATTCGCACTCCTTCTGCAAAATCGCTTATTGTCTCTGCAAATAAATTGATCAAAGCCAATTCCCGAGATGAGGCAAGGGAAGGCCCAATCGCTGATTTTCTTAAATATTATCCCGATTTGAATGACGAGGAATCAAAGAAGATCAAGGCCCTTGCGGACGAGATCGATGTGGAACAATGCGAGGCCCTCCTAAGGCAATATTTGAAGATCACCGCAAAGAACTTTAAATTCGGGGTTCAGGAAGAAGTGGAGGGCAAAGCTTTTGAAGCTATCAGTCTCGAAACTGAAGGCAAGTTTGATGATGCAGACAAGGCTTGGGCCGCAATTGCACAGAATTACAAAGGCCGTTGGGTGGTGCTTGCCAATAATAGGCGCAAGCTTTTTGCATCGCAGCAGAAGTTCGAGGAAATCTGGAACGATTATATTCGAGCCATCAGGGATTCGGGAAATACCCCCGATATGCCTGAGTCGCTTGTCCCCACTTTTCTGGCTTTTCGAACTGAATTCCTGGGCGACAACGCCTTAGCCATTGCCCGTTATAAAGAATGCAAGGAGAAATTTGAAAAAGATACAGATCGTGCCTGTTTGTTTGATCCTGCATTAAGGCAGCCCTATTTGCTTTGCAATCGCAAAATCAAGGAGTTGGCAGGGTTGGTTAAAGGCGATCCAGAGGCCGAACGAAACAAGCTTATTGAAAAATTACTTGTCAATGCAGCTTCGCCCAAGGCGCTTCTTCTTGATGCAAGATTTAGCTGTTTAAATATAATTGCAGTATATTCTGATCAGAAGGGCGTTAAGAAATACCTTGATGATGCCGAGGCCATTCTTAAAAAAATCAAAACGGAATTGAATCAGTAGTATTTCTAATTTTTAGGGAAAAGAAGCAATGCAAAGATCGAAGAGCAAGAGTGCATTTGAAAGGGCCAAGGGGCTTATTCCGGGTGGTGTAAATAGTCCTGCAAGGGCGTTTGGTGGGGTTGGGGGCACGCCAATCTTTGTTGATCACGCTGCTGGGCCTTATCTTTTTGACATTGATGGCAACAAATACATTGATTTTATAGGCTCCTGGGGTCCGATGATTCTAGGCCATGCACACCCCAAGGTGGTGGAAGCCATCCAAACAACCGCCGTCAAGGGAAGTAGTTTCGGGGCACCCACGGAGATGGAATCCCAGATGGCGGAGCTTATCATCTCGATGGTGCCTTCCATTGAAATGGTTCGCATGGTTAATTCAGGCACCGAGGCAACGATGAGTGCCCTCAGGTTGGCCCGGGGATATACAGGCCGTGATTTGATCATTAAGTTTGCTGGTTGTTATCATGGCCATGTAGATAGCCTTTTGGTGCAGGCGGGTTCCGCAGCTACGACCCTTGGCGTACCTAGCAGCCCCGGAGTTCCCAAGGGTTGCACCGCAGATACTCTCGTGCTGCGTTACAACGATATAGAAGAGCTTAAAAGCACTTTCTCTAAATTAGGTGACAAAATCGCCTGCGTGATTTTAGAACCTGTAGTGGGAAACATGGGTTTGATTCCCCCATCGGGCGGATTTTTGAAAGAGCTTCGAGCCCTTACCACTCAATTCGGGGCCGTTCTGATACTTGATGAAGTAATGACGGGTTTTAGGCTTTCTGCGGGGGGAGCCCAGCAACTGCTTGGCATCGAACCCGATCTTACAGCCTTGGGCAAGATTGTTGGGGGCGGTTTACCAGTTGGGGCATACGGTGGGAAAAAAGAAATCATGGCCAAGGTCATGCCCTCCGGGCCCGTTTATCAAGCTGGAACCCTTTCAGGGAACCCTTTGGCGATGGCAGCGGGTATTGCGACCCTTACCGAGCTTAAGAAAAACCCACCTTACGAAAAACTGGAGAAGTATGCCCATCGTTTAGAAGTTGGGCTTAAAGAAGCCGCCTCGGCGGCCAATATACCCCATGTTATTAATCGAGTGGGCAGTATGTGGACGCTGTTTTTCACATCGACACCTGTGACTGATTACGATTCCGCAAAATCCTGTGATACTAAAATATTTTCCAGGTTTTTCTGGGCCATGATGGATCGGGGCGTTTATTTGCCTTGCAGCCAGTTTGAGGCTGCCTTTAATTCAATCACCCATGATGATACCATTATCGATTTGACCCTTAAGGCTGCCAGGGAATCTTTTGCTGAAATTAACTCCTAAATAGATTGAGGAACCCTGTAAAACTATGTCGATTGCTCTAACCTTGGGGGTGTGATTTGCAAAAATCATGTGTCGATTCTATAATTACACTAGAGAAAATCATTTATAAAGGGTACGTTATATTATAGTTTTCCATCACCTTTGAAGCTTTGTGCGGAGACTTTTCGCATGTGGACAGTAACAGTTGGTTTAACTTGTCTTTTGGCTATGCTTCCCGAGCAATCCGGGAAAATTTCTATTGAGAACCCCAGGCTACTGCATGGTGTTCCCGGTTTGCCCCGTGCCTCCAATAAATTTATGCATGGCGATTCCTTTTATCTCGCATTTGATATTAAAGGTGTACAAAGTGATGCCGAGGGCAAAGTTACTTATTCGCTTCTGACGGAAGTCCTGGTGAATGGCAGGTTGGAATTCAAACATGAATCCAAGGACATTGATGCCATTGATTCGCTTGGTGGGAATGTACTGCCCGGGTTCACCCAGTTGAATATTGGTAAAGACCAACCTGATGGCAAATACACGGTAAAAGTCACGGCAACAGAAAAGAAAACCAAGGCCACGGCAACCATTGTCAAAGAGTTTGAGTTGGGCAAAGGCGAGCTTGGAATCGTTCGTATTCGCACCACCGCTGACAGGGAGGAAAAGGTTCCCACTGCTATTTTTTCCACCGGTGAAGACATGTGGCTCAATATGTCTATTGTTGGATTTGCCCGCGATAAGTCGAAGCAGCCAAATTTAAAAATCAGCATGGAGATATTCGATTCCAATGGCAAACCCACGGTGCAAAAGCCACCGGTTGCGGAGATTTCGAAAGATGTGGATCCCGAGCTGGATTTGTTACCTTTGCAGTTTTATGTTTCCTTGAATCGTGCAGGTAAATTTACCATCAAACTGAAGGTGATGGATCAGGTTTCAGGCAAAAGTTTTTCCACAGAACTTCCCTTGGAAGTTTCTCAGGCAAAATAGTTTCTTCTTTGAGTTCTAATTTATTTGGTTCAAGTGTATGATTTAAGAGCTGAATCTTTTGCGAGGCAAATTATGGATTCTTGCAGATCAGGTGTTGTTGGAAAAGCTTTGTTGGTCAAGATGTTATTTGCATCTTTTCTGGTTGGGTTGGTTACTTTATGCTTTTCTTCTGACAATGCCTTTGCAGAGTTCAGGCAATTCTTCAAGAAAAAGCGTGTTGTATACGAGGAATCCAAGAAGACTCCGGTTGCTCGATGCTTGGGAAAAGACGGGTCGCTTCTTGTTTTGGGGCAAGGTTCTTCCACTTGGAAATCCGCCAAGCATGAAGAAGAGCTTTTTGCAGGTGATTTGATACTTTCGGGTGCTGGCACAACAATCGAAAGCATCGATAAATCGGTCAAACTTACTTTTCGTGGTGATATTGCGGGAAGCTCACCATTGCCCATCAGGGAGACAGCGATAATCCTGCTTCCCAAGAAAGAAGGCTTTGATTTCTCTGTTGATTTTGAGAGAGGCCGTATTGAACTTACCAATACCAAGGAAAAAGGTTCTGTTACTTGTCAGGTTTCCTTGTTTGGTGATGAAGAGCATGGACAGGTGAAGTTGATTGAACCAGGATCTGCCTGTTCCATGGAGGAACTTGGACGTTGGCCTAAAGGCACTCATTTCAATCCCATGGCAAAGGATGAAGTCAAGCCTGTTTATGAATTGATTTATGTTGCACTCAAGGGTACCAGCGAAGTTTCTGACCATGGAGTTACACACTTCATGTCCGCCCCTCCAGGCCCAGCGATGCTTTCTTGGAACAGCGCAGATGGTTCTCCCCCCATCAAAACAAAACTAGAAAAACTTCCTGAATGGACTTTGCCTCCACAATTGTCGAATCCGATTGTCAGGGACAGGCTTGGCTCAGTCCAAAAGTTCAGGGATCAGTTCCTGGCAGGAAAACCTCTTCCCGAAGTTCTTTCAGGAATGGCCGCTTCTGAATCCGAATCTGACCGCTTTATTGCAATCAATATGATTCTTGCAACAGACCAGCTCGAATTATTCTTTAAAGTCCTGCTTTCCACCAAGCAAAATGATGTTATCGAAAACGGAATCATCGGGCTAAGGCATTGGATTGGCCGAAAGCCCGGACAAGATCTTAAGCTCTACGACTTCGTGATGGGTTCACGCCATTATACAAAAAAACAGGCGGAGATTTTTGTCGATTTGTTGCACTCCTTTGGAGACGATGAACTAAAAGAACCCGAAACTTATGAAGCGTTGATTGATTATCTTTCAAGTGATAAGGCATCTATTCGTGGTCTGGCAAACTGGCATCTTCATCGTCTAGTGCCCAAAGGTCGCGATATCAAGTTTGATCCGATTGGATCAGAAGCAGAGCGAAAAGAAGCGATTGCAAAATGGAAAAAGCTCGTACCCAAAGGTACGGTGCCTTCCCGTTCGATTAACTAAGATTAATGTATGATCAGCAGTTCAAATAATAGTTAGGTGATGTTATGAATGCCAAAATTGCAAGCAAGATGATTCTTGGTACTTTATTTGGAATTTGTTTCTTCAGCCAGCAAACTTTGGCACAGGTCCCGGGTGCGGGCGGTCAAGCCAACTCCCCCCCGGTTCCCCGAGTTGCTCAGCCGATTGTCAACACCTATGCCCAGTTTACTGGTGGAGGCGGTGGCCATGGTGGTTACGGCGGTGGG
>RFZJ01000111.1 GCA_009920765.1 Planctomycetota bacterium | reverse complement strand
TACACTATAGTCCTTAATGTTTCAAACGGGATTGGTGCAGCGGCTGTCCAAACTCTTACTCTTACCGTGAACGAAGCACCTGCATTCACCAGCGCTAATTCAGCAACCTTTGTCTCGGGCACTGCTGGTACCTTTAATGTAATCGCAACCAGCTTCCCCGCAGGTGCAACCTTTGCCCTGGCACCCAGCAGCAATGCACTGCCCAATAATGTTTCGCTTTCCTCCACGGGTGTTCTTTCCACTACCACCGCCCCTGTGACAGGTGGAATCTACACCTTCACTATCCGTGCAACCAATCCATCTGATAACACACTGGTTACCGACCAGACTTTCACCCTGACCGTGAATGTGGCTGCCGCGGTTACTTCTCCCACTGCAACAGCAACCTTTACAGCCATACTTGCCAACAGTTCTACCACCCAGCCCAGCGTCACCGGTTACCCAGCAGCCTATACCTGGACCACCGGCAGCAACCTGCCTTCGGGCTTGTCGCTTAACCCGAGTACCGGTGTGATTTCCGGCACGCCTGGTGTAGGCACCGGCGGGGTTTACACTATTGTCCTTAATGTTTCCAATGGCGTCGGCAACCCTGCCACACAGACCCTTACCCTTACCGTAAATGAACAAACCTCCATCACCAGCCTGCCCAACACGACCTTCACTCGGGGAACCCAGGGTTCGTTCCAGATAGCGACTTCCGGCTACCCTACCAACAACATTACCTACACTGTTAACCCCAGCTTGCTGCCCAATGGTGTCACATTGGACAGTCAAACTGGCCTGCTTTCCGGAAACCCTGCGGTAGGCACCGGCGGCATCTACGCCTTTACCATCAGTGCTACCAATGGCGTGGGTTCCCCTGCCACACAGGCTTTTACGCTTACGGTAAACGAGGCCGCATCGTTCACCAACCTCGCTACCACCACCTTCAAGACCGAGGTTTCCAGAACCTTCCTGTTTTCAGCTATCGGCCAGCCAAATGTCTTTACCTACAGACTTGCCAACAACTCGGTCGGTCTGCCTCGGGGAGTAACCTTATCAAGTTCCGGCGTACTAAGCGGCATTCCTGCTGCGGGGACCGGAGGGCTTTATGCGATCACCGTGGAGGTTAGCAATGGTATAGGCGCTCCAGCCAGCCAGACCTTCAACCTGGTAGTGGAACAGCCACCAGCCTTCACCAACCCAAATAGCGCCTTCTTTACCGGTGGCAACCCATCTTCGTTCCTGCTGACATCCAGTGGTTACCCGACAAGCTTTAATTACAGCTTGATCTCTGGATCATTGCCCACCGGTATTACGCTTAACCCGAACACTGGTGTGCTTTCAGGAACCATCCCGGGCAACGAACAAGGCGTGTTTGATGTGGTATTCGGCGTGGGCAACAATGTTACTCCGGATGCGACACAGAGTTTCAGGTTTAATGTGCTGCCCAGCGGTGGCCTTTACAAGTACGATTCTGTTTTGAAAACCTTGAGTATTTCGCTTGCAAATGATGTGGATCTGGAATTCAGCGAAAATGCTGGAACCTTCACCTTCTCGATGATCAATCCTTCAGGACCGCCTTCGGTATTCGGCCCCGCGCCAGGATCGGCGCCTCTTCAAGGTTCGGGAACCAGCACTATTACCATTGCTGCTGCCAACCTTTCGGGCGGGGTAACTTTAAACAACGATAACGCACTGAACCAGAACACCGATAATGATGTTAAATTCATTGCCGGCACGCTTGATTCAGGATTCCTCAAGATCGATTTGACCGGAACAGGCACCATCGATTTCCTGCAAGGCACCACCACCAGTATTACCGGTGGCATGTCTTTTACGGTAAACAACAACATTACCATTGCAGGCAACCTGACCGCCGGTTCAGGCACCTTTGAGCGTGAAAACTCCTCCTACGGAGTCAACCTGACCGGTTCCGCCATTTCAATCGCCAGCGTTGCATTCAACAATAACAAAACTGTTGGTCTTGGTGACGATGTTGGCGACGTTCTGACCTTCGCCGGTGGCCTGACTACCAGCGCCCAGATTGACACCTTTGCCGGTGGAACCATCCGCACCAACAGCAACCCGATTAATATAGACAGGCTCAGCCTGGTAGCGAACACGGTTCTAGACACTAGGGCGACTGGTTCCGGGGCATCGATCCTTTTGAATAATCCCCAACAGAACGGATTCACCCTTGTGACCTACACAAGTATCATCGATTCTGTGAAACTTATTGGTAATGTGCAGATAAACGATCTGATCGCACCTTTCACCGGCAACCTTGTGGTGGGTGATGGCGTCACTCCAACAAACATTACCATCGCCGACAATGGAAATATCGCCCCCGTTGGTGGCAGTGTTACTTTCAACTCCAATACGGTCATCGATACTGGCTCAAAGAATGTCACTTTCGTCGCAGACACTGTTGAAATTAACCCCGCCACTTCTTTCCAGGGCACTGGCAACATCGTGTTCACTCCCATGACCCAAGGCAACAATATTTATCTTGGATCTGCTGCTGCAACCACCCAGCCAGGTATGAAGGTTAATCAGGATGGCATCAACACTCTTTCGAATCAGTACCAGTCTGTTACTTTTGGAAGCAATGGATACAGCGGCATCATTACTATTGGAGAAACCTCGGTCTTTAACCGGATCAACCTCATCAATAATGGAGGCGGCAAGATCAATGTGGTTGGCGACCTCGTTGTCCAGGGTGTATCCAATGATGGTGTCGGCGTCTTTATCATCGGGTCCGGATCGACCACCATTTTAAATTCCGATATCATCACCCCAGGCACCGCTGTTCTTATACAGGATGCTGTGCAGGTGGACGCACCAAATGTCATAATTGATACCACCAATGGCGGGCTTTCACCCACTGGTGCCAATGTCACGATCACCGGAGGCACCACCGGTATTTTCTCGACACTGGGTTCGAACAATAATCTGACCGTCACTGCTGGTAGCCTGGGCGATGCCTTCATCGGTTCGCTGCTTGGCTTCGGTAATGCTGGTGGACTTGGTAGCTTTGTCAACGACCTTACCATTACCGGTAATAACATCATTATCACCAAGTCCAATACCATTCATGGTGCGTTGGTTCTGGGGGATTCTGGCTCCAACACCCAGATTTATCTGGATGGCGCAGTGCTTGATGGCCTTTTACCTTCCACCGGGTACAGCCAGTTCACCTCGGCTTCTGCAACTCTGGCTGGAACCCTTGAGGTTATCAATAACAACCCAGCGTTTGACCCCCAGGTTGGCACCCGCTTTTCCATTTTTGAGCTTACCGGCACCAACAAAACTTCCGGTGGGTTCCTAGGCCTATCCCAGGGCTCCGAATTTAACGTGGGCAACGCAAAATATGCGATCACCTACAAGGGCGGCACAGGGTACAACGATGTACAGCTTGTTTCCATCAATGATGTACCTACACCAACAGGCCCGATTATCACTTCGCCCTTTGCCTTGGGGCTAAATAGTAATATTGCCGCTAACTCGGGCATTGTTACTTTCACCGACATGGCCGGTACTGTAATACAAAGCTTCCAACCATTTGCTGGTTACACCGGCGATATCACCCTTAGTAAGGTTGATCAGTCTGGTGATGGGGTCCCCGACGCATTGGTGGTTGGCAAGGCATCCACTGGCAATTTATCCACCGTCATGGTGATCGATGCCGCTACCGGACGCCAGACCATGCTATTCGATGCTTTCCAGCCCGGCTTCTTGGGCGGGGTTAGCTTGACCAGCGGCTTGGTTAACATTGGTGGTCAATCCCAGACCGTGGTGATTGTTGGTGCAGGCAAGGGCGGTGGCCCTCATGTCAAGCTTTACAGCACACAAAACGGCCAGGAGTTGTCGGCTTTCTATGCCTTCAGTCAGACCTTTGGTGGCGGGGTAAACCTTGCTGCAGCAGATCTCAACAATGATGGCTATTCTGAAATTGTTGCGGGTGCTGGCATAGGCGGTGGTCCTGAGGTCAGGGTATTCAGCGGCCAAAACTTCAGTGTCATCAAGTCATTCATGGCCTATGAGCTTAACTTTAGCGGTGGGGTCTATGTCGCTGCGGGCGACCTTGGTTCCGACAATACCCAGGAAATCATCACTGGTGCTGGGTTGGGTGGCGGGCCCCGGGTCATCGTTTGGGATTACGAAACCCTTGCGGTTGAGGCTAATTTCATGGCCTATGGCAGCACGACCAACAGTTCGGGCCAGGTGATTGATAACTTCTTCTCCGGGGGCGTTCGAGTTGGACTTGGGGATGCCAATGGCGATGGATTCGTCGATTTGGTCACAGGCGCAGGGCCTACTGGTGGGCCAAATGTGAAAGTCTTCGGCGGATTGCAACTTGATCTCTTGCTTAGCTATTTCGCTGGTAACCCTGATGATGAAGATGGTGTGTTTGTGGCTTAAACACTTTCATCTGCTCGATGGCGTGAAATGAAAAGGCCCTTTTGGCTTACGAGCTCGAAGGGGCTTTTCACCATAGTATCCTGAATCAAAATAGTATTTGCTATAACCCAGACTACAAATGCCTTGCACTTGCAGATGCCAACTGCGAGAAGTTAGAGCCTTGCCTGCTGATCAATCCCCTGCCATGAAATATTTTTGTGGGCACTCGTGAAACTTCCTAGTCATTTCTTGCAAACTCAGATTTGAATTGCATCCATCCGAATCCCTCAATTTTGCAACTAATATCGTGATCGCTTTCGATCAGGCGAATGTTTTTAACTTTAGTGCCAACCTTTACAGAAGAGATCCAACATAACCTTGGGTTCTTTTATCACCTGCATCGCGTTGCCACCTTTCAATTTGTTGCCGAAGCCATGCTTCCAAGCCCCCTTTTTCCTGTAATGAGAATTAAAGGAATTGCACTCCATTCATAATCGCATTCCGTAGGGATGATTGGGTTGCTTTTTTTAAGTGCATTTGGTGCAGAATGGCATAACACCAATCCGGTCAATTGATCGTAGGTTTTGTTTTTATGGTTAACCTTACGGGCACAAATACAAAGACGAAATAATAAATAGTTTGGATAAAATGGAAAAAATGAAAAAGTGTGGTAAAATTAACAGATGGTTTGTTCTAAGATAATGTAATTATTAGACTTAAGGTTAGTTTTGCTGGGCGATTGGGAGGCTTTTGGGTCATGACTAGTTTTTTCAGGAAGTTTTTTTACCCCAGGAAAACATCTCAATTACTCGAAAAACGAAATCAAACCCGGCTGGAGCTTCTTGCCCTGGAAGACAGGGTAACACCCGCTGTTTTTACTTCCGACCCTGCGGGGCTGATTACCATTCAATTGGCGCAAAATGAATCTTTCACCGGCCTCGAGGTTTCAGTAAATAATATTGTTACCAATTATGTTACCTTCAAAACCACCTCGACCAATAATGTGCTGGGTGCTCAATCGACAGGCTTAAGTGTGATTTCATCCACCGAAATAAGGTATACCCCTCCCAATGGGTTTTCCGGCATTTCGATTTTGGGTACCACTGCAGGCACCAATGAAAATGTAACCGTGGGTAATGGTGGTGTTCTTTTGAACGTTAATAATCCGAATTTGGGCACGTTCTTCAGCGTGGGTGGTGGCATAGACACCTTTTCTTCCACGGGTCTTATTCAGGCAGCCGCAGCGGGTTCCATCACCCTGAGTGCAACGGGGGATATAAGCGTTGCCGCCATCAATGGTTATTTTGCTGCGGGCGATGTGCGGGTGACTTCCACTGGTGGCAACATCACCTTTAACGGGAATGTGACTACAGGCGGGGCATTTTTTTCCACCACCAATCCCTCCGCAGGCATGGTGACAAAACTTGCAGGCAATGTGCAGGTTGAAGAATCTGTGGTTGTAAGCGGCAACCTGGAAATTACCAGCAGCAGTGCAAAGATTGACAATTCTTTTTTGGCCGGCATTCATGATTTGACCATCCAGGGTAACATTGTGGGAAGCGGCTTGAACTTCGAGTTGAAGTCTGGCGAGGGAAACATCAGTATTCAGGGCAGCATTGGATCTGGTGGGGCGATGGGTGACGTGGTTGCCAACGGGGATGGTTCGTTCTCGGTTTCCGGTTCCGTCAATGCCAATTCAATCACTCTTGGGGCTACCAAGTCTTTTGCTAACTTTGTCCGGTTTGCTGATACGGTCACGGTTTCCGAACCGCAAAGTGGAAACCAGCAGGGCCTGAAAATAACCACCACCGGGGCCGGAAACATCACCTTGGAAAAGTCTGTTTCCGCTCTGAATGCTGCATTGGTGGACCTGGAATCGGCTGCAGGGCAAATTGATGTTTCCGCAGCCAATATCACTACCGCAACTGGGCGAATCAATCTAATCAGCGCCAATGGTATTATTCTGGCTGGGGGTATTACAAGTTCCGGCGGGCATATCCGCGTGGAGAACTCAATCACCGGTTCTACTACAACCAATGGCAATATTTCCACCACCGGCAATGGAACCATTACTCTGGAATCTGCGGGGGTCATGAATATTCTTGGTACCGTTTCCTCGGTACATGGTGGAATTGGCATTCAATCGGACAGGACCGGCGGTGTTGCAACCGTCAATGTGAAAAATACGCTCACCACCACCGGAAACGGGACCATTTATCTGAAGGCTATAAGCACGGGTACCAACAGCGTGGTGGTTTCCAATGGGGCGACCATCACCTCCGGCGGTCAGATAGAGATTGCTACCAACGGAATCAGCAATACCATCAGCTTGGCCAGCGGTTCTAATGTAACCGCGGTGGGGGATGTATTGGGTTCTGGTACCGGCACGCTGATACTCTCCGACAATATCGTGACCAGTGGCCAGATCAACCTGAGGAATGGTCTCTCCAACAATCCCATGGGTGTGCAATTGGCGGGTAATGTGCTGCTAAAGACCACGGGGTCTTCCAAAAATATCGTGCTGCCTGCAGTGAATGGAAATTATGCATTAAGCCTGGACGCTACGGGAACGATTGCCACCGACACCATTGGTCAGGCAACCCCGCTTTCCAGCCTGACCGTGCTGAATTCTGCGGGCACAAGTTTTCATGGTAATTTTAGTGCCGCCAGCGTGGTGCTTACAGACAGCACCAACACCATCAGTTTTTCCGGCAATACTTCCATCACCACAAGCCTTACCACTGCGGCAGAATCATACGGCGTAAGCTTTACCGGTTCGAACACCTTGCTGGCAGGTGCTCCGGTTTTTCTGAACACCGGCAACAATAGTTTTGCAGGCACTACCATCCTTTCCGGTGGGGCCACGATAGGCGGGAACAGCACCAGCATCGTAAATCTGGCGGGGAATGTGGTTTCCAATGGAAATCTAACCATCGGCGCCGCTGGGGATCAGGGGCAGATTTCCATTGCCGATGGCACCCAGTTGAACCTTGCCTCCACTTCAACGACGAATATCTTTGCAAGGCCCATTTCGGTCAATGGTTCCAACCCCGGCACTTTCACGCTCGTGGGTTTGGGAACACTAACTCTTGCGGCGAATTCCTCCACTTCCGCTGCGGGTGACACGATCAGCGTTACCAACGGCAAACTGGCAGTTGGAAATTTGGGCAGTTCCTGCACTGTTAGCTTGACGGGTGGGACGATCACCAGTGCCTTTGGCACCGTGGGCAGTCTGAATTCACAGGTGGGGACAATATTTTTGGAAAACGAGTTGAACACCGGAGCGGTCAACCTTGGTGCCGCCACGGATTTTAATATTGCGATAACAACGGAGTATCTGGGTGGCAAAATATTTTCCACGGGCCCCGTGACCCTGGGCAACGCAAGGCTGAACCTTACCAGCGTAGCGGGCGGGTTGTATGTTGGTTATCAGTTGGGGATTGTGAATAACACCGGTTCTGGTGCAATCTCTGGAATTTTTCAAGGTCTGCCCGAGGGAGCTACCCTTGGCGCCACCGATTCCCAAGGCAACACGGTTAACTTCAGCATCAGTTACAAGGGGTTCGATGCACAGACCGGAAACGATGTGGTGCTTACGGTTACCAGCGTGGTGGCTGCCCAGCCAGCGCTGGTGCAACCCATGGTGGCAGGCCAGCCGGTGCTTAACAAATACACTGCGGTTGGTGCGGATGCAGGTGGCGGGCCACTTGTAACCATCACCTTCGCAAATGGTACCTATTCTCAGTTTTTTGCATTCTCATCTTCTTTCACCGGTGGGGTGCGAGTTGCCCTTGCCGATATCAACGGAGATCTGGTGGACGAAATCGTCACGGGTGCCGGCCCGGGTGGTGGCCCACAGGTGAATATCTATCAGATTAATGCAGCAAGCGGACAGGTGACCCTGATACAAAGTTTCTTTGCGTTCAACGATCCATCCTTCACCGGTGGAGTGTATGTCGCGGCAGGGCATGTTGATTCCGATCCATACGAAGATCTGGTCATTGGTGCAGGCGCAGGGGGTGGGCCCCGTGTTACTGTCTATGGTGGAACGGCATCCGGCACCGTCAACATACAGCAACCAGTCAACGATTTCTTCGCCTACAGCACAGCTTTTACCGGCGGGGTTGTCGTCGCCACGGCAAACAGGGATTCAAGCCTGTTTATCAAGGAGGTGGTGACCGCGCCTGCCAGCAATGGTGGTTACAATATAAAATCCTTCAACTGCAATGGCACAGGTAACACCCCGACCCTTCTGGAAAACTTTTTTGCCTTCAATGATTCCAGCAGTGTTGGCGGACTTAGCCTTGCAGTCGGTGGTTTCGACGCGGGCTTTATTGAAGACCTATTGGTGGGAACCACCTCGGGTCAGTTTGGTGTGATTTTGAATGATGCTTACAGTGGAATATTGATCAGGCCGTTTGCTGGTTTTACTGGTGCGGTGCGTGCTGGGATAACGCAGGATTCCATGGGATTGAATTATGCAGCGGCGGCTGCTGGCCCTGGCGGTGGCCCAGTGGTTGCAGTATATGGTGTGGGTGCAAACAGTCTCACCCAGACAGATAGGTTGTTCATGCTTAATCCCGCATTTACCGGTGGGCTGTTCATGACCCCGGAGGTCAACTAGAGCGATTTTCGATAAACACAGCATGCCTAAGAAAAGTTAGATATCGCCACGGGGTTAAAAAGCCCGGCCGATTTTATTTCCAACGGAAATAAGTGTTTGTCAGTTTTAAAATATAAACTATGGGACACTGTAATTCGCAGATGAAAAATCCCCCTCGTTATCCCAATAACCAGAACAAGGTTCCAGCCCTTTGTGCCTCTTCCCGGGGGTTCCACAGCCCAAATATTGTGTAAAGCACGCACCGCCCGATAACCTAGAACCAGATTGGGGGATCCGCAGACTTCGGCCCTTTCAATCCGTGTGGTGTAGGTCCTCTTTACCTTTAACTTATCCAAGGTTTGGTGCCCATCAAGCTTCACCGAGACAACCGTTTGGAAGTCCTTTTTCATTTATCGTCAAACTGAGTCGCCTTGAACTCAATATCATCACCGGCGCAAACTTTAAAAAAATGTTCAGTGCATTGATACTATGGTCTGTTTTAGGTGGGGCCAGATTTTAGGGACCACTTTTTGCGATAGTTGGCTTGCAAGTGATAAAAATGCTATATTTGTAGACTTTGATAAGGCAGGCGAAAACCAAGCGGAGAGGGCGGGATTCGAACCCGCGGTACGATGTTACTCGTACGCCGATTTAGCAAACCGGTGCTTTCGGCCACTCAGCCACCTCTCCGTAATTATAAATCTACTAAAAACCATTGTCTTACGCAAGAAGACTAAATAAAGCATTTTATTTCGTTCGAATTGGTTTAACGATTCTTACGATACTTTGGGTTTTTCTCCAAATAAGCGTTAACTCGATCCTGTCGCTTGATTGCGTCCGCAAAGAAGGCTACAGCCGCGATTAGGCGCTCATCAGGCTCTGCACAGCTAAAGCGTAAGAAGCCTTTGCCAGCTTCGCCAAAGCATTCGCCACCAAGGCAAGCGACGCCTTTATTGTCGTCGGCGCCTTCAAGTAAATACATTGCAAGACCATGCGAGACGATGCCAAGCTTGTCGCAAATTGCTGAAACATCGGGAAAGACATAAAAGGTGCCAACAGGCATGAAAACCTTGACGCCGGGCACTTTTTCAAGTTCGTGGACTAAGATTTCGACTTTTTTGTGAAATTTCTTCATGACTTCATCGCGTTCGTTGTCATCATTTTCGATGGCAGCTTGGCCAGCGAGTTGAACGATGGGGGGCACGCAAGAAAGCGAGGTGTTGATCATTTTTCCAATGATTTCGGCTACTTTGGCATTGGAAACGGCGTATCCAAGGCGCCATCCGCTCATGCTGTAGGATTTACTAAAGGTATAAACAGCGACGGTATGATCTAACATGCCAGGTTGTGCGAGCGGTGTGAGGTGTTTGCCTTTCCAGACCATGTGGCAGTAGGGTTCATCGGAAAAGAGGGCGATATTCTTGCCCACGATAAGTTTAGCAAGGCCTTTCATGTCATCTTCGGTTGCGACACCTCCGGTTGGATTGTGTGGAGAGTTTAGAAAGATGGCTTTAGCTTTAGGTTCGTTGTTGATGAAATCTTCAACATCTTTGAGATTGGGGCGGAACTGGTTTTCTTGTTTTAGGGAACTGTATACGATTTTAGCGCCACGTCTTTCGAGATTTGGTTTGTAAGTGGGGAATTGTGGGGAGAAGACTAGGACGGCATCGCCTGGGTTAAGAAAGGCTTCACAAAAGAATTGTTCGAAGACTTTAGCGCCTGGTCCGACGGTAACATTTTCGGGGCCGATTTTCACACCAAATTCTTTGAGGTAATTCTTTGCAATAGTTTCACGAAAAGAGGGGAGACCGGGGGAAGGGCAGTAGTGTGTCATGCCTTGATTGATTGCATTAACGCCTGAAACGAGGGCGTGTTTTGTGCTGTTAAAGGGGCTGTCTCCGATTTGTAGTTCGATTACGTCTTTGCCGTTAGCTTTTAATTTTTTGGCAATAGCAAGGACATCAAATGCGGTTTCGCCAGTAAGTCCAGAAGCAAAAAGGCTTAGGGTAGGTTGAGACATGAATTTGGTCCTTTTCATGAAAGCATGTAGATATTTAAAAACAAGAGTCCGATTTATTAATGGCTGGTGGTGTAGGGGGTACGAGTAATGGCAGAGCCAAGTACTCTGGTTGTTAAATGTAAAAATAGACTTAATTATTGTAGTGAAAGAGGGGAGAGTGACAGGGGGTAATTAAATGCAAAAAGCTCCGGGGAGAAGCCGGAGCCTTGCAGAATAAAAGAGAAATCAAGCAACTTTAGCAAGCATGGTTTTGCTAGGCATGGTTAGGTTGGTTTGGTGCATCCAACGGCCAGCATCTGGTGCTCCGTGCCATCGTTGCAAGGAGATAGATTGAGCTTTCAATTTTTCTTCATCATCCAGAAGGTCATTGAAAGCTGGTTCGATATTAGCACGAACTTGTTCAGAAGAGCGTCCAACGAATAGTAGCATTTCGGATCGATTTTCGAAAACGACAAGAGCCCGCCAGACCTGCGCCTTAGATTCAGTTTGATAAAACATTAGAACAAAGCCCTCCATGGCAAAGAGTAATAAGATCAAGGCTATAGCATGCATAAAAAAACGTATTCCTGTCAAGCACAGGAATACGTTTTTTTGATAAATAAAGTAAAAAAGTAGAAGGGGTTTAGTAGCTGGAACCGCGATCACCACGGTCGCCACCGCGTCCGCCTCGACCACCGCCGCCGAAACCACCACGTCCGCCACCGAAGCCGCCGCGGCCACCGCGATCGCCACCACGATCACCACCAGGGCCGCGTTCTTCGCGAGGACGAGCTTCGTTTACAGTAAGAGCTCGGTTTTGGAATTGAAAGCCATTCAAAGCTTCAATAGCCTTGATAGCGTCTTGGTCATTAACCATTTCAACGAAACCAAAGCCACGTGAGCGGCCGGTTTCGCGATCCATAATAACTTGTGAACGGGCAACTTGTCCATGTTGACCGAAAAGTGCATTGAGATCATCTGTGGAGGTTGTCCAAGTCAGATTCCCTACATAAATATTCTTAGCCATCGCTCGTCCTTTCCGTGCCAAAACTTCTTAAAAACTGT
>RFZJ01000012.1 GCA_009920765.1 Planctomycetota bacterium | reverse complement strand
ATGCATTGGGATTGCAGTTTCGCTTGGTTATTTCACGAAATCCCACTGAAAAAGAAGTTGGAGAGTATTTGGGCTTTTATAAGAAGTGTGCTCAATCCGGGGATACACCCGCAGCAATAAAGTTGATGCTTCAAGCTGTGTTGTTGAAAAGCGATGCAATGTTTCGCAGTGAAAAGGGTGCTGTCAATAAAGATGCCCCGGGTGCCAAAGTCCTCATGCCTTTGGATCTTGCGCGGGCAATCAGCCTTGCCTTGGGTGATAGAAAAGATTCAATGGTTTTTCAAGCTGCACAAAAGGGGGAACTGACCACCAAGGAACAGGTTCAGTTTCATGTTCGAAGAATGTTGGAAGATCCCAAGCTTGAAAATCCCCGTATACTCAGGTTCTTTCGTGAATACTTTGAGTACGCTAATGCGACCGATGTGTTCAAAGATAAACCCAGGGGTTTTATGCACGAGCCCCGTGTTCTTGTTGAGGACACGGACAGGTTGATTCTGCATGTTTTAAAAACAGATAAAGATGTACTACGTGAATTGCTCACCACCAGGGTCTCGTTTGTCAATACTGCAAAAAAAATGAACAAACAGACTCGCATGGAGGACCTGGTTAGGGCGGTTGTTCCCAATCCGCCCGATAAAAATAACAAGGTACTCCTGGGGATTGAATCTGTTTATGGGGTCCCGGAATGGCCCGCCACTCAACCAACCTTGCTTCCCGAAGGCACTAGGATTGGAGTACTGATGCAGCCGAGTTGGTTGGTTGCGTTCAGCACTAATTTTGAAAACGACCCGGTGCGCAGGGGTCGCTGGGTGCGTGAAAGATTGCTTGGAGGAACAGTACCTGATCTTCCCATAGGCGTGGTTGCGCAGGTTTCTGATGAAAAGCACCTGCCCTTTCGTGAACGTTTAAAAGTAACGCGTGAAAACAGTTGTTTGAATTGTCACCGCATGATGGACGACCTTGGCCTTCCCTTTGAAAATTTCGATCATTATGGAAGATTCCGTCTTACGGAAACGGTGTTGGATCTTGAAGCCACTGCCAAAAATTTCGACAAGAATGCAAAGCCCCTTGGACCAATCCATCGTGAAGTTGAATTGAATACCAAAGGGTCGATCACCTACAGTGGGGATGCAATTCTTAACGGCCCGGTCAATGACCCAAGAGAAATGATTCAAAGGCTTGCAAAATCTGATCGTGTCAGGCAGGTTTTTATCAGGCATGTGTTCCGGTATTTCCTGGGTAGGAATGAAACCCTTGCTGATGCAAGGACTCTTCAACTGGCAGATAAAGCTTATGTGGATAGCCAGGGTAGCTTCAAGGCGTTGGTTGTATCGTTGTTGTCCTCGGATTCTTTTTTAACAAGATCAATCAGTGAAAATCAAAGTGATTTCAAGGGAGCTGGAAAATGAGCAATAAAAGTTCTCGCAGGGATCTCATCAAGGATATTACCCTTGGCGCAGGGGCAACATTGCTATCACCCGTGCTTTTACAGCTTGCAGCTCATGCAAGCGGAGGTCCTTCTGCAATCCGCAAGAAAATTGTTTTTGTAATCCAAGGTAACGGCATGAACCCTAACCACCTTGTTCCAGTGGGTGTGAAAAGAAGGCCTGATGGAAAAGATGGTAGACCCAATAACGACAACCCGATTGAGCTCGACCTAAAGGACTACGAACTTAATTCAGCATTGACTCCACTTAGCCCATTCAAGCACAGGCTGACTTTGGTCCAAGGGTTGTCCGGGCGTATCGCCCTTAGCGATCACTCTGCAAATCATGGGGCCCTGGGTTGTTACCCTGCCAACAAGGGGCCGATGGCACAAACCATTGATCTTGCGCTTGGTGAAGCACTGCCTGGCATCATGCCCCATCTTGGCTTGGGTTTGATGAACAAGTTGGAACACACGATGAATTACAATTTTTCTGCAGCCGGTCCTGGTAAAGCTGTTCCCATTCAATGTTCTCCTGAGCTAGCGTTCAAAGGGCTTTTTGGAAGTGTTGCTGATGGGGCTGGCAAAGATGACTTTGATAGGAAAACCAATTTGTTGGATTTCATGGCGAATGATGTCAAGAAATCGCGTAATGCTCTGGCTAATGAGGAAAAACATAAGTTTGACCAGTATCTAGAAGCTTTTGAATCATTGCGAGACAGGCAGGCAAAAATCGATTCAATTCGTGATTCTCTCAAGGCCAACACCCCGAAGTTGGAGCATCGATTTAAAAAACCCACGGAAACCAACAGGCTTGAAGCCCAGTTTGAAATCGCTGCAGCCTCGTTGATTATCGGGCTAACCAATGTGGTGACTTTGGTTTCAGGTGGGGGCGGGCAGCATTATATCTCTTATCCGGAACTTGGTATTCCGGTAGATGGGCATCATTATGGTCATGGTGGCGGGGTGGAGGGCAAAAATTATGAAGATTGTTTCAGGACCGTTCGACAATATCATGCGAAATTAATTGCAGGTCTTGCTTCAAAATTAGATGCTGTAAAAGAGGGCGATGGCACCATGCTTGATAACACGCTGATTATTTATCTCAGCGATTCGGGTGATGCACATCATCCAAATCTTTATGAATGGCCTGTGGTGTTGCTTGGCAATCTTGGGGGCAAACTAAAAAAAGGCGGCCGTTATCTTCAGTTGCCTCAATATCAATCTACAAAGCATCGAACAATGGCGAATTTTTATCTGACGCTTCTTGAAGCAGTTGGGAAGCCCCGCAAAAAATTCGGTATCATCGATCCAGGACTCAAGGATATAGATCAAACAGGTATTGTTTCAGATATTCTGGCTTAACAAACAACGCAGATTTAATGGTTAAAAGGTGTATAAATCATCGTAATGATTTAAGATTAACACCAGCATAAATACATAAAGATACTTGAAAGCTTGATCATGCGGGCGCTATATGAAATTTTGTTGGTGCTTGGTGCCTTGGCTGATGCACCACCAAATACTGGTGTTGATTACCTTAAAGACATCAAACCATTATTTCGCGAACGATGCTATGCCTGCCATGGGGCTTTGAAACAGGAATCGGGACTGCGTCTCGATACTGTAGCCTTCATGATAAAAGGTGGGACAAGCGGTTCGGTTCTGGTACCTAAAAAATTTGATAAAAGCCTGTTGTTTCATAAGGTGAGTGATCATGATGCCAGCCTTCGCATGCCTCCGGAAGGTAAATCTCTTGAGCCTGGCCAGATTGAAAAAATTAAAACATGGATTATCAACGGTGCATTAGCTCCGTCTGATGAGATGCCCGAAAAAGATGCGCTGTTGCACTGGGCATTTCAAAAAATTCCTAGGCCAAATATTCCCCTTCCAAAGCATCCCGGTGTTTCCAACAACCCCATCGATCTCTTCCTTGCATCAAAGCTTGAAGGCAAGGGTTTGCAAATGCAAAGTCCTGCAGAAAAACAAATTCTTCTTCGCAGGGTGTTTCTTGATTTGGTGGGCATACCCCCCACACTTGAACAAATTGACGCATTTCTCGCAGATCCTTCACCCGATGCCTACGAAAAAATCGTTGACTTATTGCTTTCAGATCCGCGGCATGGCGAAAGATGGGCACGTCACTGGATGGACATTTGGCGATATGCTGATTGGCATGGCAGAAGGTATGTGCAGGATGTCTGGAACAGTGCCCCGCAGATATGGCGCTGGCGCGACTGGATTGTAGATTCTTTGAACTCCAACAAAGGTTACGATCAGATGATTCACGAGATGCTTGCTGGAGATGAGTTTTTTCCCATGGACCAATCCTCCGCTCATGCCACCGGTTATCTGGTGCGGAATTGGTATGCCCTTAACCCCAACGATTGGATGCGTAGCATAGTCGAGCACACAGGCAAGGCTTTTTTAGGGCTTACCTTTAATTGTGCCCATTGCCATGATCATAAATATGACCCAATTACCCATGAAGATTATTTTAAATTTCGTGCCTTTTTTGAACCTATAGGCCTCAGGCAGGATCGTGAGCCAGGGGAAGCAGATCCCGGCCCATTCCAAGAATATGATTATTCCAAGCTTCGTGCCGTGCAACGACTTGGCTCTGTGCGGGTGTATGACAAAAATTTAAATGCAACCACAAAGTTCTATACCGGTGGTGATGAGCGTAACCTGGTCAAAGAAAAGAGTAATATCCAACCCGGCGTTCCTGCATTTCTTTCAGGTTTCATGGGTAGGATTGAACCAATCACACTTCCTATTAATTCCTGGTACCCGGGTTCTCGTGAGCATGTTCAAAAGTCGGTGATTCTAGATGCGCAGAACAATCTGCAAAAAGCTGAAATGGCATATGCAGAAAAGTTGGAGACAAAGAAGCCGACCCCGCAAGGGTTGTTGGATGCTTTGAAAAAAGCGGAGATGGATCATGCACGCATTTTGCAGGAAGTTGCAAAGAATAAACTTTCCGGGGCTCTTTCAGGCTCTCGTTCCCTGATCTTTGATTCCACAACAGGCAGGCGAGTTTTGTACAATTCATTGGCTTCCCTTAAATCGCTGGAAGAAGGATCCCTGATCGAGTTCAAATTAATGATTCTTGCAGATGCTCATTTCAATTTTCAACTTGTCAAGGACTTTTCCAAGGGGTTGACTGCCGGGTATGTAGGCTTTGAAAAGGGCCGAATCATTTCTTACAAACCTGGATCCTTTGTAGAATTTGATGTGGGTTCCTACGACTTAACCAAAGGGCAGAATACCTTTCTCGTTCAGTTGGAGATTCGTCCCAAATCGGATCAATGCCTTCTCTCGATCAGATCAATTCCAGAAGAAAAAACCATCCTGCAAAAGGTTTCTGTCGCACTTAATCAGTGGAATCCCGTGGGTAATCAGGGCAAAGGAATTCTTTTTGATGCCAGGACTAAAAGCAAGGCTGCGATTGATGATTTTAACCTGTACTCCCCCGAGCATACAAAAGTGGTTTCGTTTGACTTTGAAAACAGCCCGTTTGCAAGTGGGAAAGATATTGTAGGCATTCAGGGATGGGAAAGTTCCCAGATGAATTCTGCCGGGGCACGCTCCTTTGTGTCTGAAACTGATTGCAATCCCTCTCTGCAGGCCTCTTTTCTAAAATTAGAAAATGCAAGAAACGATGTCAGAAAAGCAGAAGCTCCTTTGCTGGTTGCCGAGTTGGAATTAGAAGCTGCGAGGGCCGAACTAAAAAGTGTGGAGGCTCGCATCAAGGCGGATGTGGAGAAATTTGCAGTCAAAGACCAGCAAAAATCAAATATCGTTGTTTTGGAAGCTTCAACCTTGGAGAAGAAAGCAGCAGTTTTAAGGGCCGAGGCCGACCTTGCAAAAGCGGAGATACTGTTTCAAGAGGCCAAGGATCAATCACCTCCCAAGGTTGCAAAAGAACTCGAGGTGCTTTCAAAAAAAATAGCTGCAGCTAAGTCGAATCTTGAAAAAGCGAATACGGTGAGGGCAAATCCCAAAGCTTCTCAGGATTACACTTTGTTTTCGCCTGTGTTTCCTGAAAAAAGTTCAGGTCGAAGGAAAGCCCTTGCCTTATGGATCACTGATCGCAACAATCCCTTGGCTGCACGGGTTGCAGTCAATCACATTTGGACCAGACATTTCCATAATCCCTTGGTCAGCTCCGTTGCTGATTTTGGAAGAAACGGGAAGGCCCCCTCCCATCCCGAATTACTTGACTGGCTTGCTTCAGAATTGTTGGACAATGGTTGGAACATGAAACATTTGCATAAGCTCATGGTCACCAGTCATGCTTATAAACAGAATTCCTCCAGTTCTGAAAACACCAAGGCGCAGTTGGCCGATCCAGAAAACATTATGCTTTGGCACAAGAACACAGGGCGCATGGAGGCGGAGGTTGTTCGCGACAGTATTTTTCATCTTTCCGGGAAATTAAGCCAGCAGATGAAGGGGCAGGAATTGGAAAACGAACAGGCTTTTTCCACCTTCAAGCGCAGCCTTTATTACAGCACCTATCCTGAGGATGGTGGAAAAAGCAAGCTTTCAGAATTGTTTGATGCACCAGATACTCTTGATTGTTACAGGCGTACACGAACCATCATTCCCCAGCAGGCTCTGGCTCTTACCAACAGTGTGATTATTCACGAAGCTTCGGGCAGCATTGAAAAAGAAATCTGGGGGCAGGTTTCAAATATATCCTCTGTTGATGGATCCCACGATGCATTTATTAATCTGGCATTTAAAAGAGTGCTGGGGCGTTCTCCCACCCCTGCTGAATCCTCGACTTGTAAAACTTTTCTTGCCAAGTCGGATTTCAAGGACAGGGCAGCTTTAATCAGGGTACTTTTTAATCACAACGATTTTGTTACCATCCGGTGAATGACATGAATGGAAAAAATCATCATAATGATCCAACATCACGAAGGGCTTTTCTTTCGGACTTTGGGCTGGGATGCACAGGCATGGCGCTTGGTGCAATGCTTGCAGATGATGGCTTGGTTAAAGCGGAAACAGCAGAAAATATGCCCACGGGTATTCCGCATGTAAAACCCAGGGCAAAATCAGTCATTTGGGTGTTTCTTTCCGGCGGATACAGCCATATGGAAACGTTCGACCCAAAGCCCGCTCTCGATAAATATGCAGGCATGACATTCGACAAGACTCCATTTGAAAACCCATTGAATTCGCCTTTGCACAAAAAGCGATTCCGCTCAGTTGCAGCAGAGGAAATCAATATTCGTGATGTTTATCCCACCATTTACCCCATGCAGGTTGGTTTTAAAAAACATGGGCAGAGCGGCATAGAAATCACGGACTGGTGGCCCCACCTGGCCAGGCAAGTTGATGAACTTTGCTTTGTACGTAATATGTGGACCACTGATAATGACCATGCTGCTGAAAACCAGATCCACACCGGAAGGCACAGACTCGATGAACAGCAGCCATGTATTGGTTCATGGGCGCATTTTGGTTTGGGTACCTTAAATCAGAATCTTCCAAAATTTGTGGTTCTAGGCGGTCCCACTCGTTCAACCACCCAATCTTCCATCGATTCTCTTTATCTGGGGCCTAAGCATGCGGGCGTTCCAATTGCGCTTGATCCAAAGAATCCGCTGCCTTTTGGTCAGCGACAATCCTCCCAAACCCTTGAACAACAACGCGATGAATATGCCCTTATTCATCGTCTAAACAGCCTTGCTGCGGTAAATTACCCCAATGATAGGGAATTGCTGGCCCGCATTCATTCCTATGAACTTGCATTTAGAATGCAGGCCGCCATCCCCGAGGTTGTGGATTTCTCCAATGAAACCCCCCATACTCAGCGACTTTATGGCCTTGATAAAGATTCAACCAAGATTGCAGGACAGCGACTTCTTGCAGCCCGAAGGATGGCGGAACGAGGCGTTCGCTTCATTCAGGTTTTTCCTTCTGCCTACGGTGTTTGGGATTCCCATCAGAATTTGAAAACCAACCACACACGACTATGTGAAACCATTGACCTTCCCATTGCAGGGTTGATCATGGATCTTAAACAACGTGGGATGATGGAAGATGTGCTCGTTGTTTTTTGCACCGAATTCGGTCGTACACCCGGGCTTGAGCTAAGGGGCGGTGGTAAGACTGGCAGGGATCATCATCCCAATGGCTTCACGATTTGGATGGCGGGGGCTGGAATCAAAAAAGGTCATGTCCATGGTGCAACCGATGAGCTAGGATATCATGCACTTGGAGAAGGTCATTATGTCACCGACCTTCATGCCACCACTCTTCACCTACTGGGTATCGATAATAAAAAACTGGTGATACCGGGAAGAAAACGGCTTGATATAGATCATGGTACCCCCATCTTTGAAATTCTAGCCTGATAAATTAAATCATAAGAAAGAGCAAATGGATAACATCCACGACAATCCTACCACCCGCAGGAAGTTTATTAAAGCCACCGCAGCAACAGCTTCCGTGGTAGTTGCATCCAATACTGCCCCTGCTAACGACCCCCAAGGATTAAGACCTGGTAAAAATATCAAGGTAGATGTCTTGGTTTGTGGCGCTGGATGTGCGGGTACAGCAGCGGCCTTGGCGGCATCTCGGGCGGGCGCGAAGGTGATGGTCATTGAAAAAGCACCATTCGCAGGCGGAATAATCACTTGTGTTGGCCTGCCTTATTTTGATGGCATTGCCAACATACGTGATAATCGAATCGTGGTGCGAGGAATTGCCCTCGAGCTTCTTTCTAAATCAGGGGTATGTGCTCCAGATGCCAGGACTGTTTCCAAACACAACCCCACTATTCCCAACTCTTTTGAATTTAAACTTCTTCTCGATAAGCTTTTCCGTGAACAAAAAGACAATCTCTCAATTCTATTTAATTCCTTTGTCTGTGGTGTTGAATCCATGGGTGGAAGGATCAAGGCGGTTCATGTTGCAAACAAGGATGGCTTGGTTGCTTTTCATCCCAAAGTGGTGATTGATTGTACGGGTGATGCTGATGTTGCTGCCTGGTCTGGTGCGCCTTACGAACAAAACACCGAGGTGCAGCCATTGACTCTTCATTTTCGCATTGGCCATGTGAAAAAGAACAATGACATGAGCAAGAATTGCAGGGAAGCACTTGCCAAGGCTGTGGTTCGAGGTGATCTGCCTTTCTATTATGGTCCGGGTGTGATGTTTTTATATGGTGATGATGAGGTGTATATCCATGGGGTTCGTGTACCTGCAAACCCAACGGATGCAGCAGATTTAAGCCGTGCTGAAATGCAGGGCCGTGCCGATGCCCATGCGATGTTTCGCACATGGAAAAAAGAAGTTCCGGGATTTGAGAATTCTTATTTCATCGAGGCTTATCCATGGATAGGGGTCAGGGAATCGCGCAGGATAATTGGGCAGCATGTTCTTTCAGAAGAAAACCTCATGAAAAATCAAAGGTTTGATGATGCGATAGCAACAGGCTGTTGGTATCTCGATTTGCATCCGAATAAAACAACCGTGGGCAGTGCCAATAATTTCGATCCCAAAAAGGTGCAGCCCGAACCCTATGATATTCCCTACCGTGCGTTACTACCACAAAAAGTGGAAAACCTTTTAGTTGCAGGGAGGTGCCATTCTGCAACCCGGGGCGCCCATGCATCAACCCGGGTAACCGTAACAGCCATGGCGATGGGCGAAGCTGCTGGCCATGCTGCTGCGATGTCGGTTGCATCCACCAAGAGTGTGCAGGAAATCAACGGAGTCAAACTCCGCGAAGCACTCAAGAAAATTAATGCAGGCCCATTTACCGATGCTTGATCCTGCTTCAAATGGGATTCCCACTTTCATAGGTGTTCCTTTTGGGGTACAACTAGCTTACTTTTTATCTTTATTCTTTGCTTGAAAGCTTAACCATGAACCTTCTGCCATTTGTAAGATGTATCACTGGCGTTTTTCTGGTTTCAACCTTGACTGTTGCGCTATGCCGGGCTGCAGAACCAATGCCTGTTCGTATGGAATCGATGGGTGTTGCCATGCGCGATGGTATTATGCTTGCCACGGATATTTATAAGATTGGGAATTCTAAATCGCCTGTGGTGGTGATGCGAACTCCCTACAACAAAAGCCGGGTTACTCCTGTTGCAGAACGCTTTGCACGGGAAGGCTATATTGTGGTGGTGCAGGATTGCAGAGGAACCTTTAAATCCAAAGGTGAATTGATTCCTTACAACAATGAAGGCCAGGACGGATTCGATGCCATCGAATGGGTTTATAATCAGCCATGGTGCAATGGCAGAATAGGAATGTGGGGAAGTTCTTATGTGGGTGCAACACAATGGCAGGCAGCAGCGGAAAAACCTCCGGGCCTAATTACCATCAGCCCTACAGCAACCTGGAGTAGTTTCTATCGCAATCTTTATCTGGGTGGTGCGGTAAGGCTTTCACTTATTACAAAATGGGCTGCGGGTAATTCAACCAAACCTGAAAATGCCAAGGTTACCGATCAATGGGATAGCGCACTCATGCATCTTCCCCTGAGTGAGATGGATACTAAGATTGGCTGGTCTGTGCCTTGGTTGACTGCGATGTTAACCCATAATAAACCCGATGGTTACTGGAACCGTTTGAACCTTACCAACCAAATCACAGAGCTTGATCTTTCTGTTTTTCATGTGGTTGGTTACTACGATTTCTTTTCGAGGGAATCGGTTGATAACTTCATGATCATGCAAAAGAAGGCATCAAACCCCCAGATTCGAAAACAGCAGCAATTGGTTCTTGGACCTTGGGATCATGGCACCATCGGAAAAAGCAAAGTAGGTGATATCGATTTTGGCCCCAATGCAATCTGGGATCCCGTGCAAGCCAACCTCGATTGGTTTGATCGTTTCTTAAAGCGGGATGCCAAAGCTCTGGCAAGGCCTTTTATTCCTGTACGTTATTTTTCGATGGGGGATAACACCTGGAATGAAGCCAGCACCTGGCCCCCTGAAGGATTTGAAGATACATCTTTTTATTTGCATTCCAAAGGCAATGCGAATAGTGCGAAGGGTGATGGAACTTTGAATTCAACACAACCTGCGAAGGATGAAAAAGCAGATAGTTTTAAAGCAGATCCTTCAAACCCTGTTCCCGCTTTGCCTATCACTGAAAAAAGACCATTGCATCTTGCCCACTGGGCCCCGGTAGATCAAAGGCCGATTGAGGAGCAAAAAGATGTTCTGGTTTATACTTCCAAGCCACTTGATAAGCCCCTGCGATTTGCAGGTAACCCAAAGGCAGAACTGTTTGTTTCGACCGATACCAAAGATGCAGACTGGGTTGTAAAACTGATAGATGTTGCACCAGATGGCTTTTCCCACAACCTTGCGGTTGGAATACTTCGTGGAAGTTTTCGAGACTCAGAGCTAATTCCAAAAGAAATGAAACCTGGTGAAGTTTACAAGATAATGGTGGATCTAGGACCTATTGCTGCGGAACTTCCCAAAGGTCATTCCCTTAGAGTAGATATCTGTGGCGCTTATTTCCCCTTGTTTGATCGCAACACCAATACCGCAGAAGGACCATTTTCAAAAACCACGGTGATTGCAACCGAGAAAGTTTACCACCAGCAAGACATGGCTTCGCGCATTATTCTGCCCTGCAAGAAATAACCTTTTTCATGAAAACGAAAAACTCCGTATGAAATTTAATTGCACTCTTTTTCTCCTGCTCCTTGTTGCTCCATTTTCCCAGGCGCAAGGGTTGGAGAAACTTGCTTACAATCACCCGGGATTGGTGGTTGATCTGGGAGTTGGCCTTTGGGCGTGGCCTATTCCTTATGATGTAGATGGCGATGGCGATTATGATCTTATCGTTTCCTGCCCGGATAAACCCTCTAATGGCGTATGGCTTTTTGAAAATATCTCTGGAAGTACCAGTAAAAACAAACTTCCTTTGTTTAAGCCGGCCCGCAAACTAAGCACTACCGTACACTATGTGATGCCCAGTTATGTTGATGGCAAACATGGCGCTATGTTGATTTCGATGGCGATGGCAAACTGGACATCGTTTCAGGCATCGAAGATTGGTCCTTCTATGGTTGGGATGATGCATTCAACATTAAGGGCGAATGGACCAATGGCCCTCTTCACGGTTTTGTTTATCTTCATCGCAATAAGGGCACCAATGATTCTCCTTCTTATGAAATGCCCATGAAAATCAATGCGGGAAACAAGCCCATTGATGTCTTTGGTTGTCCCTCACCTAATTTTCATGACTTCGATAACGATGGTGACCTGGATCTTATCTGTGGCGAATTTCTTGACGGTTTCACCTACTTTGAAAATATTGGTTCCCGTACCAAACCTGTTTATGCAGCAGGCAAAAGAATTTTCACTCCAACGGGCAAACCTTTGGTGATGGATTTGCAGATGATCGTGCCCATTGCTTTTGATTGGGATAATGATGGCGATTTCGACCTCATTGTTGGTGATGAAGATGGCAGGGTTGCATTTATTGAAAATGTTACAGAAAAAAATAAAGCTTCTGCCAAAGGTGCTGTTCCTGTTTTTTTAGAACCCAGATACTTTCAACAACAAGCTGACACTTTAAAATCTGGCGCCTTGGCAACACCCGTTGGTTTTGATTGGGATGGTGATGGCGATATCGATATTCTTTCTGGCAACACTGCGGGCTACATCGAGTTTTTTGAAAACCTTTCCGGGCCAAAGGTTGCTTTTCCCAAATGGGCTGCACCTGTGAAATTAAAAGCGGATGAAAAAATATTCAGGGTGATGGCTGGCCCCAATGGTAGCATTCAGGGCCCTGCAGAAGCCAAATGGGGCTATACCACCCTTGGTATTGCTGATTGGGATGGTGATGGATTACCAGACATTATTTATAACTCGATATTGGGCAAAGTTGAATGGCTTAAAAACATAGGCACCCGCACCGCCCCTCGATTAACCAATCCCCAACCCATCGAGGTTGATTGGCAAGGTCCCACGCCAAAACCTGCTTGGAACTGGTGGAACCCCGTTGGAAAACAATTAGTCACTCAATGGCGCACCACCCCGGTTGTTTTTGATATGAACCAAGATGGTCTACCTGACTTATGCATGCTTGATGCTGAGGGGTATTTTGTTTTTTTTGAACGGGCCATGAAGGATGGTAAGCGCATTCTTTTACCTCCCTCCAGGGTATTCTGTGATCTTGTGGGTAAGCCACTTCGCTTCAATGATCGGCCTGCTGGCGCCAGTGGCAGAAGAAAAATAGCCTTAGTTGATTGGAATGGTGATGGCAATACCGATTTGCTTTTAAACTCTTCCAATGCGGATCTTTACCTTGGGCTTGGTAAAAAAGAGGGCAGATGGCTTTTCGAGAAAAAGGGAACCCTTGCCAATCAAAATATAGAAGGCCATGATGTCAGCCCCACAACTGTTGATTTTGATGGTGATGGCGTTGTTGATTTTCTTGGCGGTGCAGAAGATGGCCGTTTTTACTGGATGAAAAACCCAAGATCAAAATAAATCTTTAATTTGATCACTCGCTCCCGATATTTTTTATGTAAATAAATGAAGAATGAATCGTGTAGATTGGGTTAAGGGTGCAATTGTTGGGGTGTAAAACCCTTGAAAAACAGTCTTTTTTATCTTAACCGTTTCTTCGTTTTTTCCACATCATATCTTTGTTTGAATGTTTGCACCCCTCCTAGTTAAATACCTTCGGTGTTGAAATTGAATATCGTCGAAAGTGATTGTCTGGGAGGAAAATTTTATGTTGAAGCGGTTGAATTACATGAAGAAGGGGAAGCAAGCCTTTACCCTGATCGAACTTTTGGTTGTAATTGCGATTATCGCAGTGCTTATCGGTCTTCTTCTGCCAGCAGTGCAGAAGGTGCGTGAAGCAGCAGCTAGACTTAGCTGTGCTAACAATTTGAAGCAGCTTGGCCTTGCCATGATGAACTTCGAATCCACTTATGGTTGTTTGCCCACCTCGGGAGAAGGTGTTGGACCAGGTACTGCTACCACGGCTGGTAACACCTGTTTTGACGGTCAATCCTTGTTTACACAGCTTCTGCCCTTCATAGAGCAAGAAGCTGCTGCAAAACAAATAAATTCAAATGTTTTACATTATACTGACGATGCAAATCAGACACCTTATAAAACCGTAATCAAATCCTTGGTTTGCCCTGGTAATCCAACTGCTTTGGTCACCGGTCTAGATACAGCGGGCTATGGTACCACTGACTATATGCCGGTAGCCTATACAGATCTTGATCCAGTAACTGGAGCCCGTAACTCATCAATGGCTAATAAGAAAACTGCGTTGTTAACGCTTACCGGAAACATGACTGCTACAGGACCTATTGCTGCTGGTGCTGGATCTGGTACCGTAGTTTACGCTAGATTATCTGGTGGTCGTAGAATCTCAGCTATTACTGATGGTGGCTCAAATACAATCGGGCTTTTTGAAGATGTGGGTCGTGGCAACACATCCTGGGGTACTGAACTAGGTAAGGCTGCCTATGCTTATAACGGTAATCAACGCTATATCGCTAGATGGGCAGAACCAGATGGTTCCAATGGTGTTTCAGGCCCTGGATATGATGATAATGGTACGGCCAATGGCGGAACAGCAACAGGCCTGACAATTACCAAATGGATCAATCAGAATTCTTATCCTGTTGGTGGACCTTCTACTTGCAAATGGTCAAATAATAACTGCGGGCCAAATGATGAGCCATTTTCCTTCCATACTGGAGTCGTAGGCTCGGTATTTGGCGATGGCCATGTGGCTTTCATTTCAGACAAAGTTGGGGCGGCAACCCTTCGAGCACTTTGTACTGCAGATGCAGGTGACCAAGTTGGAACTGATTACTAAACCTTAGTAGTTGAAAATCAGGGTTTTAATTTGTATCACCTTGGTAAAATCCAAGGTGATACATTCTTATTTAGGAGGTTAGAATGAGAAATCTTTGGTTGATGGTGATTTTTTTGTTTATGGTGGGATGTGGATATTCTGGAACAGGAAAACCAACTTTAAACCCAGCGAAAGGTAAAGTTTCTTTAGGAACTGGTTCTCCTCTAGCTTTTGGAACTTTGGCCTTGGAACCTGCAGGAGTTGGGGCTATACGCTGTCAGGGGAAAATTGGAACTGATGGCACTTTTGAATTGGAAACTGGAACTGAAAAAGGTGCCTCTGCAGGCAAATACAAAGCCTATGTGACATTACCACTTAATAAAAGTAAAGGTGTTCCCAAGAAATTTCAATCAGATGAAACCTCAGGCATTGAAGTGGAAATCGTCACTGGCGATAACGACTTGGATATCAAGTTAAAATAATACTGATGCATCGGGTTTTTAATTTTTGAACTAGAGTAATATTTGCCTTGGGCTAGTTACTATAAGTAAAATCAGTGACTGATTTTGTTTAAGCATCGTGGTAGGGATGTTGATTTTTTAGACCTTGGTTAAAAGCAAATTAAATACTTATTTAAAATGTGAAGATTTGGTTAAGATTGTTTTCGTAACGATATAATAAACTTACTTTTTTGAATTATTCATGCAGAAATGAAGCAGATTTGACTCTTAACGGTTTGATCACATAATCTTCACTTATTCTTCATTTGAATGAGTTCCCAATTATTGTTGAATGATTATGTTCATATTTTTGAACATATGTTATTCATCAATTGATTAGGAGTCTTAGATGTTAAAGCGTTTGAGTTTCATTAAAAAGGGGAAATCTGCTTTCACCTTGATCGAACTTTTGGTGGTTATCGCAATCATCGCAATCTTGATTGGTTTGTTGTTGCCTGCAGTCCAGAAGGTGCGAGAAGCTGCTGCCAAAACTCAATGTGCCAATAACATGAAACAGATTGGCTTGGCTTTGCACAATCACACAAGTACTTATAATTGCCTTCCCACTTCTGGCGAGGGCATTACCTCTGCCGGTGCAACTGGATTTGATACCATTTCGACATTTACCGCGATTCTTCCTTCCATGGAGCAGGAAGCAGTATACAAGCAAATCAATACAGCCAAGCATTATGTTGCCAATGATGCATCTGGAGCCGCTGGTTCTGCTGCTGCTCAGGCACCATTTAAGGCTGTTATCAAGGCTTTTGTCTGCCCGGCTAATCCTTATCATCAAGGAAAGGATGCCCAGGATTATGGTTTGACTGATTATATGCCAGTTGCTTATTGCGATATTCATCCTACTTTTGGAGTTCGTGATACCAGCGCTGCTGGTAAGCAGAAAGGCGCTCTTGTTCTTACTGGTACGGTTGCTTACAATGCAGCTGTTGCAACCAATTTTACTTATGTTGTTAATGCTTCTTCGGGTATGTCCATCACCGGCATCAGCGATGGTACCAGCAATACTGTTGCGATTATTGAAGATGTTGGCAGGGGTGTTATGGTTGGTAGTGCAAACCTTACAGCGTCCAGCAAATATCCAGATCCTGATGGTGGTACGATTGTTAGTACCGGTGGCAATGGCAATTTTCGCAGATTGGGCCGTTGGGCTGAACCAGATAACGGCAATGGTTGGTCTGGTGTACCAGCTTGGCCTATTACTGCTGCCACTACGGGTGCATCTGCAAATTGTCAAATGGCTATACCTGCAGCCAACACCGCATGTGATTCCAGGAAATTCATTAACAACACTCCCCAGTCTTTTGGAACCAGTGGAAATAATCTTTGGGGTACCAATAACTTTGGGCCTAATGATGAACCTTTTAGTTTCCATACCGGTGGTGCATTTGCAGTATTTGCTGATGGTCATGTTGCCTTTCTTATGGACTCCATCAACTGGCAGGTGGCCCGTGGTCTTGCAACTGCCCAGGGCGGAGAAAATTTCCAACTTCCTTAATGGTTGGTGCTAATCTTATCTTTGAGAGGCTTGAAGGATTAATTTCCTTCAAGCCTTTTTTGTTTACATATCGCATTGATGAACTATGATGCATGATTGATTCAATATTAAACCCGCCAATATGATTAAAGGTTGTTATGAAAGCTACTAAGCCATGTGTCATAAATATTTTTGTTTTCATACTGGTTTGTATGATGCCAGTTTCCATGGTGTTTGGTGCAGAAAAAACCTTTCGTGCTGGTGCTGCAACTTCGGATATCACTTCCCCATTGGGAAGTAAAATCATCGGTGGCTTTGTTCCCTTCCCCTCTACCAGGGTTCATGATCAGCTGAATGCCCGATGCATGGTTCTTGATGATGGCACAACGAAGTTAGCGATCGTAGTTTTGGATTTACTGGGAATAGCGAAGCATGTTAGTGATGAAGCGCGAATCATCATTGAAAAAGAAACCAAAATTCCTGCTGGGAATGTGTTGATCTCTGCAACGCATACGCATTCTGCTGCAAGTGTGCTGGGCCAAAATCCCCGATCCATACAACAGTCTATGGATGAATACCAAAAGCTGGTGGTACGCAGAATTGCAGAGGGTGTTAAAAAAGCCAACGATCAATTACGAGTAAGTGAAATTGCGTTTGGAAATGTTGAAGCTCCGGAGCATGTGTTTAATCGCAGGTGGTTTTTAAAAGATGGAAAAATGCCCCTCAACCCCTTTGGAAAACTGGACCGGGTTAAAATGAACCCGGGTGCTGGTAATCCAGATTTAATCGAACCCGCTGGCCCCACCGATCCCACCATATCTTTTATTTCCCTGCGCGAACCCAATGGTAAACCTATCGCTTTGTTCTCTTCTTATTCCCTTCACTATGTGGGTGGGGTGGATAATGGAGATATTTCTTCCGACTATTACGGGGTGTATTGCGAAAAACTTAAAGAACTTCTCAGTCCGCAAAACAGCACCTTTGTGGCATTGATGGCCAATGGTACCAGCGGTGATATCAATAACATTAATTTTAAAACACCCCGAGGTAGACAAAAACCCTATGAGCAAATGACGATTGTCGCAAATGACCTTGCTACCAAGGTTGTCGATTCTCTTTCCAAGTTGAAGTACGAATCTTATGTAACACTTGGTGCGCGTTTTCGCGAACCACTTATAGGCCTTCGTAGGCCTGATGCTGCCGATATGGAATGGGTGAAGCAAACGCTTGCAGACCCCTCTAAAGACCCCGCCAAGGGCAATCTTTCTGCAATATATGCCCAACGAATTTCCACCATGGCAGAATATCCTGAAAAATTGAAGATGCCTTTGCAGGTATTGAGGATTGGTGATCGCTCAATTGCCACCATGCCTTGCGAGGTGTTTTGTGAAATTGGATTGGAATACAAAAAGAAAAGCCCGATTCAAGGAGGTTGGATGGTTTCCCTTGCGCACGGGTACTATGGTTATCTACCCACGCCTAGGCATCATGAACTGGGGGGATATGAAACCTGGATGGGAACCAATCGGCTGGAAAAGAATGCATCGGATAAAATGCTTGCAGAGTTATTGGAAATGACTGCGGAGCTGAAAACCGGGGTGAAGTAAGTTTGCCTATTGTTGCTGTTGTATTTTGAGATTAGTACGCCATGAGTTTCTGCATGCAAAAGGGTAATCGGTAAGCAGGGCATCAATACCTGCATCTTTGCCTGATTGCCAATTTTTAGGCTCCTGGCCTGCCACCAGTGTGCCGACCAAAAAGGCTTTCTTGCCCCGGGCATGGATCTTTTTTACTTCTTCATTGGTTGGGATGAAGCGCACATAAACCCAGTCGGAATGCATATCGTTAAGGGCGGCTTCAAGATGCTCTAATTTGTTGGCAAGGACCGCAACATGTGCGTTGGCATCCGCAAGTTTTAGCTTCTTGCGAATTTCCAGGTCACTGATGGCAAGGCCTATGAATACCAATTGTGGTAGCACTTGATGTTTGTTGGCTAGTGCAACAATTTCTTTTTCGATGGTTGCATCGGAGGTTTTAAGATCAATTGCAACCATTGTGCTTTTGTTTCCTGATGTTTTTAGCAGAACAAAAAACTCTTCGAGGGTAGGTACTTTTTCGCCCTTGAATGTTTGGTGAAACCAACTTCCAGCATCAAGATTCTTTAATTCTTGAAGGGTGATGTCGGACACATTTCCTTTGCCATTGGTTGTACGATTGAGGGTTTCATCATGCAGAATGATGAGGGTGCCATCCTTGGTGCGCCTGACATCAAGTTCGATGCCAATCTGAAGTTTGATACAGGTGGAAAAAGCAGCGAGGGTGTTTTCTGGTGCTTCATTCATAAGGCCACGATGGCCAATTATTTTTGGCTCAGAGGTTGTTGATTGGGCAGAAGAATGCGGAGCACCAAAATAAAACGAAAACACCAGGAAGATTAATGGAATACAGGACGTGGATTTCATTTCAGGTGCCTTTATCAGGATGCTAAAGCTTTATTTCCAAGCTTTGCGAAGAAGGTTGATGAAGTTGCCTGACATTATTCCCTCGATATCTGCTTTAGAGTAACCCCTGCGATCCAGTAAACCAGGAATTGTTTGTAAATCAGCGATGGTATCCAGATCCATCGGGGTTTGCTCGTTGCCAAACCCGCCATCGAGATCAGTTCCGATACCAACATGTTTTGCATTGCCAGCAATCTGGCAGATATGATCGATATGATCGCAGATGCGTTCGATCTTCAATTGAAAATCAGCAGGTTTGCTTTTGAGATGAATCCAGCCCGGTACCATCATGATGGCATCAAAGGCCATGCCTAACACTCCGCCTCTTTCAACGATTGCCTTGATCTGGTCATCAGCAAATTGGCGATTCCAAGGTGCAAGCACCCTGCAGTTTTGATGGCTGGCCCATACGGGCCCGTGATAGATTTCCATGGCATCCCAGAAGCAAGCATCGTTCAGGTGGGTTGCATCGAGGATGATGCCTAGGCGTTGCATTTCCTTGAGAAGATCTTTGCCCGCGGCTGGAAGAGAACCTTCGGCGTCGGTGCCATGGGCGTATCTGCCCGGGCCATAATGTGCGGGCCCCAAGGCTCGAAGTCCATCTTCATAACTGCGTTCCAAATGCTTGAGTGTGATGATGGAATCAGCGCCTTCGAGGCTTAAAATATAGCCGATTGGAAGATGGTTCGGTTTTTTAAGTGATTCCTGGGTGTAGGGCTGGGCCCCGGTGGAATTATTGAAATTTTTCCACAAATCGAGATGGTTGTTGAGTTGGCCCAGATTGCGGATTTGTACAAGTTCGCCTGCTTCTTCCATGGCACGATACCATGCTAGTTGCCCCTGAGTTTGGGCCCATGCCTGTTCGGGCGAGTTCCAACCGGGAAGCTTGTGGAAGTAGGGGGAGTAACGGCCGATTTGGGTTGCTACACATAGTCCTATTTGCCCTTTTCGCATTTCGGGAAAGCTGACAGTGTTGTTGCCCCGGTCTACCTTGTCCTTCATCGTGTATTCCCACCTGCGGATCTTTTCGATTGACCAGCGCAGGTCGCGATTCCATTCGAGGGCATTCATGCTTAGATCTAGATGTACATCGAAGGTGAAAACAGGTTGGTTCATTTTAGATTTCCACATGGAGGGTTGATTTTTAACGTATGAATGCCAGATTCCAGAATACTACAAAAATCATGGGAGCAATAATAACTTTTGGGATTGATTGGAATTTTCTTTGATGTCGAATGGTTGAATTAAACCACGTCATGATGTTTCATTGTAATTAAGCGATCACGCCATTGACAGGGTCGCCTCCGCGTGCAATGGGGAATGGCCTGCCGGTTCTATCATGGATAAGTGTGTGTGGGTCGATTCCCAATAGGTGATAAATGGTTGCGATGAGATCGCAGGGGCGTACCGGGTGATCGACAGGGTAGCCAGCTTCTTTGTCGGTGCTACCAAAGACAGTGCCTTTTTTAACTCCGCCTCCCGCCAGCAGACTGAAGCCACATTGGGGCCAGTGCTCCCTTCCTGCTTTCCCGTTGATTCGAGGTGATCTGCCCATTTCGCCCATCACAATAACCAAGGTTGAATCAAGCAATCCCCGTTCCTCAAGATCTTGAAGCAGTGCGGGAAACAACTTGTCAAGCATAGGCAGGTTGAAGTTTTTGAGCATGCCAAAATTGTTCTCATGCATGTCGTAGGAGTGACCGTAATGTTTAAATATTTCTTGATGCACACTGATGAAAGGCACGCCAGCTTCCACTAATCTGCGGGCAACAAGCATGCTGGAGCCAAAAAGATTACGGCCATAGCGTTCGCGCAATGCCTCTGGTTCCTTGGAGAGATCGAAAGCTTCGCGGGTTTTACTTGAAGTTAAAAGTTCGAAGGCTCGTTGTTGATGGCGATCGAGATTGATGTGCGATGGGGATTCAACTTCTTTTCTGTAGGCTAGATCAAGGCGATGAAGTAAGGATTTACGATTTTCGAAGCGGTGGGCAGGCATATCAACAGGGTTGCCCAAGCCTGGCATGTAGGTATCGCCCATGGGCATTATGGGGTCGTAATTTTTGATTTTGGGTTCAGATGCAAAGGTAGGGTCACAGAAAGAGAAAACAGGATCATACTGGCTGCCCAAAAATCCGCCATACGGTCCGGGCCTGCGATGGCCATCTCCCCAACCGGGATAGCATGGAAGGCAGACTGCGCCCGGGACATTGCGGGGCCCTAGGCCAAGGTATTGGCAAACAGCGCCCACATCGGGTGGATCATTGGGGTCGGGCGTAAGTGCAGCGGGGTTTCCTTCAGTATAACCTGTCATGATGGGGAGTGGATTGTGGGAGTTATGATTGTGGGTGATCGTTCGTATTAGGCTGGTCTTATGCATCCATTTAGCAGTGTTTGGCAGATGCTCGCAGATTTGTAGCCCGGGTAGTGAAGTTGCGATCGGTTTGAATTCTCCCCGTACTTCTGCGGGTGCTTGGGGCTTCATGTCGAACATATCCATGTGGCTGGGGCCACCCAGCAGATTGAATAGAATCACCGATTTGGCCTTGGCTTTATGCCGTTTGGTATCTGAATCTTTAGCTTTTAGAAAACCGGGGGTGGTAAGGCCAAAAAGCGAGAGACCGCCAGCCTGAAGGAGCTTTCTGCGGCTTGGGAAAGCGCATGATGTTTTTGCTGCCCCATAAATTTCCAGCATGGCTTTCCCCTTTTTATTCAGCAACCATAGGTAGCTTGATTATTATCATGGTTTATCTTTAATTTCCAGATCGAGAGTCGAGCGAAATTGCATGCGGATCATGGCGCGGGCTCTTTCTACATCACGGCTTTGAATGGCAAGAAATAATTCACGATGTTCCCAGATGATTCGTTCTTTTGTTCCGGTCTGCATTTCCTTATGTTGGGCGATTTGAAAAAAATGCACAAGTATTTGTTGCATCCCTGAGATGAGTCGGGATCCTGTCATCTTTAAAATCTGAGAATGAAATTCCAAGTCCAGTTCAACTGTTTGCTTTGAAGTTGGGTCATTTAAAATGGATGCTTCCAATTGTTGCGTGATTTCCTCGAGTCTGGAAATTTGCAAAGTCGTGGCGTTTCGCACCGCAATTTCTATCGCACCTACTTCAATCACATAGCGCAGTTGCGCAAGTTCCAACCAGTTTTCAGTTGAGGCTGTAAGGGAAGGAAGACTGCTGGCGAATAGTTGCAGCGGGTCGGGATGCCTGACTAGAAGGCCCTTGCGTTTTCGTCCTTCCAAGATTCCCAGACCTTGAAGCCTGCTGACTGCTTCACGGGTCACGGTTCTGGATACCTTGTATTCTTCTGCAAGCTGCGCTTCGGTCATGAAGAATGCGCCATCTGCAAGTTGCTCGCCTTGAATGCGCTTGCGAATCTTTTGGGCAAGCTCCTGAACTTGGAAGGTTGTTTTTGATTTAATGCTCATAAACACTATTTTATCTTGAATTTCTAACAATACAACACATAATGATTCGTTAATAGTTCAATAAATAGTATTTATTCTGGTGATTGAACTTCCAGCCTTCGCCTCTTTATTCATTAGAGTGGAGTTTTCATGCATCTGATGGACTGGTTGGTTATTTTTGCATACGGGGCGTTAATGCTTGGGGTGGGAGTTTATTACTCTTTGAAAAATTCGAGCACTGAAGAATATTTGCTAGGGGGCAGGCGCATGTCTCCCATCGCTCTTGGGCTTTCCCTTTTTGCTACCTTGGTTAGCACTCTTTCGTATCTTGGGGTGCCCGGGGAAATGATTTCCAATGGCCCCATGATGGTCACCCAACTTGCTGCGCACCCACTGATTTTTCTTATTGTGGGATATGGATTGATTCCATTTTTAATGAAGCAGCCCGTTACCAGTGCCTATGAAATTCTCGAATCAAAATTAGGTATGAGTATTAGGCTTGCAGGGGCAGCAGTTTTTTTGCTGCTTCGCATTGGATGGATGGCGACAATTTTATTTGCCACCAGCAAAGTTGTCTTGGTTCCCCTCCTTGGGTTAAGTTCTTCTACAATACCCTGGCTTTGCATTTCCCTTGGGTTGATTACCGCCTTGTATTCCTCGTGGGGTGGCATTAAAGCGGTGGTTATGACGGATGCGATCCAATCGATCACCATGCTGCTTGGGGCAGTGGTTACCTTGGGAGTGATTACATACCAAATGGGTGGGGTGGGCCAATGGTGGCCGACCCAATGGCCCAGGGAATGGCAGGAGCCCAGTTGGGGTTTTGATCCCAGTCAAAGAGTTTCGTTTGGAATCTTAATTTTATCTACAACCTTGTGGTATGTTTGCACCAATGGTTCAGATCAGATGTCCATCCAGAGGTTTCTTTCAACACGCGACCCTTCATCCGCACGGAGAACCCTTTTAGTTGCGCAAATCACTGATGTTTCGGTTTCGTTGTTGCTAGCAATAACAGGAGTTGCGCTTCTGGGGTTTTACACTGCAAACCCTCCGGAGTTTGCCGCAGGGCAGAATCTCAAGTCCATGGGGGATCAGCTTTTTCCCAGATTTATCATGGGCCAGATGTCTGGAGGTTTGTCCGGCCTGGTCCTTGCAGCAATTTTATCTGCTGCAATGTCAAGCTTGTCTTCTGGGGTTAATTCCACCTGTGCAGTATTGGAAAAGGATTTTCTTTCTCTTTTTCCAAGATTCAAGGTGTCTGATGCCGATGCTGTCACCCGCCTTCGATACCTTTCCTTCATCATCATGGCTATTGCTGTTGGGTTAAGCATGCTTAATCTTTTCATAGATGGTAATTTGGTCGAGCGTTGTTTCAAGCTGATCAATCTTTTGACCGCCCCGTTGTTCGTGTTGTTTTTTTTGGCATTGTTTGTCCCCTGGGCCAATGCGGCGGGGGCTTGGATGGGTTTGATTGCAAGCGTGGTTGTAGCGGTGCTTATTGTTTATTCCCGGGATTTAAACCTGCCCGTCGTGATAAGTTTCGTCTGGATGTTGCCTGGTTCCCTGCTTGCCGGAATAAGTGTGGGATCGCTATCAAGTGCATTGGTAGGAAACAGGGCAAAAAATTCTGATCAAGTTTGATTTAGTAATCAAGGTGGAGTTTGAGCATGAAGAAATGGCCCAACCAGCTTTTTATCAATAACAAATGGGTGGATGGAATTGCGGGTAGGAAATGGGATGTATTCAATCCTGCCAACGGCACTTTGCTCGAGAGTGTCGCACTTGCGGATGCCCGGGATGTTGATGCTGCGGTACAGGCGGCGCGAAAGGCTTTTGATGAGGGGCCTTGGCCCAGGATGGACCCACTTGCCCGCGGCAGGTTGCTCTATAAGCTTGCAGGAAAAATTCGAGATAATCTTGCTGACCTTGCCATGACGGACACTCTGAATGTGGGTAAGCCCATCCGGGACACCCTTGGTTTTGATGTGCCTTGTGCTGCAGATCTTTTTGAAAGTTACGCTGGGCTCCCCGATAAGATTGCGGGAAAGTGCTATGGCACCCTTCCTGATAATGTGACCATGCAGTTTCGCGAACCCATGGGTGTTATAGCTGCGATTGTTCCCTGGAATTTCCCACTGACCAATGCTGCGATCAAGTTGGCACCCATTCTTGCGTGTGGCAACACCGTGGTTCTCAAGCCTTCCGAAGTTTCGCCCCTTTCTGCATTGATGCTTGCCAACCTTGCCCTTGAAGTCGGATTTCCGCCCGGGGTTATCAATGTGATTCATGGAACTGGGTCTGATGCTGGTACTCCGCTTGTTGAGCATCGGGGTGTGGACAAGATAACTTTTACTGGCAGGCATCAAACTGGTGCACAAATGTTGCAAGCCGCAAAGATTGGCATGAAGGGGGTTATGTTGGAGCTCGGGGGAAAAACTCCAAGTATTGTTTTTCCCGATGCTCTGCTTGAAAATGTGGTCAACGGGGTGATCACCGGTATCTTTTTTAATCTGGGGCAGGTTTGTGTCGCCGGATCAAGGCTGCTTGTTCATGCCAGCCAGCATGATGAAATCCTTGCGCGCATCATTTCGAAGGTTGGTTCCCTTAGGCAGGGTGATCCCACCGACCCCAAAAATCATCTAGGTTGTCTGGCTACTGCTCAGCATAAAAAGATTGTAATCAACTATATTGAGCAGGCTAAAAAAGAGGGCGCTCGATCCATTCTTAATAATGCTCACCTTTCTCAAGGTGAAGGATGTTTTCATCCTCCTGTCATTTTTGATGGTGTTACTTCCAACATGACTATTGCCCGGGAGGAGGTTTTTGGTCCGGTTCTTAGCGTGATGACTTATCAGGATGAGGAAGATGCTATCCGGATTGCAAATGACAGTGATTTTGGCTTGATGGCAAATGTTTGGACCAACGATGGAGGCAGGGCCTTACGGGTTTCTAGGCGATTGAAAGCGGGACGTATTGCGATTAATGGGGGCGGTGCTCTTCGTGCCAATGTGCCTGTTTATGGCTACAAAATGAGCGGAATAGGTGCGGAGTTGGGCTTCGAAGAAGCGGCTCATGAGTATACCAATTCAAAAGCAATATTGTATTCGCTAGGAACGGAGAAAAGTCCATGGCCGGAGTAGACCCAAGAATTGGAATGAAGTTGTCGGATTTGGAAACTCCAACTTTATTGTTGGATAGAAGGGCGTGTGAAAACAATATTCAACGGATGTCATCCTTCTTTAAGGATCGTCCCTCGAAGTTACGGCCTCATTTTAAAAACCATAAGTGTGTGACCCTTGCTCGAAAACAAATTGCTTCAGGTGCAGTTGGCATGACTTGCGCCAAGTTGGCTGAAGCAGAGGTTCTTGTTGAGCATGGGTTTGATGATGTTTTGATTGCAAATCAAGTCGTGGGAAAGATTAAAACGCTTAGGCTTGCAAGAATTGCAAAGAAAGCCCGTATTGGTGTTGCGATTGATTGCCTTGAACATGCGCTTGCAATTTCGCAATCGGCCTTTGAAGAATCTTCCACCGTGAATTTATTGGTGGAAGTGGATATTGGCATGGGCAGGTGTGGCGTCCAGCCGGGCGAACCTGCTCTTGAATTAGTTCGAAATATTGTGAAGTTGCCCAACATACGATTTGCAGGTTTGCAGGCTTATGAAGGACATTTGGTGAATGTGCTTGATCGGAAAGAAAGAAGCTCAAGGGCCCAATCCGCAATGCAGTTGGCAGTGGAAACACGAAGGCTGATTGAGTCTGCAGGGTACGAGGTTTTTTGCATCAGTGGATGTTCAAGCGCAACTTACGATAGCACCGGTACTCTTGCGGGAGTCGATGAAATCCAAGCAGGTACCTATGTAACCATGGATAAACAATATAAGAAGCTGGTACCAGAATTTGAAAATGCCCTTTCTTTATTGGTGAGGGTTATCAGCAGGCCTGCCTCTAATAAAGCCGTTATTGATGTCGGGGTTAAGGGGGCCGGATGCGAGTTTGGCCTTCCCGGTATCCGGGATTTTCCTGATGTAGAGATTCCCTTCTTTCTTGCTGAGGAGCATTGTGTGATAAATCAATGCCCTGATTGGCAGGTTGGCCAGTTGCTTCATTTTATTCCCACCCATGCTTGCACCACCTGTAATTTGCACCGGGAAATTCTTGTTCATGAAAATGACATTGTTGTTGAAGTATGGCCCATTGAAGCATCGGGGAAGCTTACATGATCAGGCGAATTGGAATTGTTGGGCTGGGCCTGCTGGGCCGGGGTATTACCGCTTGTTTTCTTGAAAAAGGATTCGAGGTTGTTGCCCTCACTCGCAATCACGAGGAGCATGAATTTGCTTTCCCAATCATTGGGGCTATGCTTTCCGAGCTTGTGGATCGTGGAGTTGCTTCTTCCAAAATATTAAAATTATGGAAAGGCAATTTTAAGCAGGTTACCGATACCAACGGGCTGGCGGATTGTCAGTTCATCATTGAGAGTGTTTTTGAAGATCTTGCCACCAAGCAAAAAGTTTTTGATGATCTTGAAAAGGTGGTTCCTCATGATGTTGTAATTGCTTCCAACACTTCTGCGATTCCAATTTCTGTACTTCAACAAAGTAGGAAAAACCCGGGAAGATTTGTTGGCATGCACTGGGCCGAGCCTGCACACGCAACTCGATTCCTTGAATTGATCCAAGGCGAGGCCACCTCCAAGCAAGCGATGGATACAACCATTGAAGTTTCCAAATTGCTAGGCAAGGATCCTGTTGTCTGTATGAAGGATGTCCCTGGCTTTATTGTTAATCGCATTGCCTACGCCATGTACCGCGAGGCTTTGCATCTTGTGGAAACAGGGGTTGCCGATTTTGAAACCATTGACAGAAGTTTGCGAAACACCTTGGGGCTATGGGCAGCTTCTTGCGGGCCTTTCCGCTGGATTGATCTTACGGGCGGCCCCAGTCTTTATGCCAAGGCCATGCAGCGAATTGTTCCCACGCTAACCAATGATTCCGCATTGCCCCTCCCTCTTGAAGATTTGGTTAAAAAAGATGCGCATGGAATCAAGAATGGGGTTGGTTTTTATAATTATACTCCTGAAGAATCCCGAATTTGGGAAGATAGGCAGCGCAGGCATACCTGGGCTGTAAAGCATTGGCTTGATTCTGAATTCCCCTTGAAATAATTGTTATACCCTTGGTTGCATTAAAAAATAAAGGAGTTGGTATGAAAGGTTTGATTTTTGGACTTTTACTTTGTGGCGGGATGGTACTTGCCGATGAACCTTCAATCATCATGCAAAAGAAGATATGGGACAAGGCGCCTCATAATGCTTTTACTGATTTGGTTTATTTTAAGGATCGCTGGTACTGTGTCTTTCGTGAGGGCAAGGGGCATGTCTCACCCGATGGGGCTTTGCGTGTAATATCTTCGTTGGATGGTGAGAATTGGGAATCTGCGGCACTTATCAAATCCAGCAACTCTGACCTCCGCGATGCGAAGATCACCATCACTCCCGATGGGCAACTCATGCTCTGCGGTGCAGAGGCATTGCATGATAAATCGAAGCATACGCATCAATCGCTTGCCTGGTTTTCAAAGGATGGCAAGGTTTGGAGTGATAAATATGAAATTGGTGATCCTGATTTTTGGCTTTGGCGTGCCACCTGGTACAAAGGGGCGGCTTATGGCGTTGGATATGGTTGTGCCAAGGATCAATCTGTCAGGCTGTATTCCAGTAAGGATGGCAAAAAGTTTGATACCCTCGTTGAAAGGTTGTTTGAAGTTGGTTATCCAAATGAAACTTCGATCGTGTTTGATAAAGATACCGCCTATTGTTTGCTAAGGCGTGATGGGAAACCAAACAACGCCTTGATAGGCATCTCGAATGCGCCTTTTAACAAATGGGAGTGGAAAGATCTTGGCACCCGCATTGGCGGTCCACATATGATTCTTCTACCTGACGGCAGGCTGGTTGCTGTAGTCAGGCTTTACGATAAAAAAGTTCGTACAGCTCTTTGCTGGGTTGATCCCAAATTAGGTTCACTCAAGGAATTTCTTACCCTTCCCTCGGGCGGTGATACCAGTTACGCAGGCCTTGTTTTCAAGGATGGATTGCTTTGGATCAGTTATTATTCCTCCCATGAAGGCAAGACAAACATCTACTTTGCAAAGGTAAAGATACCCTTGCTTCCCGGCAAAGAGGAAAAAAGCTCTGATGCAGGCGATGTAAACAAGAAGGTTTCCCTTGTAACTAACCCTTATGGGAAAGTTATTCTGCCAAGTAGTTCAAGCGCTGTTTTTGATAAGGAAGTGCATGCTATTGCCCCAAATGTTTTTGGTGCAGATGATTTTATTGCAGGATTGTATTTAAGTTCATTCTTTAATGGAGGATGAAATGAAGCGTTATCCTGCTTGCATAATGTCTACTTGTTGTGTGCCTTGGGATACTGATGGCCATTTTCTCGAAGCTGTTTTCAGGCGCAGCATTCGCTCCACCTTGAAACGCGGGACTTCTCATCTTTATTTGTTTGGTACTGCGGGCGAAGGTTATGCCGTTTCCGATACCCAGTTTGATCGCATTGTTTATGCTTTTTCAGAAGAAATGCGGCAAGTGGGCGCAGAACCCATGGTTGGCATTATAAGCCTTTCTCTGGTCACCATGATTGAGCGTATCGAACGCTGCATATCCAGGGGTGTCAAATTATTCCAGATATCACTTCCCTCGTGGGGAGCCCTTGATGATTTCGAATTATTCAAATTTTTTGAATTACTATGTGGCAGATTTAGCGACTGTAAATTCATGCATTACAACCTGCCAAGGACAAAGCGTTTGGTTACTGGCCGAGAATATGGCAAGCTTGCAACAATGTTTCCGAATCTGGTTGCAACTAAAAATACTGGTGATTCCTTGGCGCATATCCAGAGTCTTCAGGAAGATGCAACCCAGTTGCAGCATTTCTTCTCTGAGAAGGGTTATGTGCATGGATCTTTGTTCGGGGAATGTGGGATTCTTGCATCCTTTGTAATGAACTGGCCGAAACTAAAAACTCATTTTGATGCGGGTAGACTCAGGGATATCAACGCATTGACGGAATTTTCAAGGGAATGTGATTTGATTCTTAAAACCCTTTTTGAAGCTGTCCCTATCGGAAAGATTGATGGTTCGTATGATAAGTTGTTTGAAAAAATGTACCATCCCGATTTTCCCCTTCGTCTCTTACCCCCTTATGTTGGTTCAACGGATCAACAGTTTGATATGTTTGTAAAGTTGCTTGGTGAACGATTACCCCATTGGATTCCGTCACCGGATTAAAAGAATCCATAACCCTAAACCACCTTGAAGGTGAAAGAGTAGTTGCATGAGATTTAGCAAAGTTAAAGAAAAGTTGCGTAAGGGCGAAACAGCGCTCATTACTTGTTGCCATTTCATAGACCCTTCTGTTTACGAGCTCGTCAGCTTGATGGGATTTGACGGAATATGGCTTGATTTGGAGCACCATTCAACCAGTGACGAAACAGCTTCCAACCTTATGCGTGCTGCACGGGTCGGGAAATCGGATATTATCGCACGGCCAGCAAAGGGCGAGTTCATGCGTATGGGAAGAATCTTGGAGGCGGGCGCACAAGGCATCATGTATCCCCGTTGTGAAAGCGCTGAAGAGGCCGCAGAGCTTGTTCGTTTTGCCAAGTTTGCCCCCCAGGGCGAACGCGGGGTGGATGGTGCCAATGGTGACAATCCTTATTGTGCGATGCCTATGACGCCTTACCTTAAAGCTGCAAATGATCACACATTATTAATTGCACAACTGGAATCCCCGAAGGCATTGGAGCAGGCAGACGCGATTGCCAAGGTTCCTGGGATTGATGTCGTCATGCTAGGGCCGGGCGATCTTAGCGTGGTTGCAGGTATCCCCTACCAGTTTACACATCCCATCATTACTGATGCTTACAAGCGGGTTGCAAGTGCTGCCAGGAATGCTGGAAAGTGGTGGGGCACAGTTAGTGGAACACCTGAACATACTAAAATGTTGATGGATCTGGGGGCTAAGTTTATTTGCCATGGTGCTGATATCATAATGGTTAAACAGGGCATGGAGGCGATTCAGCAACGCTATGCACCCCTGGGTTTTACCTTCGATAATCTTCTTGCCAGGGAAGCTGCACTTTTGGAAAAATACAATGCCTGAAAAACGTAATCTCCTGGTTGTCGGTGCAGGATCGATAGGCGAAAGGCATGTCCGGTGTTTTACCAATACAGGGCGGGTCGAAGTTTCGCTTTGTGAAGTCAGCCAGCAAAAACGCCTTGAAGTGGCGCAACGCTATAACATCAAGAAATATTTTTCATCAATTGAAGAAGCACTTGATAGCCTGCCCTTTGCTGTGGTTATTGCAACGCCCGCTCATTTGCATATATCCATGGCAACCCGGGTCGTGATGCAAGGCTGCAATGTTTTGATAGAGAAACCTTTATCCACATTGCTTGAGGGAGTGAATGACTTTCAAGCTTTGGTGGCAGAGAAAAAAGTAATTGCCTCGGTGGCTTATGTATATCGTATGCATCCTGGCTTATCAGAAATGCGGCAGGCACTTCACTCGGGCAGGTTTGGAAAACCTCTACAGGTTGTAGCGGTTTCAGGCCAGGACTTTGCTTTTTACAGGCCGGCATATCGGGATACTTATTACACGCAGCATCAATCGGGGGGCGGAGCAATTCAAGATGCCCTTACTCATGTTGTTAATGCGGTGGAATGGCTTGTAGGCCCTGTTCAAAGACTTGTGGCGGATGCTTCTCATCTTGCATTGCAGGGCGTCCAGGTGGAGGATACTGTCAATGTCATCACACGCCACGGGGCCATCCTGGGTTCTTTTTCTCTTAATCAGCATCAGTCTCCCAATGAAAACACCATCACCGTGATATGTGAGAAGGGAACGGTAAGGTTTGAATATCATGAAAACCGCTGGCGTTGGATCAGCGAACCGGGTAATGCTTGGCATGATGAATTTGCGGGCCCTCTTGAGCGTGATACCTTGTTTGTTCGTCAGGCCAACCATTTTCTTGATGAAGCTGAGGGTGTTAAAAAGCAGGTGTGCCCCCTTGTGGATGCGATTCAAACCCTCAAGGTGAATCTTGCAATTTTAAAAAGCGTGGAAACTGGGTCTTGGGTCTCTATTATGCAAGGATGAATGAGATGATTTTTGCTCAGTTAAAATCGGAATTTGAAAAAGAGGGTTTTGTCGTTGTCAGGGAATTTCTTAAAGGAGCCCATTTACAATCCCTCAAAGATAACCTCGATCGATATGTGCGGGATGTGGTACCTTATGTTGCAGAAAGTGATGCTTTTTATGAGGACAGGCAGCGCCCTGAAACTTTGAAGCAATTACATCGCATTGAACAGGATGCCTTCTTCAAGGATTATCTGCAACATCCATTATGGCGTGAAACTGCAGAAGCTTTGCTGGGTGAGAAAACCCAAACCCCGTCGGGTGCAGAATGGTTTAACAAACCACCCAACACCAATCATGCGACCCCACCTCACCAAGATAATTATTATTTTTGTTTGAAACCAAGCCAGGTGCTGACCATGTGGCTGGCATTGGATACGGTTGACGAAGAAAACGGATGTTTAAGATATGTGAAGGGTTCGCATTTGCGTGGGATCAGGCATCACTCACGCACAAAAACTTTGGGCTTCTCGCAGGGGATTTCGGATTTTGGCGAGATGGATCTTATAGGCGAAGTCCCAATTTATGCACAGCCTGGTGATGTGCTGATCCACCATGGCAATACGATTCACAGGGCGAATGCAAACAAATCCACAACCCGGCATAGACGGAGTTTTGGCTTGGTTTTCAAAGGTGTAAGCTGTGTTAGAGATGAGGATGCATATAGAAGGTATTTGGATTCTGCAAACCAGCAGCATCAGGAATTAGGGGTCAAAATTAATTAGGTTGGAAGAAGGATTTAACTAAAGAGTTTTTATTGTTGGATGTTTAAAGGGGAAGCTTATGTGCAGAATCATCGTAATTTTTTTCTGGGCATTGGTTGCATTGACTCCTGAACAATCTGCAGCAACGGAATTTGAAAAAAAGGAGATTGTCAACATGTATGCACAATTGCGCGAACGGAGTTTGCGAGTATTGGAAAAAGGATTGGAATCAGAGGAGTTCTGGCCTTCCATGCATGCTGCTGAAGCTCTGACCATTGCAGGAAAAGGCAAAGAAGTTATTGCCTCGCTCAAGCAAAAACTCCCCCGTGAAACCAATGATCAGAAACGATGCGGGCTTGCAAGAGAACTTGTCCGTGCGGGCGACCAAAGTGCTCTTTCAGTACTTTTTGATGTTTTGAATGATTCCAAATCGATTGGAAGAATTCATGCCGCTGAAAGCCTTTTTAAGCTGGGACAGATGGGTGATGGAAAATCGCTGACTATTGCTTTTGAACAAAAAGATATCGTTCAATTGCGATTGTATGCTGCAGCAGCATTGGCAAAGTCGGGTGATAAGACCGCAATGGCATTTCTTGCCCAGGAGTTGAATTCCAATGATAAGCTGGTGAGAAACACCGTAGTGTTTTCCTTGGCTAGGCTGGGTGCCAAAAGCGAAGTTCCCAAATTACTCACGCTTCTCGATAAAGAAACAGATATGGGTGCGCGTTCAAACATTGCAAACGCACTCGCAATGTTAGGTGATAAAAAAGGATGCGAAGATCTGGGGGTTTATCTGGGATCGCAGGATGCCGGAATTCGAACCGCATCTGCAGAGCATGCAGGCCTTGCATCTTGTACCCAGTATGTCGATAAACTTTCAAAACTTTTGGATGATCCGATTTTAGATGTGCGTGTTCGGGCTTCCCAGTCCTTGATTGTACTCACAAACCTAAACAAATAATCAAAGCATGAACAAAAGGATGGTGCCTCTTGGCTAATGATCCCTTGTCTTCTGAACAATCGGTGCAACAGTTGTTCGATCTTTCAGGGAAAAATGCCCTTATTACTGGCGGTACCGGGCATTTAGGTTCAGCAATGGCCCGCGCACTTGCGGAAGCTGGTGCCCGGGTTGTCATTTCCTCCAGAACTCTCGGTAAGGCCCAGCAAGTTGCAGATTCCCTTGCTGGTCATCAGAGGGGGAATCATCTTGCTGTTGCAATCGACCAGCTTGATGAAACTTCGGTGGATCTTGGATTTAAAGATGCGGTCAGCCAGGTGGGCCGATTGGATATTCTTGTTAATAATGGGCATGATCCCCTCAGCGCTGATTGGGAAACCGTGACTGGGGAACAATTTCAAAAGCAGCTTGCAAATGCAACAGGCTATTTTTTACTCGCAAGACATTTGCGAGATCATGCAGTTGGGAATAAACATCAAGCAAGCATCATCATGCTGGGTTCAATGTATGGGAGTGTTGGTTCCTATCCTGATGTTTACGAGGGGATATGTGCTGCCAGTCCAGCGGCATACCATGCGCTTAAAGGTTCCGTGGTTCATCTGACGAGACATCTGGCAGTTTATTGGGCGAAGGAAAAAATTCGTGTCAACTGTCTGAGTCCAGGTCCCTTTCCTGCTGCCAAGGCACCAAGGGCATTGATTGAAAGGCTAAATGCAAAGTCTCCAATGGGGCGAATGGGAATGCCCGCAGAGCTCAAGGGCGCGATTGTTTTCCTTGCATCTGATGCCAGCAGTTATATGACGGGGCAAAATTTGATCATCGATGGGGGCTGGACATCCTGGTAGAGTTTTCCGTTTTTTAGAATTAGAAAGATTCCAATGATGGATAAGATTATCAAACCAACACGAGTGCCTCGCTCGATGCAATTGTATGAGCGAGCAATGCAGTTGATTCCTGGAGGAACCCAGCTTATCAGCCGCAGACCCAACCGTGTGGCTTATGGTGTATCACCTGTTTATGCTTCTCATGCCAAGGGCGCTAGATTTTGGGATGTCGATGGTTTTGAATATATCGATTGGATTAGTGGCATAGGTTCCATTTTGCTTGGGTATGCGGATCCCGTGGTTGATGATGCGGTTCAAAAACAAATTAGCTTGGGTACTACTTACTCGGTTAATCATGAATTGGAGGTGCAACTTGCTGAGGAATTATGCAGATCGATTCCCTGTGCAGAGATGGTTCGGTATGCGAAATGTGGTGGAGAGGCATGCGCGATGGCGGTAAGGATCGCCCGTGGTGTTACAGGCCGTGATAAAATATTATTTTGTGGTTATCATGGCTGGCATGATTGGTATATTGCCGCAAATCTTTCAGAAGAAGCAAGTTTGAATTCCCATCTTTTCCCCGGCATTGAGCCGATTGGTGTGCCAACGGGACTGGCGGGTACTGCCCTGCCCTTTTCCTACGGCAACCTCCCCGAATTGAGCGATCTACTCGAAAAAAACAAAGGCCAGGTTGCTGCTATCATTATGGAGCCTCTGCGTTCCACCATGCCTCCGGTGGGTTATCTTGCAGGGGTACAAAATCTATGTAAAGAATATGGCGCTGTTTTTATCATGGACGAAATCACCGCAGGAATTCGCTACAGTACCGGGGGTGCACAGCAATATCTTGGCGTGACGCCTGATATGGCGGTATTTGCAAAATCCATCTCCAATGGATATCCCATGGGAATGGTGGTTGGCAAACGCGAATTTATGGAGCCCGCCGGCAGGATGTTCATTTCTAGCACCTATTGGAGCGACACCATAGGCCTTAGGGCTGCTCTCACCACCATGAATGAAGTTCGCCTTAGGGGTGTGCCATTACAATTACAAAAATTCGGTGCAGAATTGAAAAGCAGATTAACTATTGTTGCAAATGAGGTGGGGATTAACGTTGATTGCATCGGTAACGATGTGATGCCCATGCTGCAATTTAATGTGAACGATCAGATTTTAAAAAACCAGGTGGTCACACTTTACATCCAAGAGATGGCAAAGCGTGGATGCCATGGTTACGCTTCGTTTTACCTCAATGCAGCACAGGGAGAATCAGAGTTGGGGCAAACCCTGCAGGCTGCGAAAGAATCGTTCATCATAATCCGCGATGGGCTTGCCAAGAATCGAATCTCCGATCTTCTTGAGTGTTCGGTGCAAAAAGATGCTTTCAAGCGGCTTGTCAAATAAATCCTGTACCGGAGTTGGGCCATGCTTTTGCTAGAAGAAAAAGGTTTGGTCTTTGATGGTTCATTGGGATGTTTCCAAGAACGAATTTCTTTTTTTACCACGCTTTGTGTGCTTGATTCCGGAACAGTCCTTTGTGGATTTCAAAACGGGCCCAAGAAGCACGATGTTTCCAGCACCATAAAAATATGCAGGTCTACTGACCATGGTAAAACTTGGAGGAACATTGATAAAATCTTCGAAACTCTGGTGGATGGTGTGCCTGGTTCCTTGAGCACTGCTGAAATGGTTGAAGTATTTCCGGGAAGAATTCTTCTTTTTGCAACCTGGTTTGATCGAAGTGAACCTAATCGTCCTTTATTCGACCCACTTACCGAGGGTATCTTAAAATCTAAACAACTTGTTTGCGTATCCCAAGATGAAGGACTTACGTGGAGTGAGTGGAGTAAAGTTTCCACCGGGGATTTGAAAGGTTGTTCTTTTACAGGCCCGGTTATCAAATGGAAAAATGGGGTTATTGCAGTCCCATTTGAAAGTTACAAGGAGTTTGACGATACTGCGGATAAGATGCATGGTGCATGGTTGCTGATCTCTTCGGACGGGGGGCACACTTTTTCCAAACCGCTTCTGGTTGCCCAGCATCCAAGGCATGAAATTTATTATTGGGACCAAAGGCTTTGTAAAGGTAGAAACGATGGCGAGTTTTTTGCTTTTTTCTGGACTCACCATCTTCGACAAAAATGTGATCTCCCGGTTCATTTTCTCAAGGGAATGGTTTCTGGCTCATCCTTGTTTTGTGGCCCGGTTCAACAAACTTCCATGCCTGGGCAGATTGCCTCGCCCTGCCTTTTGCCCAACGGCCACTTAGTTGCTTTTGTGGTTGATAGAAATAAGCCTGGAACTCTAACTCTTTGGCTTTCTTCCGATGGGGGCCAGTCTTGGCCTCTTAATAATCGATTAGTTGTTCATACCCATGATGAGCAGGCCCTGCTTTCCCAGGGGGTTGCGGATATTGATTTTAAACAGTACTGGGAAGATATGGCGAAATGGAGTTTCGGGCATCCCGCCCTTTGCAATGTTTCTAACGGGAAAATACTTCTGGCGTGGTATGCGGGATCGCCTGATTGCATGAGTATCCATTGGGCCAGAATTTGTACCAAAGGAATTGCTATATGATGAACAACTGGGAATTCACTGATTTTGATGCGGAGCTTTTTCATCGGGAGCTTGATTCTTTTATTCCAGATATTATTTTCGATGCCCATGCCCACTGGTATAGAGCAGACCATTTTAATCCCGAATCCATTCCCGCATTGGTTAAAGCAGGTCCTCCTATTGCTGGTGGGGCAGCCTTTGATCATGCGATTGAGCAAATCACCCCCCGTAGAAAAACAGAAGGGTTGTTTTTCCCTTTCCCCCACCCATCAATTCGGGATGTATCAAAACCCAATGAGTTCTTGTTTCATGAATTACAAAGCAGGCCTAATTCCCGGGGCCAGATGCTTATTACCCCAGATATGGACCCCGAATTAATCCGGGAGATTACACGCAAATGTGGGTTTGTTGGACTTAAATGCTATCATGTTTATTCCCCCACCATTCCCACCTTTGATTCCTTCATCGAAGATTTTCTACCGGAACCTCAGGTACAGATTGCCCATGAGGAGGGCCTATCGATCACCCTGCACATGGTTCGCCCGCAAGCATTGGCGGATGTTGCCAATCAGCAAACCCTAAGGCGTTATTGCAGGAAGTATCCCAATATGAAAATGATACTGGCGCACGCCGCCCGGGGTTTCAATGCCCATCATACCATTTTGGGAATCCAATCATTGAAGGGCTTGGACAATATCTGGTTTGATACCTCCGCTGTTACTGATTGCGGTGCAGTAGAGGCGATCATCAGGGCGATGGGTCATGAAAAAGTTCTTTATGGTTCTGATTTCCCCGTATCGCATTTACGCGGCCGCTGTGTGGCACTGGGAGATAGTTTTATTTGGATTTCAAATGAAAACACAAACCTCGAAGTTCCCTACGGAAAAATCAAACTCGCCTTGGTCGGACATGAGTCGCTTCGAATGTTGAAGATCGCAGCACTTGCTACAGGATTATCTGATTCAATGATCGAAGATGTGTTTCATGGAAATGCAAGAAGGTTATTCAACCTCTGATTCAAAGTTATTGTCTTGTTGTTGTTTAAGTATTGAGAAACAAATGGGATAAGGCTAATCTTGGGTGATCCACACTAACATTACCCTGCAAGAATCCGGTTCGTTGTTCATTTTAAGGAGTTCGTAAATGAAGAATATGCTCTTGGCTCTTTGTGGGGTTTTGGCATGCCTTTGTTTTATTTCGGGTTTTGGGTTTGCACAAGACTGGCCTCAATTCAGGGGCCCCAACTGCACTGGAATTTATTCTTCCAATAAGCCATTGCCCACTGAGTTTTCAAGCACCAAAAATGTTTTATGGTCGGCTGTCGTTGGCGATGGTATTGGCTCGCCTGCAATAGCTTCCGGGCGTATTTTTACCACGGCTATGTCTGATCCCAAGGAACCTGACCAAAAACTTCTTGTCTTTGCTTTTGACCAACTCACGGGAAAAAAACTTTGGCAGCAGGAAATTCCCGCTGGGCCAAAAGCTTTGCCGCCCATTCATCAGGTCAACAGTTACGCCTCTGCTTCGACCGCTGCGGATGGTGAGCGCGTTTATATTTACTTTGTAAGATCGGGCTTGATGGCGTTTGATGCCAAGACTGGGGCGAAAGTCTGGCAGTACTCCGTACCTGAGCCTTTCTTCATTTTTGACTGGGGACCGGGAATGTCGCCAGTATTGCATGGCGACAAGCTTTTTTTTGTCCAGGATGATGATCTTTTCCCTGCGCTATATGCCTTGGACAAGAAAACAGGAAAGTTGCTTTGGAAGGATGATCGCAGCGATATGGCTGTTAGTTATTCCCATCCAGTGATTTGCGATTCCCCCAATGGACCTGATCTTGTGGTTGCAGGGACTGGTAAAGTGTTGGGCTATGATATAGATACTGGAAAGCGTAAATGGGCTGCAGAATTGGTATGCAGAAACATTAAAACGACTCCCGTTGTTCTTGATGGTATTATTTATGTTTCCGTTTCTAGTTCTGGGATTTCGTATCAATGGCGTGCTACCAGCGACCCAGATGGCACAGGTAAGATAACCAAGGATTCCATTCGTGCCAGCCGAAAAGATAAAGGCGTGGGAATTCCCGATGCTTTTTGGAAAAAGTTTGATCGCGGGGATGTTAACAAGGATGGGGTTCTGGAGGGAGATGAAATTGACAAGGCCTTTCTTGATCCTTCCAACCAAGGTGGGATTCTTGACAAAGAAGTTCGGCGCAGGGCGGGGGATAATGTTGATTGGCGTAAATGGGATGCAACTTTGCAGAATGAATTTTCTACCCAAGCTATCCGAGGCGGTGGCAAAGGTGATGTCACCAAAACACATATCTTGTGGAAAACCAACACCCCGCCTCCTGACCATCTGGTTTCTCCTTTGATTGTCGATGATCGGATCTTGCTTTTTAAAACTGGAGGTTTTGTAAATTTCCTTGGTAAAAAAAAGGGCGAGCGCCTGCAGAATCAAGAGCGTATTGGCATAACAAGTCCTTTCCTTGCTCAACCTGTTTTTGGTGACAGCAAAATTTACGCAACCGTTCAGAATGGACAAATTGCTGTACTTGCAAACTCTGCTGAACTCAAAATACTTGCAACCAACAACATGGGTGAGGATTGCATCGCAACCCCTGCTATTTCTGATGGAATGTTGTATATCCGGACCCGAACCAAACTTTACTGTATTGGCCTTACAGGGGCCAAATAGGTTTGTTTTGTTATTGTGACAGATGTTTTTCTCCAAGCTTAAAGGTTACTTTTGCTGTAACGTATTGGCTTCTAATGTATTCCTTCGTAAAAGTAATTACAGATTACCAATTGATTTTTTTAAGGATCAACAATGAATACCTTCAGAGTTCTTAGGGTTTCTTTTTTACTTTTATTCATGTGCGATCCTTTTGTTGCCAATCTTTTTGCACAAGGTAACAAAATAGATTCGAGCATTCTTACAGTCGATCGAATTTTTAATGCTAAGGAATTTGAACTTGAAAGCGCGCCAGCAACTAAATGGCGTAAAAATGGCGCAGTTAGCATTTCCCTCGAATCAGGCGACAAGGGCCAAAAACTTGTCTCTCACGATTTGAATTCAGGAACGCAGGAAACAATTGTTCCAGAGCAATGGCTCATTCCCGCAGGGGAAACCAAACCTCTTAATGTCGAAGATTATGATTTTTCAGATAACGGATCCAAATTGCTGATTTATACCAATAGTAAGAAAGTTTGGCGTGTGAATTCCCGTGGTGACTATTGGGTTCTCGATCTTTCTAATAAGGAACTCAAAAAGCTGGGTGGCAATGCCCAGCCTTCGTCGTTAATGTTTGCAACTTTTTCACCCAATGGCAAGACCGTTTGTTATGTTCACAATAACAACCTTTTTGTGCAGGATCTTGCGGATTTTCACATTACACCTCTAACTACCAATGGCTCTGCAAAATTAATCAATGGTACCTTCGACTGGGTTTATGAAGAAGAGTTGGGCCTTAGAAAAGGCTTTCGTTGGAGCCCCGATAGTGCTTCTGTGGCTTATTGGCAAATTGATACTGAAGGTGTAAAAGATTTTTTCATCACCAGTAGTTCAGATGGCCCTTATGCGAAGTTGATTTCTTTTGGATATCCCAAGACGGGTGAAAAAAATCCTTCCGCCAAGATTGGAGTTGTTAGTGCCAACGGTGGAGAAACTTCTTTCCTGCAGATACCTGGGGACTCCCGTGAGCATTACCTTGCAAAAATGGATTGGATCGACCAAAGCGTAGTTCTGCAGCAATTCAATAGATTGCAAAATAAAAACACTGTGATGATTGCAGATCCCAAGACGGGCAAATGTAGTAATATTTTAATCGAGACAGACAAGGCCTGGGTCGAAAACGACAATGAATTTCTTTGGATCAATAAAAACCAAAATTTTATATGGCTGAGTGAACGCGATGGCTGGTGTCATGCTTATTTGGTTTCCCGTAGCGGAGATAAAATAACCCAGATTACGAAAGGTAATTTTGATGTTATTCGTATCGAGGCTGTTGATGAGAAGAACGGTTGGCTTTATTATCTGGCTTCTCCTGATAATCCTACTCAAAGATACCTTTACAGAATCCCTTTAAATGGGGGAAATCCTGAACTTTTAAGCCCAAAGGATTTGAAAGGTACGCATGCTTATTCTCTTTCGCCTGATGCTTCTCATGCGGTTCATCGTTTTTCAAATTTTAAATCCCCTCCCTCAGCCCGTTTGATTCATCTTGCTGATCATAAGGTGATAAAGACCTATACGGAAAACGCAACCTTTAAAAAGAAGTGGGAAACTATCAAGAAGGTGGGTACGGAGTTTTTCAGAGTTAAGGTTGACCAAGGTGTAGAATTAGATGGGTGGTGCATCAAACCACCAGATTTTGATCCTGCTAAAAAGTATCCCGTTTTGTTTTATGTGTATGGCGAGCCCGCTGGGCAAACGGTTCTTGATCGATGGGATGGGAAGCGGTTTTTATGGCATGCCATGCTTGCTCAAAATGGATATCTGGTTATGAGTATTGATAACCGAGGCACCCCTGCACCCAGAGGAAGGGATTGGCGTAAAAGTATTTACAGGCAGGTTGGAATCCTTGCATCTTCTGATCAGGCAAACGCTGTCAAGGAGCTTTTGAAAACTCATTCCTACATGGATGCATCCCGGATTGCCATCTGGGGATGGAGCGGCGGTGGCTCGATGACTCTCAATGCGATTTTTCGTCATCCCGATCTTTATAAAACAGGTATGTCCATTGCGCCAGTGCCTAATCAGCGCCATTATGATACCATCTATCAGGAACGCTACATGGGTTTGCCTTCTGATAATCCGGATGGTTACAAAAATGGCTCTCCGATTAATTTTGCCCATCAACTCAAAGGCAAACTTTTACTTGTTCATGGTACTGGCGATGATAACTGCCATTATCTTGGAATGGAGACACTGATTGATGAACTCATAAGCCATAACAAACAATTTACCATGCTAGCTTATCCGAATCGCAGCCATAGCATTAATGAAGGCAAGAACACGACCAGGCACCTTTACGATTTGCTGACCAAATACTTGTTTGCCAATAATTAGTAATGGAACTAAAGTCCCGGGTGTTTTACTATTTTGACTTATTGATTGTTAATTTATTTAAGAGTGACCTAAATGAAAATCAAGCGTATTCGTGCATACCAAGTCGATCTTCCTCTTGTTGAAGGCACCTACAAATGGTCAGGTGGCAAATCCGTTTCTGTTTTTGATTCGACCGTGGTTGAAATTGAAACCGATACCGGGGTTATAGGTTATGGCGAAGTATGCCCGCTGGGGCCTTTCTACCTTCCTGCTTATGCAAATGGTGTTCGTGCTGGTATCGTTGAGCTCGGCCGCCATTTGATTGGTGAAAATCCTATTGAATTGCACAAGCTTAACCGCCTGATGGATGCTGCACTTAAAGGCCATGCCTATGTTAAATCGGGAATTGATATGGCTTGTTGGGATCTTCTAGGCAAGGTTACGAATCAACCGGTCTGCACTTTGATGGGTGGAAGATATGGGGATAATGTCAATTTATATCGGGCTATTTCTCAGGAAGCTCCCGAAGCGATGGCCAATAAAGTTGCTGGTTACAGGGCGGAGGGTTACAAGCGGTTTCAACTTAAAGTCGGAGGTGATGCTGCAGTTGATATTGCCCGTATTCAAGCTGTTGCAGCTAAATTACAGCCTGGTGATAGATTAGTTGCAGATGCCAATACCGGTTGGCTTATGCACGATGCGATGCGTGTTGTAAAAGCTGTCAAGGATGTTGATGTTTATATCGAGCAACCATGCCTTTCTTATGAGGAATGCCTTTCCATTCGAAGGCATACAAACAATCCATTCATACTTGATGAAGTGATTGATTCGGTTGATGTGCTGATAAAGGGAAATGCCGACCTTGCCATGGATGCGGTGAATCTTAAAATCAGCAAATTTGGTGGTCTTACGAAAGTCAAGCAGGCACGAGATCTTTGCGTTTCTCTTGGCATTGCTATGACTTTGGAAGATAGTTGGGGTGGTGATATAATCACTGCTGCGATTGCGCATCTGGCACAAAGCACCCCTCCTGAATTTCAGTTCTCTGCAACCGATTTCAACAGTTATGTTTCCGTAAGTATTGCAGATGGCGCGCCCAAAAGAATTGATGGCAAAATGTCAGCAAGCACTGCGCCTGGCTTGGGTATCAAACCCAAGATGAGTGTGCTTGGAAAACCCGTGCTGGAAGTTTCGTAAACTTTTGATGGTGTTATTTATCCTTGTCCCATTGGTCGAACAGGCGTCCTTCGTGGTCGAAAGCCTTAAGGTTAAGCCGGTTGCCTGTGATTGAGATCTGGCAAAAGTGATAATCAGACCTTATTTCAGCCTTGAACCAAGTGGGGGTGGGCGCGAAGTTTTCAAGTGAACCACCGCCGCCTCCACTGGTTACATAGGTGATCCCTTTCATGCGATCGATTTTCCCACCTTTGATTGGAAGAGTTCGTTCATATACATGAACATGGCCGTTGAATACCATATCCACACCATATTTTTCGTAAAGATTCACAATAGATCTGACATTCTTATCGCCCAGGTTGGAACCGCCTACCCAGGTATCGCCATAGTCGTTGTCATCGGAAGAATAAGCTGGGTGATGATGGTAGACAATTTTCCAGGTTGCCTTTGAAGATGCAAGTTCTTTTTCAAGCCAGTTGTATTGCTGCGAGAGTGGAAGGAGCGATTTGTTGCTGTCAAGTACGAAGAAATCTGCGTTTCCATAATTGTAGCGGTAGTAGAATTCTGGTTTGGGAAGAGAGAAATAGTTGTAGTAATGCTCATGATTTTTTTCATGATTACCAATGGTGGGGAAGACAGGGACCCTGCAAAGAAGATCGATGGAGGGTTTGAATAGTTCGTTGACCCATTCTTTTTTATCCGGGCCATTGTCGACGACATCGCCAACATGCATAAGGAAATGTGGTCGACGTTCCCAGATGAGCTTCATGATTTTGCCTGTCATTTTTGGGTTTTTCTGGGTGTCGCCTATGACACAAAAAGAAAAAGGGTCATCATCTGCAACTGCGGTTTGGAAGGTAAGTATCGCTGACTGTAAGATCCCACCTGAATCAGATTTGCTGTCGACTTGATAAAAGTACTTGGTTGCAGGTTCGAGCTTTTCTAGAAGCACTTCATGGATAAGGGAAGTACCCTCTTTTGTTGCAGACATTTCCAGAGGGAGCTTGGTACCAAACTTTACTGTTGAAGATGCGGGATTTGAAGTTTCCCACATGATCGTGATGGAGTTCTTGGTTGGGAATTGCAAATAAGGTGCAATGACAAAACCTGTTGGAAGAGGAATTGGGGCGAGATTTGCAAGGCTTGCATCTTTTTCAAAAATATCAGCAATCTGATCTGCTGATAAAGCTGATTGATAGAGATTGATTTCCTTGATTGCACCAACCAATCCAAAATCTTCATCATCATCACGATATCTGCCAATGATGAAGGGGGCTGCAGATGCATAATTGATGGACTTGGACTGTTCCTTGGATTCGCCTTCGAGTTTGCCATTGATGAAGATACGCATGGATACCCCATCGTAAGAAGCTGCAAGGTGGTACCATTTACCTTTTTGATAACTTGACTTGGAACGAAGGGTGGTGATTTTCCCATCCCCATCATCTGCGCCCAGGGAACTTAGTATGAAGTTGAACTTTTCGTTATCGTAGCCAAGGAGCCAGCCTTTTTCAAAATTCCCATTGTCTTGAATGCAGCCAATGATGCCCCCGTTGGCAGTGCCTTCATCGATACGAATCCAGGAAGAGAGGGAGAATTTTTCATGTGGCATGCCCGATTCTGCGCCTGTTGCGTTTTCTTTGAGAAGAAAGCCATCGGTGCCATGGAACTCATGAAAGCTGTAAGTTTCCAATTGTTTGAATGAGGGAACGCCAATTGTCTTCCCGGAGAACCTGCCAGCTTTATCAGAGAGCCGTTGGCTGGAAACGCCCTTGGCATCAAAGATCCAATTATTGGAAGGCTTGGGAGCGGTATTTTGGGCAGAGAGGAATTCAAAGCCTGAAAGGAAGGTGGCAAGAGCTATGAGAGCGAAGGAGGATAAGATTAGAACACGGCTGCGTAAGTTCTTATTCATAGTAAAGCACCATGAGAGTTCGATGAAAAAGCCATGAAAAGAGTATACCGGTTAGATGGGTGCGGGTATATCTCTGTGCTGGAATATTCTCCAGGATATTAGGTATCCCAAAGTTCCAACAGAGTAAAGTACGAGCAGGCAGGGGAGTTGAAATAAAGCTTCGCCATTGTTCCATTCCGAGAAATTAACGCTCCACCCCCTGCCAAGGATCATTTGCTGGGGCTGGTAGTAATAAAAGATGGTGAGAGGGCGTAGAGGCATGAGTGGTTCCCATACTTGTGAAATAACATTAACGAGGAACATGATGAGAATTAGAAAGACTGCATAGCCAAGAACTCGGAAGCGGAATCTTCCGGTGGCAGAAATGGCCATGGTGATGCCGGTGATAGCGAAAACTAATCCCCCTGTAGCCAGCAGCCCTTTGCCTAGAAGTTCTGGATGCAAGGCGAGTCTACCTTCGCCCGGTGCCATTTTTGCAGGCGAAGATGCTGCCACTGTGGGATCTTTTATTTTAACCTTCAACCCTGCGATTCCAAACTCGATATCCATCTTTTGCATCTTGGGAAGGTTGTCGTATTCTTTTAAAGTTAATGGGTTTACAAGCCAGTAACCAACATAAGAACCAAACCACATGCTTAGGCAAATAAGAGGAATGGTGATTATATCAACAAAGAGATGGGCAAGAATTAGAGTGCCTCTGCCAATGGGTTGAGAAAGAAGAAGTTCCATGGTGCCCCGGTCGATTTCGCCTGCAAGAGCTCCTGCAGCTCTTCCGACTGCCCAGATGCAAATGATGGTTTGAACCAAGGGATGAACATAGGCAATGGTGAACATATCCATGGCATTATTTAGGTCGATGGTTTCGCCGCCAATGATGGATCGAATAAGTTTACCTGGCCCATCGAATACAACTTTTTCAACCTGCTTGACATCAATACCAGAGTATCCTGCCATGCCGTAAAAGAAGGGTGCAAGTTGTGCAATGATGCGTTCCATGATTTTGGCCCAGAAGACCTGGAACAGGCAAAGCAAGGAAGCAGTGACCAGCAAAGCCAGCCTGAGATCGCGAAGAAGTTTAATGACAAGGGTGAAAATCACGCGCCTTCTCCATGGATTTTCCGATAAATACTTTCAAGGCCCAGTGGTTCGATACTAAGCTCCAAGAGATCAAGCTTGCCTATCCAAACCATTAGAGGTTCTATGGTGCCATTGTGTTCAAGATACAAAAGTGTTTCTTCCTTACGGATCAAATGCAAGCCGGATAGATCAGGAATGGTGGTTTCGCGGGCCAATCGTAAACGCACACGTCTTCCAGATGATAGATCGCTCATCGATTGCTGATGAACTAATTCGCCTTTGCGTAAAACGCCAATGCGATCGCAAACGGCTTCAACTTCACTAAGAACATGCGAGGAAAAGAAGACAGCCTGCCCTCTGCTTTTGGCAGCTTTAACTTCGTCCAAGAGTGCGGTGCGCATGGTTGGGTCAAGTGTATTCGTAGGTTCATCCATGATGATTAGTTCTGCATAAGGATCAAGCACTAACAGGAGGGCAACTTTGCGCTTCATGCCGCTAGACATGTTTGCCATGGGGGTATCGATGTCGATATCAAAAATGCGGGCCATTTTGTTTAGGTCGGGGCGAACGGGCCTGTTGCGTAAGCCACTGAGAAAATGAACCAATTGCCTACCCGACATGTTTTCGTAGAGTCGCAGTTCGCCTGGGAGGTAGGCGATTTTTTTTCTTGCTTCAACGCCATCTGACCAGCAATCGTGGTTGGCGATAGAGGCTTTCCCGGAGGAAGGTTGAAGAAAGCCCATGATAAGACGGAGTGCGGTGGATTTTCCTGCACCATTTGGTCCTAATAAGCCATATACTTCGCCTGGTGCGATGTGCATATTAAGGCATCTGAGCGCATAAAAATCGCCATAACATTTGGAAAGATCCTGAGTTTTAAGAAGCATTAAGCACCGTAATTAACAGATAATTCTTATTAGCTTAGCTATTCTAGCAATCATTAACAGCATGGTTTGGGTTATTTCGCCTCACCTTGTAAAAAATACGAACCCCCAAGGCTTTAAGGTTTAGGGGCCATTATTGAGATTTAATAACAGGATTCTTATGGGCAGGCCCTAGCCTTCCATTGACCTTTACCCCTCTTTTCTGGCATGATTCATCCTTGCATTCAAAGAGGATAAGCCATGGATGGCATCAGTAAGCCTAATAACATTTACGATTGGATGAAGCACCTCTGGTGTGAGATTCTTTTTCCCACCTGCGAGACCCAATCGCCAGAAAAAGGATTGCTGTCACATCGATTGGTTTTATGTATTTTTGCTCTTCTCCTTTTGTTTTGCAGGCTTGATTTTTCTTTGTTCGAGCCTGATGAAACCCGCTATGCAGAAATCCCACGCGAGATGCTCGCCAATAATGAATGGCTTGTGCCCCTATTAGGTGGCGAACCATATCTTGATAAACCACCATTGCTTTATTGGCTTACCATGGTTTCGTATCAAACCTTTGGCGTGGGAGTTTGGCAGGCTCGTTTGGTGCCAGCACTTGCGTTATTCTTTGGATTGATTTTGAATTATGAACTTGGAAGAAGAATTATTGGCTCGGTAGAAGCGTTTGTCGGAACATTATTTTTATTGCTTAGCCCTGGGTTTATCATCATGGGCAGGTTGCTGGTGCTGGATGGATTATTATCCATGTGTATTCTGGGAATATTATTTGCGGGCTTTTTAGCGATTCGAAAAAATGAATTTCAAATGGGGTGGTGGATTACATCAGGGATATTTGCAGCATTCGGGGTGATTACCAAGGGGCCGATAGCGATTGTATTGACTGCCCCCTGTTTTTATTTAATCCCAGGAATCGATGAGAGGCTTCGCAAGCCAACCTTGAAAGCGTGGGGGATATGGTTTGGGTTATCAATGTTATTGTTTTTACCATGGTTTATTGTTGTAGCTATTCGCAGGCCCGAGTTCCTATCCCATTTTATATGGGAACATCATGTGATGAGGTTTTTAGAACCATTTGATCATCAACGGGGAGTCTTTTTTTATATTCCTGTATTGTTGGGCGGCATGCTGCCCTTATTGTTTGTGTTATGGCCTTGGATTAAATCGATGACGTCAATGGCTGCAGAGCAAAGATCCACTCGTTCCAAGGAGACCGGGTTTTTATTACTCGCAGGTTTCTGGTGTTTGTTTTTTTTCAGCCTATCAGGTTGTAAATTGCCCACTTACATTCTGCCTGCATTTCCACCCTTGGCTTTAATGTTTGGGGCCTTTCTGGTTCGCAATCATTATTTAAAAAAGAAGTCGACAATCCTGATTGCAGGCACCATAGCTCTTTTCCTAGGAGTTATTCAAGGATTTGTGATGCCTTGGTATGCAGACTTTAGATCGCCTTTGATTGCAAAAAAAATTATCAGTGAACTTTGTTCAGACGAACTTCAGGCAGTGGTTTGCTATCCTAGGGAATGTAATGCGGTAGCTTTTTATCTGGGAAGGGAAGACTTTAAAAATTATCGCAGTAAGGAATTTGATGAATTTCGAGATGTGCTGCTGTCTAGGAAAAAGACCGTGGTACTATGCACCCATCGCCATGCATTACAAGGGTTGAAGCAATTATTGCCTGATGAGTTGGAAGTAAGCCATGAATACCGGTTGAATTTGAAAGAGCCAGATTTTCTGCCAAAAGACCTGGCAAAGAAGGCACCTAAGTTGCTGGGTGAAACAGCGTTAGGATTGTGTGATATTGCTGTGATCGAGCACCGGGTTGCAAGCACGATTCGAACCACGAGTTTCAAACCTGAAAATGCCGGCATTGTTCACCCGCCTAGCGCACCAAGGTAGGATCCATACATTTTTGCGATTATAAAAATAATAAACCCGGCAGTGCATAGCCAGACTGCCCCGCCTAGTAGGTAAAAAATAATCGAGAGTTGCCTGCCTGCTTCCTCAGAATGTTGAAGGGCGAGCCGTTTGCAGGTTTCCGGTATGGAACCCGACTCTTCAGCGACTTCAATTTGAGCAAGATATTCTTCAGGAAAAATATTGCATTGGGATAACGCTTGGACAATGGGTTGCCCTTTTTTTACCGTGGCAAGTACAGGTTGGCAGGCTTGAATAAAAGCATCATTTGAGGTTATTTCCATGCTAAGCTTCAGTGCTTTTTTGGTAGACATGGGGGAATCGAGTGTCAATCCGAGGCCGATGGAAAATTTCCCGAGCGCACTTTCTTTAAGATAGGCGCCTACCATGGGTAGGTTAACAAAAAGTGCGGATATTTTTGCCTTGAATGCAACATTGTTGAGTACGATTTTCCAAAGTAAAACTCCGCCGATAATTATGCTGGTGATAATTCCCAAAAAGAAGATGGAACCTGTTGCGCCTTTTAATCCCCATCCTAAGGGGTCGTAATTTGCTTGGCCTTGGCTTTTGGGAAGAAAGTCCAGGATAAGAATGAGAATTGCGATGATGGCAATGGCCATGCCGAATTGAAAAACAGGCATGGTAATTTGGCTTTTGAGTTTGCGTTGAAGCATGGCTTGTTCGCCATAATGCCTGGAAAGTTCAGCAAGGATTTCTGGTAGGCTTCCAGTTTCCTCCCCAACTTGAATCATGGAAAGCATAAGAAGGGGAAATAAGTCGGGATGTTGATCAAAGCTTTCTTTAAGGGAATCGCCCTTTGAAAGAGAATCTGCGATTTTTCCTGAGGCTTTTGAAAGCGCGGATCCGCCTCTTTTTTCCTCCATGCGGAAAATTCGAATGGGGTCAAGGCCCGCCTGCAGCCCCCGGGATAAAGTCCTGCAGAAGTTTTCTAAAGTAGTGGCACTTAGTTGGGATGAAAACAAAATCAACCTCTTTTCAAGGAATGTAATGCAAAGGTCGAAAACGAGTATCAATCCGGACTATAATAATAATTGAGTTTGATAAACATTTGGTTATTGTAATTGGTCATGACCATGGATCCTACAATATTGGAGAATTTTGATGGCAAGGTTAGGCTTTTTCCCCTGCCTAATGTTGTGCTATTTCCTCGTGTCATCCAGCCATTGCATATTTTTGAGCCTCGTTACAAGCAGATGGTGGAAGATGCGCTTGATGATGATCGTTTAATTGCATTGTGTTTGCTGCAGCAAACTGATGTATTTGGTGCCAACAAAGTGGCACCAATCTTTCCGGAAATTTGCATAGGTAAGATAATTCAGGAAGAGCGATTGTCTGATGGGAGGTTCAATTTGCTTTTGCAAGGGTTGTCCCGGGCTAAAATTATCAGTGAAGTTAAGAATGGAAAGCTCTATCGTACTGCAAAAGTTGAAATATTGGAGGATGTGCCTCATACTTCCGAAGAAAACGAAACCCTTATCCGGGCCAGGTTGTTAAAGCGGATGACAAAATGGTTTACGCATCAACCCAGTGCCAAGGAACAATTGGACAGGTTGGTGAATAGTGATCTAAGCCTGGGTAATCTTTGCGATGTATTTAGTTTTGCTTTGCCATTAAGTGTGGAAATTAAAATACTTCTTTTGCAGTTGGTAAATGTTCAGGATAGGGCAGCGCTTTTGCTTCAGGTGATTGAGCAGATGACACCAGAAGTTACCCAGCCTCAAGCAGTGCCTCAAGGATCCAAAAGGTATCCGCCCGACTTTAGTTCTAACTGACGCGTTCCAGCAAGGTTGCAATACCCTGGCCACCGCCTATACACATTGCAGCAATAGCATATCTTGCCTTGGACCTTTTCATTTCGTGGACGATGGTTGTAATTATCCTTGCTCCTGTTGCCCCCAACGGATGCCCAAGGGAAAGCCCGCCTCCCAGCTTGTTTATTTTTTCAGAGTCGATTTTAAGTTCCTTGGCAACAGACAGCACCTGTGCTGCAAAGGCCTCATTGATTTCAATGATCTCAATCTCATCAAGGGAGAGCCCGGTTTTTTTAAGTATTTTTTGAATGGCAGGCACGGGGCCTATTCCCATGTACAAAGGGTCGTTTCCTGCTACAGCCATGGCCCGAACTTTTGCGAATGGGTTCAACCCCAGTTCTTTTGCTTTATGATCGGCCATGACCATCAATGCAGCAGCGCCAACGCTGAAAGGTGAAGCATTGCCCGCGGTAATGGTTCCGTTTTCTAGAAACGCGGGCTTTAGCTTGGCGAGTGCTTCCAGAGAAGTGTCTTGCCGAATGGTTTGATCGAAATAAAAAGGTTGGAATTCACCTGCAATGTTGTGCCCCCAGATGGGAAGTATTTCTTCGGTGAACAAACCGTCTTTAGAAGCTGAAGTTGCTCGCTGGTGACTGCGTAAAGCGAAGGCATCTTGAAGCTCCCGGGAGATTTGGAATGTGGATGCAAGATGTTCGCAAACCATGCCCATATGAAAGGCGTCCGCACAATGGCGTTTTAGCATCTGTGGACTAAGCTCGGGAACAGTATCCCAGCCAGCCTTATGCATGTGTTCAACGCCTCCCGCAATTGCAACATCATTTTCGCCGGCAAGAATTACCCTGGTTGCCTGATGAAGGGCCTCAAGGCTAGATCCACAATTTCGATTGACGGTAGTGCCGCAAACCGAAAGTGGAAGACCAGCAATCAAGACCGCCTGCCTGGCGACATTATAACCTTGCTCGTTGATTTGCCTGGCACAGCCCCAAAAAACATCGTTAATGAGATTTGGGTCTATGCCAGAGCGTTCGACAAGGTTTTTCAAAATATCTGCGCTCAGATCGTCGGGCCTGACAAATCTGAAAATACCCTGTTCAGGGTGTGCACGTGCGACGGGCGATCGCACGGCCTGAACAATCCAAGCTTCAGTCATAAATGGATCCTGTTTCTATTTCGCCTTGGCGGAACTGGTTTTATCAGAGATACAGTAAAGAGAGTTCCAGGTGCGAATGAATATTTCGCCCTTGGAGATTGCGGGTGAAGCATAGCACATTTCGCCAAGTTCGTTCTTGGATAGAATTTCAAACTTGGGGCTGGCTTTTACAACCCATGTATTACCATCATCATCAGTGATATAAAACTTGCCATCGCCATAGACAATTGAAGCGTGGTGCTTTTTGCCAAGTTTTTCCATCCAGAGTCGTTTACCGGTTTTGGATTCGATGCAACCGAGATAGCCAGCATCAGAAACCACATAGAAATGGCCTTCATGAGCGATGGGCGATGGAACATAGGAAGCGCCCTTTGGCCCGTTTTCTTTATGAGGGATATGCCAAACAACATGGGATTTAGTGACATTACCGCGGCCATCCGGGTTGATGCCCATCAGGTGATATTCTGGGAACCCCGTGGAAAGGAAAAGAATCTGGTCTAAAAATACAAGGCTAGCAACATATTGTTCGGTGGGGCCATCAATGATCCAAAGTAGTTTTCCTGTTTCTGCATCATAGCCAGTGACACACTTGCTGCCGCTAAGAACAAGCTGGGTAATTCCGGGGAATTTTTCAGTGTTGATAAGTACGGGGGTGCAATAGCTTCTGGTTTTGTTGGGACGATCAACCCGCCATTTTTCTTTGCCTGAGTTTTTTTCATAGGCCACGATATAGCCTTCAGCATCCTGATCGCAATTAAGGATTACAAGATCCTTGTGAAGAACGGGGGAAGAGCAAAACCCATGGCGGGAGAGTAGCTTACCGGGGCTTTGTTCCCAAACCTTATTGCCTTCTAGGTCGTAGCAAAACAAACGAACAGCGGGGAAATCCATGAAACTGATCCAGATGTGTTTGCCATCGGAGGCGGGGGTAGCAGAGCTGAAGCTGTTTTCACCATGTTTCTTTTCAAGATCGGAAACAAGAAGAGGTTTATCCCAGAGCACCTTGCCGGAATTACGATCAATGGAAAGGAGTCTACGTTCGTGTTTTTCTTCAATGCAAGTGGAAAGAAAAATGCGATCGTTGATGACAATTGGAGAAGAATGACCTTTACCTGGGATGGAAGTTTTCCAGCGGATATTTTCAGTCTTGCCCCATTTGGAAGGAAGGTTTTTCTCGGAAGAAATGCCATCGCCTCTGGGGCCACGCCAAGCCGGCCATTCCTCTGCGATTAAGAAGCTGGACAGTGACAAAAATGCTGTTAATAAAAGAATGTTCTGCCGCATTTGAGAAATCTCCAATGTAAGGAAAGTCAATCAATCAAATTGATGAATATATCCTAACGCCTCGAGAAGGAATTTTCGCCCTTTTTCTTCCATGAAAAGACCATCTTTTGTGATTTCCCCAATTTGAGTGATCCGCAGGCCCTTTAATGGCTGGTCTTTAAGCAACTGCTGGGCCTCTAAAGCAGGGAGGGTAAACAAAAGTTCAAAATCTTCGCCATCCCCCAAAGCGTGTTGCAGGGGTGTTTTGTCATCTTTCATCTGTAAAGCAGCCTCAGAAATGGGGATTCGATCAGCAAATAGGGTTGCACCACATTTACTCTCAGTGCAAAGGCGATGAAGATCGAGTGCAAGCCCATCACTAAGGTCGATCATGGAATTGAGGTTTGTAAGCTGCGAAAGAAGCTGTGCTTCAGCGATTCTTGGGGTAAAGTCCAGATGTTTTCCGAGAATAGAGCCCCCAAGTTGGCCGGTAACCAGGATGGCATCGCCTGGTTTTGCGTTGCTCCGAAGAATTGGCCCTTTTGGGCCCGGAAAACCAAGTAAAGTAATGCTGATTGCAAGAGGGCCGTTCCAAGCATTGGTGTCGCCCCCAACGATTGCAGTATCAAAAAGTTCTGCAGCTTGGTTGAGCCCTTTAAAAAGTTGCTGGGCGAGCTGTTTTCCACCATTTTTAGGCAGCGCCAAGCTGACTAAAGCAGCGCGAGGTATGCCAGCCATCGCCGCAATGTCACTTAAATTGACATTCATGGCTTTGCGCCCGATTCTTTCAGCACCAGCTTCTGCCAGAATAAAGCAACTGCCTTCCAGAAGCATGTCAGAGGTTGCAAGGCAGGGTTTATCATTAGGCCATTGAACAACAGCGGCATCATCCCCCGGGCCTACGGGAACCCAGGCTTTGGAAGATATCTTGGTTCTAAGCCAGGAAACAAATTCAAGTTCAGATTTATCGCCCATGATTCATAATCCTTTAACAATTAATTCTTCTGTTATTGTTACGATAATGAATGCAGATTGCAGTAAAGTGTGTAAAATAATTCATGGTGACTTTGAAATAATGATTAGTAATGTACCATGCGAAATGCACTATGCGAACCGACTATTCCTTAAACCTGCCGATGGAATCCGCCTCGATCCTGATCAGGGCGTTTGATAAAAGCCCGATGAGAACCGAGAGCGAAATTTCAGCTCTTACCTTCAGCAACACCCATACCATCTTGACGATCGAAGAAGATGGACTTTTGAGTTTTTGGAATATTAACACCAACCAGGAGCAGATAAAAAAAGAATTGGAACCGATGATACCGCTTTGGCGGTTTAATCAAGATGCAAGTCTGGCTGCTGGTGCCTCTGATTATATTCATGTGATGGATGTGCAATCTGGGGAACACAAATGGGGCGCCCGTTCTTTAAGCTGGGTTACTTCGCTGGCTTTTTCTCCAGATGGTAGTTTTCTTGCCACCGGGCACGAAGATGGGAGAGTAAGGCTCTGGAACCTTAAGAATAAAAAACCCGTTGCAGAGGTTCATCTTTCCAAGCTGGGAGTAAGTGCCTTGGCATTCAGGCCTGACGGGCTTGAACTTGCGGTTGCCACGGAGGATTGCAGCATCACCCTTTTGGAATCCAAAAGCCTGAAACAAGTGGGCAAACTTCTTGGTCATAAGGATCGCATTCCATCCATGGTATGGTCGCCCGATGGCAGCAGGCTTTATTCCGCAGGTTGGGACACAACTGTTAGGGTGTGGAATGCTCGTGATCGAAAGCCAATAATTCTTTTAAATAGCCATGCCATACAAGTACAGTCAATCGCATTAAGTCCGGATGGGAAATATCTGGCCTCTGCGGATTCGGATCTGTTGGTGCGGATTTGGTCGACTGAATTGTTCCAGGAGGTTAGTGCCGCCCGCGAGATGGATGAAGAGATTCGTTTCCTTGCATTCAGTCCGAACAACAAGACCATTGCAAGTGGGGGTGTTGCTCACATAACTGCTTGGGATTTTGAACCGCAAACTCGACTGGCCCTTTCAGTGCATCCTGGAATGCTGCGCAATTCTATTTGTGTGCATCCTGTTCAAAATGAACTTCTGGTTCTTAATCCAGGTAGCGCACTTAACATTTGGAATATTGATAGCAAAAAAGAAAAGCCTTTCCCTTACGGTATGAATAATCCAGAAGACTTTCTTTCCTTTGCGCTTTCAAAAGATGGTGAAGTTCTGGCGGGATCTTTTATCTTCCAAGGATCCAACCAACAGCGCGGAAACCCCTCGGGCTCTATAGCCCTTTGGGATTATCATGCAGGAAAACTTGTTAAAATCGTTGATAGCTCCTGCTCTCCTGCGACTAGTATGGCTTTTTCATCATGCGGGAAATTACTTGCAGCTGGAAGCGTTCTTTCCACTGAAGTTTGTGTTTGGGACCTTGAAACAAACAATCCTTCCATTCAGCTTACCGACGCAGTTGATGGCAATTCCATTTCCGATGTCGTTTTCATGCCCAATTCTAACAGATTGGTCGTTGCAGGGGTCGATTGGTTGGCAACCAGTGGTAAAGATGGCCAGATCGCCCTATGGGATCTGAATACCAATATGCTTGTTCACAGTTGCAACATGGGGGCGTTTCATCTAGCGATAAGTGGTGATGCAAAGTACTTGGCTTGTGCCCTTGTTCGCAAGCAGGTTATGGTGTTGAATCTTCAGACTTTTGAAACAGTTGCAATACTTGGAGAACTCCAACATGCAATCAATTCCGTTTGTTTCAGCCCTGATGGAAAAATTCTTGCAGCTTCTGCGGAAGATCAGCAGATTCGATTCTGGTCTGTCGAAAATTTCACCCATCTTGGTACCCTGAATATCGATTTCAGGGTCAAAGCTATCACCTTTAGCTTGGACTCCAGCCATCTTTTTGCGCTGGGAAATAATGATTATTGCTGCCAATATGATGTCCAGCAGTTCCTTGGTTTTCCCTCCACCACAAAATAAAGCTTTGTAATTATTGCCAACACCCTAAGTTTTTATGAATACTACTGACAATCAAAATCCTCCAAAAAACCCAGAACCAGCTAAATATAGCGACCTGGCAGGCAAATTAATTGGCGATTTCAGGGTGCTTTACAAGTTGGGTCATGGTGGTATGGGGCAGGTTTTTCTTGCGGAACAAGTTTCACTTAAACGAAAAGTGGCGCTCAAGATATTAAGAACCGATCTGGCAGAAGATAATGAATCCCTGCAACGATTTAAAAAAGAAGCAGAAGCCATTGCACAGGTTGTTCATCCATGCATTGTGCAAGTTTATGCCATAGGAGAAGCTGATGGTCAGCATTTCATGGCATTAGAATATGTTGAAGGCCGAAACCTTAAGGAATATCTAAGCCTTAGAGGGACATTGGATGTTCATTCCCTTGTTAGTGTTTTGAGGCAGGTTGCATCAGCTTTACAGCGATCAAGTGAATTGGGCATTACTCATCGTGATATTAAACCCGAGAATATTCTTCTTACCAGAAAAGGTGAAGTCAAAGTTGCAGACTTCGGGCTGGCTCGCTTTGCAGCCCTGGTTCAGCCCTTGAACCTTACGCAATCGGGAATGACATTGGGCACCCCTTTATACATGGCTCCCGAGCAGGTTGAAGGCAAACAAATTGACCAACGCACCGATATTTATTCCCTTGGTGTGACTGCCTATCATATGATTTCGGGTCACCCGCCCTATCAGGGAGATAATGCCTTCGAGGTTGCGCTAAAACATTTGCGGGGTGAAGCGGGATCGCTAGAAACCATTCGTCCAGATTTCCCCAAAGACATCTGTGCCTTGGTGCAAAAAATGATGTCAGTTGATCCGATGAAGAGGCCGCAATCATTTACAGAGGTTTTGCATTCCTTGGTGCAGATTTCTAAAAATGAAAAGATAGATCTCGAAATGCTTGCATCGTTTCCGAGTATCACTGCCATACAAAATAGCGATACCCAAGTGTTTCAAAATGGGTCCACGGGCATTTACAAGGAACCTTTCAACCCTTGGAAATTGATTGCAAAAGCCCGTTTACCTTTAATCGGGGCTGTCCTGGGCACGGTTTTTCTGGGTGTGCTCACAGGCTATTACTACTCCAAAAATCAAGGATTGCACTATACCGCGATTTCAGACCTGCAGGAAGTTGACGAGGATATTCTGGACAACAATTACAGTGAGCAATCCTTGAAGCAGACCGTTGATCGTTATTTGAATTCCAATTCCAAGTTTAAGAACACAACAGGTGGTTCTGGGGTTTGCACGGATTTGGGGCTTCTTTATCTGAGTAGGCACAAGCTTGAAGATGCAGAAAAACTTTACCAATCCTGCAAGCTTAACAGCAAGTATGAAGCCTTGGGGAATCTTGGCTTGGGTATTGTATATGCGTTAAAAAGTTACCCTGATAAATCGCAGGAATACTTCAACAAGGTTAGTCCCAGTTTTGCCATCAACATTTGCAACACTTATCCGGAAATGAAGATTTGGATTTCAGAGGCTAATTATTTCAATGCGCAAAATGGCTTAAAGGATGCGCAGAAGTTTTCGAGATTGCTCAAAGATTCTGGGACAAAGACCAATAAGAAAAGTCCGGATCTTCCAAATAATAAAGGCCTTCCCCTACCAAAATAAGAGAAGGCCTTTTGATTGTCATTGTGTTCAAAAAGTTTACTTTGAGCCCAAGATTGCATCTTCAATCATTTTACCGGGCAATTTGCCTTCCAAGGACATCATCTTAGCCTTGGAGCTGGTCTTCATCGATTTGACAAATTCCAGAACGGGGGTGAGTTCTTTTTGCTGGGCAGCCATCAAGCCAAGAAAACCCAACGCTTGCGCCATCCCTTGGTCCATGGTTTCCTTTAATTTCTTTGAGGATTCTTCGTCCTTGGTGAAAACATTGACGCTAAGGGTTATATCTTTATCGACGCCGATACCGCCACCGATTGAATCAATGCCTTCGATGATAGCCTTGGCAGGTTCTGGGAGGCTTTTGCTAGGGAAAGCGCTGCTGACAGCAACCATTGAGATTGCAAGTTTGGGATCAAGTTTTTCTACAAGGGCGGAGAAATCTTTGTTTGAAAGCTTGCTTCCAGAATTAGCAAGAGCTTTTTCAAGATAATCTTTTTGGGTTGAAGCAAGGATGGTGCTATTGGATGCGATCATCATGAACATGGGTACTTGTTGCTCAGGGATGATCACTTCGAAAATAGTTTTTTCGCCTGCCTTGTGGGTTTTTACTTTGTCCTTGTTGTTTTTAGCTTCTTCATTGGCTTTTGCAACAAGCTTTTCAGATTTAAACTTACCTGCAACGATGATCAGGCCTTTTTCCATATCCCCGCCACCAGGAGCAGCAATGGTGATGGAGTCTATATCTTTGAGGGGATCGAAACCCATTTCAGCAAGGATTTCGCCACCTGGAACAGATTTGATTATTTCGGATGCTTTTTCAATTCCCATTTTTTTGGCAAGGGGGGAATCAATCATGGCCCGGAAATTAAGCCGGATCAAGGCTTGAGTATCTGGAGGAAGCTGGATGCCGGAATCTTGAGCGAAAGAAATCGCAATTGAGCCTACTGCCAAAGCCATAACCAACGCAAAAGGTGTAAACCGCCAAAATTTAAACATGAATAAAATCCTTTCAAACAATTCGTTTAAATAAAACCACAATAAAACCTTATAACACAGTATCAACACAACAAAAGGACAAAAATTACATCACCCTAGTGATAATACACTTGAGATAATGGGATTCGGGACAGGTAGTTGAAACCGGATGATCAGGGGAAGGCCCCCTGCGCTGCAATACCTGAATGTCTCTTTTCTCATCAGCCCCAACCAAGGCCAATATCTGCTCCATCATATCCATGGTAATGAGTCCAGAGCAACAACAACTCACCAGAAATCCGCCCGGTTCCAAAAGTTTTAATCCCAGTGCATTTAACTTTCGATACCCTTTTATGGCTTCATCAATAGCACCCCTAGAACGGGCGAATTTCGGAGGGTCTAGTACAACCACGCCAAATTTTTCGCCTGTTTTCACCAGTTCCGCCATGGTTTCGAAGGCACTTCCCAAAATCCACCTGCTAGGCCCCAGATTATTTCGCTTGGCGTTATCCGCTGCGAGATGAAGGGCCGATGCTGATTGATCGATTCCTACTGTTTCAATTGCCCCATGCTTTAAGGCATGGAGGGAAAAGCCACCCCCATAGCAAAAAACATCAAGAAGTCTCCTGCTTTGCGCAAGCTTCGCAGTTTCTAGACGATTATCACGCTGGTCAAGATAATAGCCTGTTTTTTGTCCCTCAGTGAGGTTAACCATGAATTGAACCCCATGTTCTTGAATGGGTATGGTTCCCTCAGGGGGAGTTCCCCTGCAAATTTCATCCTGAAGGGAGATGCCCTCTAGTTTGCCGATGCCTTTTTCCGTTCGCAGGTAAATACCCTCGGGGTTGATTAATTCCTGAAGAATATCTGCAAATATTTCCTTGCGGTTGGCCATTGCCAGCGAGGTGAATTGCATCACAAGCCATTTTCCATATTTGTCAACGCAGAGTCCTGAAAGGCCGTCAGCCTCACTAAAAATCAACCTGCAACCAGCCTCGTTGTTGTTGAGGCCAAGATCGTTTCGTAATTGGATTGCGTTTTGAAATTTGGATTTGAAGAAATCTTTGTCCAAAGGTTGGTCATGGTTCCAAGAGTAGAGACGGACTTGGATTTTACTTTGGCTATTATAAAGGCCGCGGGCAACAAAGTTGCCTTCCGCAGAATAAACTTCGACCTCCGCACCATCAGTTGGGGATTGTTCTGTTTTGGAGATTGCGCCCGCAAAAACCCAAGGGTGTCGACTGTAAAAAGGCTTTGCTTTACCCTGTTTCAATATGATTTTTGGTAATGACATTTTGCTTGTGGTACTAGCGGGCGGGAGATTGAATTCCGCTTAGCTGCAGTGCCTCCAGATAGGTGAGAGTACGGGCAAGGTCGTTGGCCGAGTGCCTAGCCTTTAAAAGAGCATTGATGCGAAGCAAAAGTTCGTTTTGTTTGATGGGCTTTGAAATAAAATCATCAGTCCCTGCATCGACTGCGCGTTCCACATCTGCAAGTTGATCCAAGGCGGTTACCATGATAACAGGTATGGTTTTAGTCTGGGCATTGCTTCTAAGCCGTTTGCAAACTTCAAAACCGCTCATCCTTGGCATCATGATATCAAGAAGAATCAAATCAGGATTCCATTCAGAAACGATTTTAAGGGTTTGTTCGCCATCACCCGCTGTTTTCACCAAAAAATCCGTATCCGCTAGGTAGGCTTCAAGAAGCTCCGCACCCTGGGGATTATCATCTGCAATAAGAATTTTGAACTGATTGCCACTCATTTGGAAAATCTCCAATAAAGGAAACGGATCCTGTTCTGATCAACTTATTATAGGAGATCCTGGGCAGAAATGAAAAAAGAAGCAGGAGTAGGAAATAATTCCCCACTCCTGCTTTATGTGGATGGCTTTTAATTAGAAGCTGAATTCAACCCGCCTGTCGGTGAGTTGGGTTTGCAACCTGCTAACGATGCTTGAATGCATCTGGCTGACGCGTGATTCGCTAAGGTCAAGGGTTGCGCCAATTTCTTTCATGGTCATGTCTTCATAATAATAAAGAATGATGATGAGGCGTTCATTGCGGTTCAAGCCTCTGGTAACCATCTTCATCAGATCGCGGTTCTGAATTTTCTTGGTAGGATCTTCAGCTCGCTTGTCTTCAACGATATCGATTTCTCGAACGTCTTTGTAGCTGTCTGTTTCATACCATTTTTTGTTGAGGCTGACCTGGCTTACAGCGGTGGATTCGCCTTGCAACTTGTGGAATTCTTCGAGGGGAACGCCCATTTTTTCTGCCATTTCTTCAGGAGTTGGTGCCCGGCCCAAAGATGCCTCAAGGGATTTCCTGGCTTCTTCCATTTTGCTGGCCTTGCTACGAACCAATCGAGGAACCCAGTCCATTGATCGGAGTTCATCAAGCATTGCGCCGCGGATGCGTGGTACACAGTAGGTTTCAAACTTGACGCCCCTTTCGGTATCAAATGCGCTGATGGCATCCATCAAACCAAAAACACCGGCACTAACAAGATCATCAAGTTCAACGCCATCGGGCAGACGAGCCCAGATTCTTTCAGCATTGTATTTAACAAGGTGGAGATATTTTTCGATGAGTTGGTTTCTCATTTCATCGCATGGATTTTTTTTGAATTCGCGCCAAACCTGCATCTTATCTTGGGCCACTTCTGTTGCAGTTGATTTTTCGTTGTTGCAAGGCAGGTTTTTGTTGATTTCTTCCATTTTTATCCCCTTAATCAGTAGCATCCGAGTGAAATTGGCCGACAGCTTTTCTTGTGAAAATTCATCGGAGAATGGCTTGAATAAGGTGAATTATAAGATCTTTTAAGACTTTATAATTGTTGTTTAAGATTGGATGATACCCAGCCCCCCGGCTGTTGGCGTTTTCACGCCTGCATCTGATCAATCTTCCCCCAGCGCAATAATCCCCGGCGAATCCGGACGGAACTAGTCCGGTGTGTCTGCCATTAACCCCCAATTTGAAAATGTTTCGTTTGCACGAAGCACCCCTTAACTTTTTCACCGACTACTTCACTTCTCTTGTTTGGCAAGCAAGTTTCAAGTCGATGACCCGGGCAATCCTTGCCCAGATTCTCAAGCCTTCGTTTTTCAGGTTTTCACCTGCCTCGTGTGATTTGTAGCTTTGGGTTCCCCAACCCGTTTGCTGCAAACCCTTCGAGCGACTTAAGTGAGCGCTGAGATACCCTGTTTGTAATAAGTGTCAATACGGTTTTGAATTACTTTCAAAGTTTTGAAAAAATTTCAAAGTGCTGTTTAAAGCCTAGAAAAAAGGCTTTTATGCTTTTCTTCTTAAATTGGTTTTAAACTGGCTGGCGGTTTGAGGTTGGGAATTGTCGAAATAAAATTTTATGCTTGTTTGAAATTATTCCCGCTTCATAATTGATTATCAGGCTTTTACCAATTGGAGATGATTCGTTGAGCATATTGGAAATTCATCAGAAAGACGGCACCGTCTGGAGCATGGAAGTTTTAGGCTCCTTGGAAATAGGCAGACAGCGCATAGGAGAACCCAACCCCATCCAGTTTATCCAAGGCACCGGTGAAAATGGACTTGATCGATTGGTTGTCGCACCGTTGGCGGAAGCCTCCTTCAGTAGAAGGCAAGTCACGTTGGAATTTATTAATCCCAAAACATTACGATTGACCAATACTTCGAAAAAGCATTGGCAACTCGATGTCGAAACCATACTCGACCCCAATCAGTCCGTTGAAAAAAACATTCCTTGCTCTTTTGCTTTGCACAACTTATTGATCAAGCTTCATTCAAATTCTCAAAATATTCCGGTAGATGAAGTCGAGATGTTTCAGTCCATCACCGACTCGGTAGGCAGCAATTCCTCCAATGCTTCCATCCTTGAGCAATCCAACAAGCTGGCTAATGTTACTGATGCTGAATTTGTCGATGTCGTGAATTGGTTGCAAATGACCATGCGGGTACTCCAGGGCACCATCGGAAGTCAGGATTTTATAAAGGAAGCAGCAGTTGCCTTGGTTGATATCGTGGGGCTGGAGTCTGGGCGAGTTTTGCTCGGGGAACCAGGGAGCTTGAAAGTTGCAACCGCTCACCCCCCGAAATTTCTTGACATTAAAAACTGGGAACCAAACAAGAACATTGTCAAACGGCTTTCTGAGTTCAAAAAGACAATTTGGCATACAGGCGAAATTAAAGTCGGGAAAACTAATCTGGGTGCCATGGCAGTTGTGGCGGCCCCGATCCTGGATTCCAAAGGGAACTTTCTTGGTGCGCTGTATGGCGAAAGGGCCCCTACTGGAAACGAACGCCGTTCTGCCATTATTGAAGGTTTGCTGGTTGATATGCTTGCTTGTGGATTATCCACCGGATTGGTTCGCCAGACCCATGAAAAAGATGCGGTGCAGGCCCGGGTGCAGTTTGAACAATTCTTTACCCCTGAGTTGGCCAGGCAACTTGCATTGGAACCTACATTGCTTCATGGAAGAGAAACTGACGCAACTTTATTGTTTTGCGACTTGAGGGGTTTCAGTCGCATCAGCGAACGCATTGGGCCCGAAGGTACCAATAAATTGATGAGTGCCATTTTTGATTCGCTTTCCAAATGTGTCCAAGATCAATCCGGCGTTTTAGTGGATTATCTGGGTGATGGCATGCTTGCAATGTGGGGAGCGCCCGGACACCAACCAGACCATGCGAAGCAATGTGTAATTGCAGCTCAAAAAATGCAAATGAAAATCCCCCATATCAATGAAAAGTGGAGTAAGCAGATAGGCGAGCCACTTGCCCTAGGGATTGGAATTAATTCAGGGAAAATTTGGGTTGGAAACACGGGTTCATCGATAAAATTTAAATATGGTCCATTGGGGCCCTCGGTGAACCTGGCAAGCCGGGTGGAAGGATTGACAAAATATCTGCGAAGCTACCTTTTGATTACTGGTGCCACCAAGAAGTTATTGGATGAAAGTTTTCTCACGCGTAGGGTTTGTAAAACTACCGTGGTGAATGTCGTTGAACCTGTTGATATCTATGAGGTTTTTCTCGAGACGAATGAAAAGAACAAAAGGCTTAAACAGGTTACGGAACAAGCTTTAATCGAGCTTGAAAAAAAGAATTTCAGGGAAGCATCCAAGATTTCAGGGTTTAGTCTGGCAGAATTCCCCGAGGATGGTCCACTTATTTTGATTCTTCACCGTGCTGTGGAAATGCTTATGAATCCAGCTCAAAACTTTCAGTCTGTCTGGCATCCACCCGGGAAATAGATATCAGCAAAAAGAATTAAGATTGTAGGTTTTCCAGCATTTCTTTCCGTGATATCAGGCGTTGCCCCCTGCATTCATCAATATGAAGTGTCTTAAGCAATCTTTTTCGCAATTTTACCATCGCCTGTTCAACTGCGTTGAACGAAATGCTTTTCATGGG
>RFZJ01000110.1 GCA_009920765.1 Planctomycetota bacterium | reverse complement strand
AAGAGGCAGGCATCAAGCAGTTTGTTTTGCTATCGGCGATATGTGTGCAAAAACCATTGCTGGCATTTCAACAAGCGAAGCTGGCTTTTGAAAAGGAGTTGTGCGAATCAGGTTTGGTGTATTCGATTGTTCGCCCCACCGCTTTTTTCAATAGTTCCCCTGCCTTGGCGTTGGCACCAGATGCCCTTGCGGAAAGAATTAATTTGTTTTCAAAAAGCCCTGCGCATACAGCCCAATCGACTTCCTCAAAACGAATCAGGAAATCAACAACTTCTGCAGCAAGTTCTGGTTGTGGCAGATCATGAACCCAGCTAATGATAAGCCTGTCATAAATAAAGGAGCTTTGTAATGCATGAACCACGCCTTCAAAATGCGATTGGGGCAGGCGTGCGTTTCTTATCTCTGCTAATAAATCTTTGTCTGCCTTGGGGAAAAGCCAAAGCAATGCCTCTTCATCTGCGCTGCTTGCATGTCTGGGGAAACCCATTAATTCGGTTTCCATGCCATACATCATTGCGGTGGCAACCTTGAAGGAAACTTCCACATTTTGCTCGCGAAGATACTCTGCAACTACTGAACAGGTTGCACCCATGCTCTTGCGCACATCGACAAAAGGAATTGCCCGAACATTGCCTGGAGTGTCATGATGATCAATTACTGCGACCAGCGGCAAAGCATTTTCATTGGAATGCCTGCCTGTTTTAGGCTGGCTATCCACCATTACCGCTACATCACCTTTCTGCCATTCAATCCCATCCATCGGAATTAATTCCAAGCCCAGAAGTTCAACCATGGCTCTATTTTCAGAGCGATTGATCAAACCATCGCGGGTCAATCGGGTTTTTTTCCCGAGAACACTTTTTACCAGGTGAGCTAGCCCAACCATGCTGCCAATACTGTCTGGATCAGGATTTATGTGGGAAACAAAAGTAACTCTGGTGGCGTTTTTAATTTCTGCTAGAAACCGATCCGAGCGTAATTGGGTTGTCGTGCGATAGTTAACCTTCGATTTTCGCAGAGAAGGCTTCTTTAGTTCCTTAGCTTTCATGACTTTGCCATTTCGAAGTGGTTTCTTTTTGGTCTTCGCCTGTAATGCATCAGCTTTAGCCAATACCGTACTCATAATAGTTCTTTGCTCAATTCTTGAATGCGATTCCATTGCTTAGGTGTCACGGGCATAACCGAAAGTCTTGGTATTCTAACAAGTTCCCAGTCAGAAAAAGAAGAATCTGCTTTAATTTGAGTAAGACTGACAGGATTTTTAAGTCGTTTGCTGGGAACAACTTCCACCACAACTAGTTTGTCATTATTAGAATTTGGGTCGTTTTGAGGCCCAGCACTTACAATCATTTCCCCAACCACAGCTTTTTCCTTGCCTGTGTGGTAAAAATAGACTTTATCACCCTTGGTGATTTGCCTTAAGTATTTAAGAGCCAATGGGTTAGATACGCCATCCCAAAGGGTTTTACCTGCTGCCTCAAGATCGGCATAAGAAAAGTCATCAGGTTCTTGTTTGAAAAGCCACAAGTTCATTTTTGATATGTATTTACAGCTAATAAAACGTGTTAGATTCCTTTGAAAAGCAAAGAATCACCCAACACGCAAGACTAGATTTTAACCGTACTGACTTTCCATATCAAGGGCCGGGCGGTTCTTTCCCAAGAATGATTGTATTTAATATCGATCTTTGCCTGTCTGTTAGGTTTCTTGGTGAATTTGAGAATAATGCGTCTAATCGGTACGCTTCCTTAGCTTGAAGAATGGCTTCATCTCGAATTTCAAACCGATTAGGTCTCTTTGCATCTGCCAAATAGGCTTTCCAAAGGATGTTGGCAAGCTGAAAACGCAGCTTGATTTCGAACGGATCAAAAGGGATGGCTTGCCTAAGTGCCTGAGCAGCATCGAGATACTGATTAACAGCTTGTGTTTTATTGCTTTCAGCATAAAGGGTTCGGATTTGAGCCTTAATCAAAGCGGGTTCGATCGATTCCCGATTTGATTTTGCTGCCCGGTCAAGTTCCTGAAGCGCAGCATTGCCAAAAGCCAGTGCTTGATTGTCGCCACTTCGGGTTGCTTCAAAAAATGCCACTGGGTACCAAGTGCCCAGTAAGAGATTCCAGCGGGGATTTTGAGGTTCCAATGCTGCTGCTTGCTGAAGGGGTGAAAGCACCTTGGAGCGAAGTTTCTCAAGCTTTGACTCGTTTTTTCGATCAGGAGGCGTAGTTGCAATTAGTTGACCATTTTGAATTGCCTGGGTTCCCAAAGTGAAGGCGTTGGCAAGGGGCAGAAAAACCCCTACCATGAAAAAGCACGATACCCCTGCGATTATAGGAAAGACCCATGCCGGCCTTAAGCCCCTGAGGGTTGAAACTGAAAAAGTAGTACTCCATGCCAGTGCTGCAATTGCCCAGAAGGGCATCATCACTGATGCGAATATTACGCTTCCCGAAACACAAAGGTTTAGAAGCATAGCAATCAAGCCTGCGAGCAAAATCCTCCGCATCCAGAATTTGCTGATGTGAAGGTTTTCTAAAACACCGATTGCGATGAACCAGCCCGCAGTGCGTATCAGTGCCCCAATGCTTTCCTGAATCAAATCAGAAGGTGGTTTGTATTCAATCCGCAGAACAAACGCAATCAACAGCCCCAACATTCCTCCAAGGTAGCAGACCCAGGGTGGAATGGTATCACCATGCTCCTGCGCCACAGATTCATTTTCAGTATGCATCAAAATGCGTTGGAATAATATTGCGATCACCGTAGCAAATAAAAGAAGAGCGATAATTCCAGAAGAAGACCAAAGCTCAAGAGCGAAGTTGTGCGGATCCTTGATTTTCTCAAGTGCATTTTCATTCATGAATCTTGCGTAGGAATTTCCGAAGTTGCCAGGTCCCACTCCCAGTAGTGGGAATTGTTCAATCATTTTCCATGTGCCTTTCCAGTAATCGATCCTGGCAGTCAAACCGCCTGAAGATTCTTTTTTGAAGATGCCCGCCAAGGAGTTGGTTTTCCAGATCATTACTGCAGAAAAAGAAACAACGCTGAGGGCGGTAAGGATCCAAAACCTTTTTGCAGGGAATGTTTGCCAAAGATAAAGTGCCAAAGCAAAAACCAAAACCAGAGAAATCGAAGCCATTGCACCCCTGCTGAAGTTTGCCCAAAGGGCGAATATAAAAGCTACTGCAATCCCCAGTGCCATCGGGAAGAGTATTTTTCTCCTGCTGTTAAACCAAGCAGCAATGGAAAGTGCCAATGCAGATGGCAGCATCAGCGCAAGGAAACTCGCAAGGGTGTTGGGGTGTGAAAACGTGCTGTAGATATGGGTTTGCATTACCCGAATCCGAAGTTGATCCAGGAAGTTGTTATCTGGATCAATATTGCCTGAACTTTGTTCCATGAAGTCTTTTCGTAACTTTTCGATGTTGCTGCCATATTGCTCACGCAATTTGGGCATTTCCCAGCAATATTGATAAAGCCCAAAGATTACGACCGCAAAAGCAGTTGCGAGCAGGGCATTAAATATCAATTTTTGTTCCCGGGTATGAACCGTTGCCTGCCTGATTGCAAAGAAACAGCAGGCCATTCCCAGCATTTCCCAGGATATGATTCTAGCTGGGTAAACATTGGCAGCAGCAAACTCAGTGGAGACAAAGTATACCCCGGCAATCCCGACCAAACCCATATCCACAAGGCCAAACGGAACCACAGGCGCCTTTGCCAATAGCGACCAAAGCGACCAGCTGCTTGCCAACAGAAACCACATCAGGGTGATGGTGTTTCCACTGGGGTCGGTGATGTTGCTGGAGAGTGCAGGGTCTTCGCCACTAACCAAGGGCCTTGCAACAATCAAGGCAACTGTTGCAATGAGCAAGATCAATTTCCCGTTATCGTTGCTAGGCGATAAGGTGGGAATGGAGGAGGGAACCGCAGTAGTCTCTGGTTTATCGAAGACTTTTTTGGTTTTGTTTTTACGGCTGATGATTCGGTACTCCCAATCAAAGTTTATGCAGGTCTGGATCTGAACTCAGAAATTGCCAGTCCTAGCACACATAAACCGATCCAAACGAAAAGCCCAAGGGCGATTAAAGGATTATGCACCACCAAGATACTAAGGCCGATGATGGTCCCTGCATATTGTAGAAGCAGAATAATTCCGACCGCTCTTTTTCGAGAAAATCCCCTGGCTTCAAGGCGGTGAGAAAGATGTTGCTTATCTGGCTTGAAAGGGCTTTTGCCCTGCGAAATTCTTATAGAAACCACACTGCAAAGATCATAAAGCGGGATCAGGAATAAAACAGGGAATGCCAGCCAGCGCCAGGGGGCTTCTTCTGCAATGATTGAAATCAGATGCACTACAACCCAGGCAAGCAAGAATCCCAGCGGAATGCTGCCAGCATCACCCAAGAAAATACGGGCGGGAGTTTGGTTCCACCATAAGAAACCAATAAGAGTACCCGCCAGGCAAGGTAATACCATGCCCATAAGAGCAAATTCATCTGCCATGTTTATCCCCAATCCCAATGCAATCAAACCAAGGACCAGAATCAAGCCCACGCCCCCGGCCTGTTGATCCATGTTGTCGATCAAATTAAAAGCGTTGGCAATCAGGGCGATAATGAAGATAGCGCTGGCAACCAATGCAAGGTTTTTTTCTGGTTCAATCCCAACAACCACCATGGTAGCGCAACCGAAATGCACCAGTAATCGAGGCCACCAAGGCAATGGCTTTATATCATCAACCAGCCCAAGTGTTATTAATGCCAAAATGGCAATTGACGGGAAAAGTAGGCTTTTAAATCTCGGGGCCAAATCGGGGAAAAAGAAAATATATCCAAGAAGGGTTAGTGCAAGGCTCAGCCAGATCGCCAGCCCTCCAGACCGAGGTATTGCCTTTTGGTGAACTTTCCGCTCCTCAGGATGATCCAGTAACCCTAGTTTGGGGGACAGTTGGATTGCGATGAATTGCAGCACGAAGGAAGTGGCCCAACCTAACAAAAAAATAGAGGTTGCAGTTAGAAGAGTTTCGATTTCGGGTGCATTTATTTGCATTGTTGTTTTTATTTGGCGTGAATTAGTTAGGGGTATTCTTCAACTGGGGGAAGCGCTTTAAGTTTTTCCTTGTAGAAAGTTCGGGCTTTTTTCAAGAAAGCTTTTACATGGTCAGTGCGGTAATCTGCATAAGTCCAAGGCCATTCAACAAACTCTTTATCCTGAAAATGCAGCGTGACCTCAGCAAAGATACCATCTTTAAGATAAATGCGATGGGCCTGATCCTTGGTGGTGGCAAGCATGAATTTCCCGAGATTTAATAACCCTGGGTCAAGATTCAAAGGTCTTGGCTGCGAACTCAAGTTTGTGCCATGTGATACGGATTCGATTTCGTTGGTCATATTCTTGATTTCTGCCAATTTGGAAGGATCAACGAGATCTGCAAAAGCGAAAAGTTTTTTGTAAAGATGTGGTCCCATCTCCTCACTGTAGTAGGAAGTTTGATTGAAATGAAAGGGTTCAGATTCTAAAGCAATTGGGCCTAGGTAGCGCATCATTTGCTCCATGCCCCAGTTAATGAGCGAAAGGTTTTCACTGAATGCTGCGGTGACTAAAAGAGCGGGAACAACGGGTTTGACGCTGGCCATGATTTATTTAATCCGAATTAAGAACCTGGGAATCACCCTTTACCTTACAAATTTATTGAGCATTAGCCCGGTTGTTATTACCTTCAATTGCAATGACCGTTGCAGATGCGTAAGTTCTACATTGCGCAAGACTTACGATGAAGCCCCCCACCCCGGCGCTTCGCGCCAGCAATTTTGCAGACCCACGGAGTAAAATCTCCGGACGGGGATCTTTGTTCATTACAATTTCGACCAAGGTCCTAGGCATACCCTGCCCTGCATACCCCATGCTTTTTAATGTTGCCTCCTTGGCAGCCCAAAATGCAGTGAAATACTCTAATGCCCGCGTTCTTCGCTGGCAAAATAATAACTCCTTCTCACTATACACCCGTGTTAGAAAAAGCTCACCATGCTGTTTGATCATTTTCCCTATCCGGGCGCATTCAACTATTTCGCTTCCCATTCCTTTGATTTCCATCGCTTATTCCCAAACTTTTTGGACTTGTTTGACTACCATGGTAGCAAAACATTTAATAGAGCGTACAATTCATTCCTTAGGAAGTTTAAAAGGAATTAACTTGATGTTCACGGACTCAGACGATTTGTTGTCAGGACTTAATCACCCTCAAAAGCAGGCGGTACTGCATGGCGAAGGGCCATTGCTTATCCTTGCAGGCGCGGGTAGTGGAAAAACCAGGGTTATCACTCGCAGGATTGCCCAATTAATGCAGAATGGAGTGCGGGCCCAAAGCATCCTTGCAATTACCTTCACCAATAAAGCTGCGGGCGAAATGCGCAAGCGTGTTGATGCAATCGTTCCGGGGCATCGGGTGCAAATCAGTACCTTTCATAGCTTTGGAGTCAGGTTGCTAAGGCAATATGCCGACCGCCTGGGGCTTAACAAGGACTTCACGATTTACGATCAATCGGATCGTTCGAAGCTGACAAAAATCGCAATCGAAGATTCAGGGCTTAACTCAGAACGATTCACCCCCGATACCATCTCCAATTCGATCAGCAAAGCCAAGAACCAGCTTTTGAGCCCGGAAAAATATGCTCAAAGTGCCAAGGATTTTTTCAGTCAGTCAGTAGCCCAGGTGTATCCCTATTACGAAAAAAGATTGAGGGAAAGCAACGCACTCGATTTTGATGATCTGCTTTATTGGCCCGCCCTTGCGCTTCGCAATGATCCCGAGTTGCGGGCCGAGCTGGATGCCCGCTTTCGCTATGTGATGGTGGATGAATATCAGGATACCAACACCGCGCAGTATGCAATTGCTCGTGGCCTTTCTGTGGATTATCCGAATCTTTGCGTGGTGGGTGATCCTGATCAATCAATCTATAAATTCCGGGGTTCCGACATCCGAAACATCTTGGATTTTGAACGCGATTTCCCCAATGCCACCGTTCTTACCCTAAGCGAGAATTATCGTAGTACCAAGCCCATTCTCAGCGCCGCAGCTAAACTCATCAGCCATAATACCCAGCGTAAGCCCAAGCCTTTGATTTCGATGAAAGAAGGTGGATCACCTGTAACCCAAATAACTTTCGATAACGGGGCAGAAGAGGCAAACGGCGTGGCGAAGCGAATTGCCCAGCAGGTTAATTCGGGCAATCGTTCTTTTCGCGACTTTGCAGTTTTTGTGCGCATGAACGCCCTCACCCGCAACCTTGAAAGTGCTTTCTCCAGGCATCGGGTCCCCTACCAGATTGTAAAAGGCATGGCATTCTTTGACCGCAAGGAAATCCGTGATGTGCTTTCCTACCTCAGGTTGCTCGTGAATTCGCAAGACAACATTTCTTTCATGCGCGCAGTGAATGAGCCTGCCCGGGGTATCGGCAAAGTCTCTCTCGATCATCTGAAAAATCATGCCGAACCCCGTGAAATCAGTCTGCTGGAGGCCTGTGGCGTTATCGATAAAATCCCAAGCATCAAAGGCAAGGCAGCTTCCGGCCTCAGGGATTTTTCAATTCTTATCAAAGACCTTCGCGAGTTACTCGAACACCCTCCCCATGAGGTAATTGCCAAAACCCTCGATGCCTCGGGGTATCGCGAGATGCTGCGCAGAAGTAACGACCCGGAAGATCAGGAAAGGCTTGCCAACATCGAAGAACTTGTTTCCGCAGCCAGGCAGTTCCAGGTCGAAGATCGTGAACCAACCCTTGCCGACTTCCTTGAAAATATTTCTCTAGCAAGCGATACCGATGCCCATGATGCAGATAAAGATTCTGTTTCTGTCATGACGCTTCATGCTGCCAAAGGGCTTGAATTCCCTGTTGTTTACATGCTGGCGATGGAACAGGGTATATTGCCACATGATCGCTCGCTGGAAAATGATGAAGAGCTTCAAGAAGAAAGAAGGCTTGCATTTGTCGGCATGACCCGTGCCATGCATGAGCTGTTTTTATGCAATGCCCGGATGCGCGATTTTCGAGGCTCTGTGGTGTTTACAGCACCCAGCATGTTTCTTGGGCAGCTTCCCGAATCAGAAATCAAAGTGATTGAGGAAGGCCCAGGCAATGCCATCAACGCCATGCTTCGTGGGCCGGGTAAAGATTCGCAGATGACTCAAGGCTGGAAAAACAACCAAATCAAGGCGCCCACGGTTGCCCCCATCAGCCCAATGCCCGTCAAGGATGGCAACTATTCCGAGGGCTTGATAGTCAAACACCCAGCCTATGGTAAAGGAATCATCACGGAAATAAGTGGTTATGGGGCGATGAGAAGATTAAAAATCCGGTTTCAAACTGCGGGGGAAAGGTCTTTTATCGCTGATAAGGTGCAACTGGAAATCTTTCGAAGTCAATAGATTCGAAGTATTTTTGTTTTTGATCCCATTTCATCCCGCTCTTTATTAAGATAGCATCGATGGATCGATGTTTTTATATCTGCTCTTGGAGGTCTTGATGACCGATTTCAGTCAGGGCGAATTGCAAAAGAAAAAATGCCTGCCATGTGAGGGCGGGCTTCCCTCTTTAACCGCAGGCGAAGCTGCAATGTACCTCGTGGGTGCCCCTGGTTGGCAACTTTCCCACGATGGCCTTAGAATCCGCAGAGAATGGAAGGTTCGCAACTTTACCGATGCAATCACCTTCTTTCACGAAGTTACAAAAATTGCAGAGGAGGATGGGCATCATCCAGATTTGCATCTCACCAATTATCGCAATGTCTGCATTGAACTTTGGACTCATGCAGTTGGTGGGTTGACCGAGAATGATTTCATCCTCGCAGCCAAAATCAACTCTGTCGATGTACCGCTTAACAATTAAAAGGAGTTTTCATGGATAAGCGTGTTGTAAAAGTTGGCCAATGGGAAGTGGGCCAGCAAAAGCCAATGCTCTGGATTCTTGGCCCCTGTGTTATTGAGTCCCGCGATCTTGTGCTTTCTGTCGCAGATAAAATCCTTGAAATCAGCAGGAAGCTTAATATCCAGGTCGTTTTTAAATCATCTTTCGATAAAGCCAATCGTAGTTCCGGCAAAACCTTCCGCGGCCCAGGCATCGACGAGGGGCTTAAGATTCTTGAAGAGGTAAAACATAAAACAGGCCTCCCCGTTCTTACCGATATTCATGAAACCGATCATGCTGCCGCCGCTGGACAAGTCTGCGAAGTCCTGCAAATCCCCGCTTTCCTCGCCAGACAAACCGATCTTCTTTTTGCTGCAGGCAAAACAGGTAAAGTTATCAATGTCAAAAAAGGCCAGTTCATGGCTCCATGGGATATGAAAAATGTGGTCAGCAAACTTGATGAAGTTGGCAACAACCGTTTGCTGCTTACCGAACGAGGCGCCACCTTTGGCTACGGCAACCTTATTAGCGATATGCGATCCATCCCACTCATGCAAGACCTTGGGCCCCCGGTTATCTTCGACGCAACACATAGTGTTCAAATGCCAGGCGGTGCGGGCGATCGGAGCGGAGGCGATAGGCGCATGGTGCCTTATCTTGCCAAGGCTGCAGTTGCTGCTGGTTGCGATGGTGTGTTTATCGAAACCCACCCCAACCCTGATAAAGCCCTTAGCGATGGCCCCAATATGATTGCACTCGACAACCTTTCTGATTTGATTTCAACCTGCCTGCGTATCAGGCAGGCTATCCAATTGCCTTGATCAACACTGGAACTTGTTGACGGAAGTATCATGAGCACCAATAAAGATAACCCTTTTCCTGAAGAGTCAAAAAAAAGCAATACCTTGATGGTTTCCATTGTTGCAGGCATCACCTTGTTTGCTGGCATATTGCTTTACTTCACCTTTAGTTCAAACCCTGTTAAAAAAGACCCTGACAAAAATAATGCTTCCTCCACCCCTGAAGATTCCTCTTTAAAGTCGGCCCAGGAACTACTTACCAATGATAACGATTTGATCTCTTGCAAAAACGCCCTGCAGCAAATCAATAATCACCTCGCTACCCACCCCAATGAAAAACCTGCTACTTTCTCACCAGAAAAAAAAGATGTCTATTCCAAGTTTGGAATGAACGATCAGCAATTCAATGAAATCGACAGCCCAACATTTACCCTTCTCGACCCTCATTATCTTGAAGAGCGATTGATGTTTCGGGATATTGCCCGTTTTCTCGAACCCCCCGTAATGGGCGTCAAGCAAGTCAAAGCCTCCATCAGCGAAGTTTCCACCCAGGCATTTATGTGGGTGGTCAGAGAAATGAGGCTCACCCCGAGATCTAAAACCAATATTGGTGTCCCACCCATTTATGCCTTGCGCAGAGGCTGGGGCAGCAGCTACGAACGCTCGCTTGCTTTCCTTTTACTGCTTGAACAATTCCTGTACGTGGGGGAAAAACTGGAACAACCAGCGGGCTGCCTTTTACTTCTACCAAGCAAGGATACCAACACTCCACCTAGACTTTGGGTGGGAGTTGTCGATGAAACAGGCAATGATCTTTACTTGTTTGATCCGATTCTCGGCCTTCCCCTTCCCGGGGGGAAAGATGGGAAACCATTGCTCCTTACTGAATTAAAAGCAGATCCCAAAAAAATCAGAGTTTTAGATTCTGATCAAGCCCCTTATGATGTGCAGCCCGATCAAATTTCAAAAATGGCTCCTGCCATCGCACCTTCCCTTTCTTCCCTTGCCCCTCGCATGAAACTTCTTGAAGAAAAATATCTTCCAACAGGTGCCAAGGCAAGGCTTTCTTCTGATTTAGAATCACTTATCACGAAAATTGAAAAAGCTTGCAGGCCCTCGTTCGGCCCCTCTGCCAAAGTGCTGTTAATGGTTGAAGCAGTTGAATCCCTGCGAATGTTTCTTACTTCGAATAATGGCGGGTTTGCCTCTCCTCAGGTTTTTCAAGTTTATCAAACTGAATTAATCCCTCAGACTGCAATACCACAGCAACTTCAAAAAGTGCCGCATCCACTGATTCTTGAAAATCTAGGGAATATGCTTTCCAGACCCTTTATCAATTCTGCCCTAGAACCCAAACTCCCCCGTGATCAGATGCTTCATGCCCGCTATGCAAAAGCTGTTCCCGACCTTGTTCGCGAAGGCGATGAACTCCGAATTCAACTACGCGGTGCCGAAACAGATCCCAACCTTCCAAAGCGAATCAATAATTGGATGGACGCAGCAAAGCAAGTTTTTACTAACTTCGACACAATCATGCAAAACAAAGATAGGACCCAGGATGATCTTGCAAAGATCAATCTCGAAATTCGAAGCCTTTTCCAAAAGGGTGAAAAAGACCTTTTGATGATGATTGCTGGCTCCATAGGCAGGCCAAGAGGTGAACAGATTTCCTGGTTGCTCGCACTTTGCAAGCACGAACTCGCTGAACAACAACAACGCAGATTTGATATTCAATCCAAATCTTCCACCCCTACCACATTGGCCCAGCAAGACAGGCTTAACAAATGGAAGGATTGCGAAAGTGCCTGGCGTAGATATTTAGAAGAATTTCCCTTGGGTGCAGGTGCGCCCCATGGCAAACTTCTCTGGGGCTACGCTTTGGCAAACATAGGCGATAAAGAAGCTGCAATAAATGCTTGGCAGGATGTTTCCAGGCCAATGGCAATCCAGGAAAAAGCCGCCCGACTCTTCCTTGCCAAATCCCTTAAAGATAAGAAATAATTACAAAGAAAACAAATTGGCAATTTGTATGTTATTCCCTGTTATACCCGGTAAGGAAACTTGGAAGAATAAAACCATTTTCTCTGCGGGGATGCCAAGAGCGCCAAAGAAGAAAAGAAATTCGAAGTTGTATTATGCTTCTTTCCGAACTTAGGTTCTTTGCGGTAAAAGTTCTTTGTTTTTAATAGAAATCATAATTCGCTGGTATCTTTTGCAGAATTAGATTAAAAACTTACTAGTATAATTCTTGGACCCACTAGGTTTTTAAACAAGGAATGATTAAGCATGGCACGCACATTGAAGCTGAAGACGAGAAGAAAGAGAAGTAACATTAAGAGAAAACGCCAACGCTTTTTG
>RFZJ01000109.1 GCA_009920765.1 Planctomycetota bacterium | reverse complement strand
TTAGACATGGATACGAACTCCAGAAAATCACGAGGGGTCTAGAACAAATCGAGGATGGGTTCACCTTCAGCAAGAAGGTTATAAGGCCGGCCCTCTTTGTCATGGGCTTCGAGATCGGAAATACCCATGGCATGGTAGACGGTTTTGGTAACATCTGCGGGTGTAACGATTTTCTGTTCGGGAAATTCACCGCGTTTGTCGGATGAACCATGCACCTGCCCGCCTTGAATTCCGCCACCCGCCATCAGAACACTAAGGCAATGAGTCCAATGATCACGGCCTGCGCCACTAACCCCGCCACTGCGAGGATCACCCACTTTTGGTTTTCGGCCCATTTCAGATGTAACCATGAGCAGGGTGGAATCAAGCAGATTTCTCTGCGCTAGATCTTCGATGAGTGCGGAAAAACCCCGATCAAAACCAGGTAATAGATCTTCCTTCAAGCAATTAAAGTTATTGCCATGCGTATCCCAACCACCGCCACTTTTACATTTCTTGTTGAGGTTTTCATCACCCAGCCAGAATACGGTAATGAAGGGAACTCCAGCTTCAACCATTCTTCGGGCAAGCAAAAGCGACATGCCATTGGTGTTATTGCCATACCTTTCACGCATACTTACAGGTTCATCTGCAACATCGAAAGCCTTGGTAGCTTTTGCTGAGAGAAGTAATGACATTGCTTTTTCTTGAAGCTTGGTCCAAGTGGTACTTTTGTTCGATTGATCAAACTGGCGCCTTGCATCATCGAGCTTGTTTAATATTTCCCTGCGGGCCAGCAACCGTTTGGGATTCATACTTGCATCAAGGCTGATGGAAGGCGCAGTGAAGGAAAGGGGTTTATCAATGGTTCCCAAAACATAAAGGGGATCATATTCCACACCAAGTTTCGCAGCAAACTGTCCCGGCCTGGTGTAAGGGGCCTTGCTAGGTTTTTCTGGCAGCGTGATTGCGTTGGGCATATACGGATGAGCCGGGCGCTTTGCAGCAATTACACTACCCATGAAGGGCCAGTCATCTGGCATGGGGGTACGATTGTTTCCCAGTGAAAGAAAACTCTGATCAGGCACGTGACCTGTCAGATTATAATAATAACCCGCATGATGATCATTGGTATTGACTGTGCTTTTAACGCCTTGAATAACAGCAAGATGCTTGGCTTGTTTTGCAAGCAGGGGCAGGTGTTCGCAAAGTTTTACACCTGGTGCCGCGGTTTCAGTTTGCTTGAAAAGCCCACGGTACTCTTCTGGGGCGTTGGGCTTCATATCCCAGGTATCGATATGGGACGCACCACCTGAAAGGAAAAAGAGAATGGTCGATTTTGCTTTGCCTTTACCCGAGGCAGCAACTGCCTTGGGAGCAGCCACCAAGCCTAGGGCTCCAAAACCAAAACCAGCAATTCCTGCAGTGGATGCTACAACAAAGGATCTTCTGGATTGATTCATGGGAAAAACCCTTGAGCCTTGCCGATTCAAAGTAATCCATTTTCAATCCAACATGCTTAAATGTCAACAGGGAAATAGAAGTGGAAATCCGCATTTATAACGGGAAAGTTCTTTTCCCAAGGGTCGTAAGGATGATAAAGTCTTTTAGGATGAATATTTAAACATTAGGAAATAAAATGGCAGTTAATTTTGGACATATGCTACAGGGAACCATGACCTTGCTGGGTAGGATTTCTCTTTGTGCAATTTTTCTTTCCAGTGCAGTAGGATTCAACCTCCCAAACTTTGAAGATGCGATCGCAGCGATGGCCCGTCAGGGAGTCCCCATGCCACGGATTGCATTAGTATTGGCAATAGGCATACTTCTTGCAGGCAGCCTGATGGTGATCATTGGTTGGAAAAGCAAAGTAGGTGCAGGATTGTTGCTGCTATTTTTATTGGTAGAAACCTACTACTTCCACGATTTCTGGACAATGCAGGAATCAATATCAAAAAAGCTGGAGCTGGTTCAATTCATGAAAAATCTTTCCCTGATGGGGGCAATGCTTTTCATCATAGCCAATGGTGCGGGGCCTTATAGCCTAGATGCCCGAACCAAGGGTGGTTTTTCCGCATCCAAAAAATAACGCCGGGGTTCCTATGTCCAAAAACATCATGATGTGTTCCTTCATTCTGCTTTTTTTCATGTCTGTTTCGCAATCTGCGGAAGTCACACTTCCCAAAAAAAATTTCAACCCGGTGGCATTGGAAGAAATGATGCTGGGCTTCATCGCAGAAAACAACCTTCCCGGTGCATCAGTTGCAGTGGCACACCATGGAAAAGTGGTATTTGCAGCAGGGTTTGGGTATGCGGAATTACCTGATGAAAAGAATGGGAACCGTGGAGTTCCAGCAGCACCTGGTTCCTTGTATCGCATTGCCAGCATTTCAAAGCCCATCACCTCGATAGCAATCATGCAACTGGTAGAAAAGAAAAAACTAAACCTTACGGATAAAGTGACGGATATCATCAAGTTTGACCCGTTTTTAGAGGGTGATGCAAAACCCGACATGCGCTGGAAAGAAATCACTATTGCCCAGTTATTAAGCCATACGGGTGGCTTCGACAGGGCAAAGTCATTCGATCCGATGTTTAAATCGGTGCAAATCGCCAAGGCATTCAACAAGCCCGCCCCCGCATCCAAAGAAGATGTAATCCGCTACATGATGGGCAGGAAACTCGATTTCAACCCTGGTGAAAGATTCGCATACTCCAACTTGGGCTTTTGTCTTTTAGGCAGGGTCATCGAAAAAATTTCGAATCAAACTTATAATGATTATGTCGCTGAAAACATTTTTAAACCCCTTGGTATCAATGAAATCAAGCCGGGGAAATCTCTTGCAGCGCAGCGCCAACCTAATGAAGTCGTTTACTATCCTCCATTTCCTTCCAAAGCCAACAGCGTTTTCCCACCCTACGAGCCTGTGGATATCGCCTATGGTTCCCATGATCATGAATCGCTTGATGCCGTGGGCGGATGGATTGCTTCTGCCCGCAGCTACATACGGTTCATAAGGATGAAAAAACCTCTCCTACTTTTTATGCCCTAGGTTGGAATGTGCGACCTGTTGAAAACTCCTTGAAAGCCAACACTTGGCATAATGGTGCTCTCTCAGGCACTTCCACTCTTCTGGTACGAAGGCACGATGGCTATACCTGGGCAGTCTTATTCAATGGCAGTAAACCTTCAGGAAAAGAAAAACCCACCTCCCCTTCTGGCGCAATCGATCCGCTAATGCACAAGGCAATTGATTCAGCAGATGCCTTTTCTCAGGAAGAACCAATTCACAAGTCTTCCAGAATAAAACGACTGAGGCCTTTCCATGATTAACTTTCTTTTACCCTTCGTTTTGGCAACTGCATTTTTTCAATCCATCGAAATACCCCAACCAGGTGACATCGTTTTATTTTTGGGCGATTCCAACACTTTTGCTGGTCACTTCATCGCTGACATCGATACCTACCTAACCCTTTCAAACTCAGGCAAAAAAAATACCACCCTTTTAAACCTTGGGTTACCCAGCGAAACCATCAGCGGCTTGAGCGAAAAAGATCACCCATACCCAAGGCCTGATGTTCACGAACGATTAGACCGAGCATTAAAAGCCATCAAGCCAAACCATGTGATCATCGGTTATGGCATGAACGATGGAATTTACAGCCCCTTTGACGAATCCCGATTCAAGAAATATCAGGATGGCTATCAGGATGTAATCAAAAAATGTCAGGCTTCAGGTGCGAAGATAACCCTGCTAACCCCTGACCCGTTTGAACCCATACCCATCAACGCAAAACTTCTACCTCTAGGCAAGCCCGATTACAGTTACAAAAACCCGTACGAAAAATATGACTCCGTCCTCGAAAAATATGCAGGCTGGTTGGTCACCCTTAAAACCAACCAGATAGCTGTGGCTGATGCCCATTCCTCAATTCATGCATTTCTTTCAAAGCGAAGGAAAACAGATTCCAACTTTATATTTTCTGCAGATGGCATACACCCTAATACTTCAGGCCATTGGTTGGTTGCAGAATCAATCCTCAATTCATGGAAAGCACAGCCAGCACAAGCATTGGTTATTGATGCGAAGGAACTACCACTAAAGATTGATCTGACAGGAAAGCTTCCTTTTGCCCAAGATTTAAACTGGGATAAAGGCATCCAAGAAGATTTTCAAAATAAATGGGGCAGGCAAACTCTGGTTATCAAAGGTTTGAAGGATGGGCAATACAAACTATCTTCTGCAAAGATGGACCTGGGACACTTTACCAATCTGGACTTGGATAAGGGCTTGGATTTATTCCAACTCAAAAATCTTGAATCAAACTTGCTTGCAAAAGAGTTAAGAAAGCTTTGCACCGAGCGTACCAAAGTTTTGGGCCTGGCTTGGCTGGACGAAATTGGTCACAAACGCCCCGATACCCCCAAAGGAAAATCACTTGTAGAAGCCAAGAAAATGTACGAAGAAAATTCATCAAGAATACTTGATATCCTTGCCACAAAAGTTGAAATCACCCTCACTAAAGAACCTTAACTGCGGGAAAATGCATCATGCACAGCTTCAAAGTTTTATTTACCATGGGCCTGATCTTTTTGGGAACTGTTGCTGCCCGGGCAGCAGATGAAAACAAACCCCTGAAAGTTTTCATACTTGCGGGCCAATCCAACATGGAAGGGCAAGCCGTTGTAGACCTCGATGGCAAGAATTACAACGAGGGAAAAGGCACTCTCAAATTTCTTTTCAACGATCCCGAAAAACAAAAAATGGTCAAACACCTCAAGGATGATTCCAATGGATGGAAAGTCCGCAACGACGTCTGGGTTCGCTACCAACGCGAAAAAAGCCCCCTTCTTGCCGGACCACTAGGCGTTGGTTTTAGCATCTATGGCGGCAAGCACCACTTCGGACCCGAATTACAATTCGGCCATATCGTAGGCGATGCTCTTCCCAACCAAGTGCTTCTAATCAAGACCGCATGGGGGGGTAAAAGCTTATATAAGGATTTCAGGCCACCAAGTTCTGGTGGAGAAGTTGGCGTATACTACAAAAAAATGATCGAAGATGTTCAAACATCCCTCGCAAATTTGAAAACCGATTTCCCCGCATACGATGGGAAGGGCTATGAGATTGCAGGCTTCGTATGGTATCACGGCTGGAATGACGGAGTCGACCCGAAGAACGCAGTTCCTGAATATGAAAAGAATCTTGCAAACCTGATCAGGGATGTTCGCAAGGATTTAAAATCGCCTAAACTGCCTGTGGTGATAGGGGAATTAACCGGCCCATGGGTGGAGGCACCCGGTGCTTGGACAACGCTTCGAAACGCCCAGGCAGCGGTTGCAAAACAACCTGAATTCACAGGGAATGTTGTATTTGTTGAAACCCATGATTTTGTGCGCCCCGCAAAAGATTCCCCCAACCCTTCCCATGGACATCACGAATTTGGAAATGCGGAAACTTACTTTCTAGTAGGCGATGCACTAGGCAAAGGCATGCTAAAACTACTGGCACCAAAAGCAGATGAAAAACCTAACCTCAGCTTCAACGCCTACCAAGCACAAGATAAAAAAGAAGCAGAAAAACCCACCTCCCATACCAAGAGAAATGTCGAGGGCTGGACTGTCCGTGTTGATGATCGTCTGCTTAAACCAGAAAACAAAGAAAAACTTGATCGCGCCATTCGTTTTCTCGAAGCCAAACTTGTTGACATCAAAATCGTAGTTCCAGAAGATAAAGTAAAAAAACTGCAAACTATAAACATCATACTAGATCTAACCCATGGCAAACTCGGGCCCATGCAATATCATCCCGGGGCTGGCTGGCTTACAACCAACGGCTACTCCGCAGACCTTGTCAAATGCGTTCACCTTCCCCGTATTGATGATCTGGTTACCAAGCGCAACACCAACGAACAACCCTGGGTTATTCTTCATGAACTGGCCCATGCCTACCATGATCAATTTCTGGGCTTCGATGAACCCCGGATCAAAGACGCCTATGAAAATTATAAAAAAAGTGGCAGAGGCGACATGACTCTTTTATACAATGGCAAACGGGTCAAGCATTATGCCCTTACCAACCAAATGGAATTCTTTGCGGAAATGACTGAAGCTTATTTCGGCACCAACGATTTCTTCCCATTCAACCGGGCAGAACTTAAAGAATCAGAACCTCAAATCTATGAAGTACTGAAAAACACCTGGGATTCACCTGCAACTAAAAAGTAAGACCAACAAAGGATCGTGATTCGATGAACTTAAAACAATTTACTTTTTGTTTCCTTACCCTTGGAATTATGGCCACTACCAGCATGGCTGCAACTCCAACGATCTTGAATATCTGGCCGGGAAAACCACCGGGCGAAACCAAGGAACTTCCACCCGAAATCGATCTTACCAAAGATACCGACAAGTTGATTGCAGGCAGACGCATCATCAAGCTGGGCAATGTTTCCATTCCCCAAATAGCTGTTTATAAGCCAGAAAAATCAAAAGATACTGGTGCCTCTGTAATCATTTGCCCCGGTGGGGGACATCATATTCTCGCCTACGATCTGGAAGGAACTGAGGTTGCAGAATGGCTTAACACCATTGGTGTGACAGGGATAGTTCTTAAATATCGTGTGCCATTTAGGAACCCCGAGAAGCGTTGGAGTGCTGCGGTTTCTGATGCCCAGAGGGCTATGAGCCTCGTGCGAAGCAAAGCGGCCGAATGGAATCTTGACCCCAAACGTATAGGCATTTGCGGCTTCAGCGCTGGGGGCGAAACGGCGGGATTAACTTCTTTGTTTCTTGACGAAAGGCAATACGCCGCTTCAGATGATGTAGACAAGGTTTCCTGCAAGCCTGATTTCGCAATCCTTATTTATCCGGGGGGCTTTGATACCAAGGGCCAAGCGCAAATACGCGAGAACATCAAGGTTACTAAAGATACCCCACCCATGTTTTTAGTCCATGCAATCGATGATCCCGTAACCGCCAACAATTCTCTTGCCCTTGCAGTAGAATTAAAAAAAGTGGGTGTATCCACGGAACTTCACATCTACGATGCAGGCGGCCACGGCTACGGCTTAAGGCATGTAAACACGCTCCCCATCACCACTTGGCCCAAACGCTGCGAAGAGTGGATGGAGCGTAGGGGTTTGATTAAAAGAAATTAAAAATTCTCTTAAAGCGGAATAAATTACTTTCTCCATGAAAATCAACTTTTATTGGCATCAAGGTTGCCTATGCAACCAAGTTTGATGATCCAAATCATTTCCCAAATGAACTGGTTTTGAAGTTTTATTTCTTTATTTTCCCCCATTTCCAATTTTTTTGGCAAGTTTGCTGATTTTGCAACGTTGTATTCCCTATTCGGTAACCCTCAAAGCAGATTTCGGAAATATATTCCGGACGCTTTTCAAAATCGAAAGGAAATATCATGTTCAAAAACATCAAGGACATTTTCAGAAGTAATTTTTTAAGCTTCAATTCCATCTCATCTTCCCGATCAAAAAAGAAACACAAGCTTTCCCCGGTTCCTTTTCTTCTACTACTCGAAGATCGAATTACACCTGCTTTTTCACTCCTTGATTCTACCTCCTTACTCACTCAATCATCCTTGTTGATTCCGGAAGTCTCAACAGATCTGCCCGATTATCCACCCGGAAGCACTGCAATCATTAGTGCCAATAATTTTTTGCCTGGTTCTGACATCACATTTCAAGTGGTTCATATCACCGGCCCCGGTGCAGATGGAACATTTGGAACTCTTGATGATATCTTGGGAAACAACACAGGATCTGGTCATGATGCCTGGGTTGTAACCGATGGTGGAAATGGCGATTTTGATGGGATTGCAAACGGATTTGTCCAAACCTCATGGTACGTTAATCCTGATGATTCCTTGAACGAGATTTTTCTACTAACCGCTCAAGGTGCGGGATCAGATGGAATTTCCGGATCAACAGATGATCAGATCGCAACTTTCTCTTTCACCGATGCAAAACCGCAGGCTGATCTCACAGTTAATGTCACAAACTACAACTCCCAATTAATTCCCGGAAGCAATACCACCTACACCATTACCGTCACCAACAATGGACCTACCACGGTAAATAGTTTAACATTAACCGATTCAATCCCTTCGGAATTATTAAATGCAGTTTTTGGAACCCCCTCTTCAGGAAATTACAATAGCTCGACAGGTCTATGGAGCGGGGTAACATTAGTTTCCGGAAAAAGTTTGACCATAAACCTCACGGGTACTGTTTCTGCTTCAGCAACTGGATCTTTGACAAACTCCGTAACCATCACTGCACCATTTAATATCGATGATCTGAACCTTTCAAATAATACTGCGTCTGATGTAGACACCCTGACTCCCCAAGTTGATTTATCTGTCTTTCAAACCGATGGCAAAACTTCTGTTGTTCCCGGAACTTCCAACACCTACTCCATCACCGTAACCAATAACGGCCCTAGCACCATCAATAGCTTCACATTGACCAATGCCGTCCCTGCTGGACTTCTCAACCCGGTATTCACCCCTAGCTCGGGATCATACAACAACGCTTCAGGACTTTGGGACGGCTTAATTCTTGCTTCCGGAAATAGTGTAACCCTGACTCTCTCGGGCACCATCGATCCTACCGCTACTGGGGTCATCTCCAATACCGTTTCGGTTTCTCCTTTAATTGGTGTGTCTGACATCAACTCCGCAAACAACAGTACCACCGACACCAACAATCTTACTCCCCAGGTTGATTTGTCTGTTTCCCAAACCGACAACAAAACTTCCATTGTTCCCGGAACTTCCAACACCTATTCCATCACTGTCACCAATAATGGCCCCAGCACCATCAACAGCTTTATACTGACTGATTCCATACCTGCTGCACTTCTAAATCCGGTATTCACCCCTAGTTCAGGAACTTACAATAGTTCCACAGGATTATGGAGTGGCCTGACTTTCGCTTCCGGAAATAGTCTGACAATGACACTTAAGGGAACGATTAACCCTTCTGCCACGGGTTCAATCACCAATACCGTTTCTATTTCCGCTCCCAGTGGTGTGTCCGAAACCAATTCATCCAACAACAATTTCACCGATGTCGATTTCCTTGCTACGGAAGTGGATCTAATAGTCACCCAATCTGATGGAACTACTTTTGTAATTCCGGGCACAACCAACACATATACCATCACCGTAAATAATAATGGTTCAAGTACAGCAACAAATGTATCGGTAACTGATTTATTGCCAGATGGAGTTTTATCTGCAACTTGGGCTGGTTCAAATGGGAGTTCCGGAACAGGGGATTTACAAGACACCATAGCGACACTGGGTTCTGGTGAGAGCGTAACCTATGAACTAACATTTCATGTTTCAGGCGCTGCAACAGGTTTATTGACCAATAAAGTCAATGTAATTTCAGAAAACGAGACCGCTACTTCGAATAACTCAGCCACTGATATTAATTCCTTGACTCCCAAAGTGGATATCGGGGTCATGGGAAGCAACGATGGAAATGCGGTAGTTCCTGGTACAAGCTCTTTCTACATGGTCACGGTAACAAACTATGGGCCCAGCACTGCAACAAATTTAAAAGTAAGTGACTTGCTGCCTCCCGGGGTTAATTTATCAATGTGGATAGGTACAAATGGAAGTTCCGGCTCTGGTGAATTAACAGACATCATTGAAACACTCGACTCCGGAGAGAGCGTTGACTATCTTCTTTTACTTGATATCCCAGAGGAATTAACAGGTTCGATTATCAATATCGTAAATGTTGATGCAGCCAATGACACAGACAACTTGAATAATACAAACATAGATGAAGATACGCTCACGCCTCAAGTAAATATAAATGTAAAAGGAAGCAATGATGTGAATACATTGGTGCCCGGAACCAGTACCACCTACACCATCACCGTCACCAACTCCGGACCCAGCACTGCAACTAATGTAAAAGTAAATGATATGTTGCCAGATGGTTTGTTATCAGCCATGTGGACTGGCTCAAATGGAAGTTCTGGACAAGGAAATTTATCAGACACCATAGCCTCTCTAGGTTCTGGCAAAAGCGTCACTTATTTGCTGACATGCAATATCTCAGAATCGTTGACAGGATCAATTGTCAATTCGGTAAATGTCTCATCAGATTATAACACTGAAACCATGGACAATACTGCAATAGATGAAGATATACTAATCCCGCAGGTGGATTTATCCGTCACGCAATCCGATGGCAATACCGCATCTGTACCGGGCACAAGTACCACCTACATCATCACCCTCACCAACTCCGGGCCAAGCACTGCAACCAATATCGGTGTAAGTAATTTATTGCCAGAGGGAGTGATATCAGCCTTTTGGGAAGGAACAAATGGAAGTTTTGGAACTGGTGAATTAACAGACATGATAACAAGCCTGGCTTCTGGAATGAGTACCACCTATTTGCTGACTTTTAATATTTCACCATCGTCGACTGGCTCTTTGATTAATGTGGTAACTATTTCTTCGGATTCTGATATCAATTCTGCCAACAATGGTGCTACTGATACGGATACCCTTACTCCTCAAGCTGATTTGTCTGTCTCTCAAACTGACAACAAAACTTCTGTTGTTCCAGGAACTTCCAACACCTACACCATCACTGTCACCAACAACGGTCCCAGCACCATTAGCAGTTTCACCATGATCGATGTATTACCTACTGGATTATTAAATGCAGCATTTGGTACACCATCCTCAGGAACCTACGAAGCCTTTAATGGCCTTTGGAGCGGCCTAAGTCTGGCTTCTGGGAATAGCGTTGCCATTACAATCACAGGAATTATAGACCCCGCTGCAACTGGTTCCATTATCAACATTGTTTCAGTTTCTCTTCCAAGTGGGGCATCTGATACCAATTTGGGCAACAATAGTTCCACTGATATAGATTCCCTTACAAACCAGATCGATTTATCTGTCACTCTAACTAATGACAAGACTGCCTCAGTTCCTGGAACCAACACGACCTACACCATCACCGTCACCAACAATGGACCCGGCACACTTAATAGTTTCACCATGACCGATGTCATTCCTGCTGAATTATTAAATGCTGTGTTTGGCACCCCATCTGCAGGGGCTTACGATAGCGCCACCAAGATCTGGAATGGATTGAACTTGAATACAAGCGATAGTGTAACCATAACCCTCACGGGCACAATCAATCCTACAGCTACTGGTTCAATTATAAATACTGTTTCGGTCTCTACGCCCAATGGGGTTTCTGATAACAATCCTGCAAACAACAGTGCTACTGATGTTGACACACTCACTCCCAAGGTCGATTTGTTTGTCACCCAAACTGATGGAAAAACATCCGTGGTGCCAGGAACCATCAACACCTATACCATAACCGTCTCGAACAATGGGCCCAGCACCATCAGCAGTTTCTCGCTTAATGACGTCATACCTGCTGGTTTACTTAATGCAACTTTTGGCACACCATCTTCCGGAACCTACGAGAGCAACTCGGGTGTTTGGAATAACCTAAGCCTTATGTCTGGGAATAGCGTTACCATAACCCTCTATGGCACCATTGACCCCACTGCAACTGGTACCATCACAAACACCATTTCAGTTTCTGCTCCAAATGGCGTTGCAGAAATAAATTCTGCAAACAACAATTCTACTGACACTGATACACTTACCCCTCAAGTCGATTTACTTGTCACCCAAACTGATGGCAAGACCTCTGCAGTACCAGGTACCACCAACTCCTACACCATTATCGTCACCAACAATGGCCCAAGCGCCATCAGTAGCTTCACCTTGGCTGATGTCATTCCTGCGGGATTACTAAATCCGGTGTTCTCTCCGAATTTTGGAACTTACAATAGCATAACGGGCGTTTGGAATGCACTGAATTTGAGTTCAGGCAACGGTGTTACCATGACACTTACCGGGACAATTTCTCCTACACTTACCGGCGCCATTACCAACAACGTTTCAGTTTCTACCTTAGGCGGGGTGACAGAAACCAATTCTACAAACAACAGTGCTACTGATACAGATATCCTTACTCCCCAAGTCGATTTACTTGTTACCCAAACTGATGGCAAGACCTC
>RFZJ01000108.1 GCA_009920765.1 Planctomycetota bacterium | reverse complement strand
CAAGCAATCCAACATCTCCAAACAACTTGGCATCTTACACGATTCTGGCCTTTTAAAACGAGAACGGCAAGGCAACCTCATCTTCTATTCCATTGCCGACCCGATGATTTTTGATCTATGCGCGTTGGTGTGTGGCAAACTAAGAAAAGATGCAGAATCACAACTGGCTGTTGTCAAATCCATAGGTCACTAAACTTTTAAACTATAGTTAACTATCCAACCTAATAGATAATGGCGGTGTATAAATGTTAGAGAAGAAATACGCTAGCCAATTGATTTAAAAAAAGAAGAGATGCATTACAACACCTCTTCCTTTTTTAAATATTTAAACAAGTAAGGCTAAAGCATCAAGCTGCAGCATCCTTGCTGATATTGAGATTGTGGAATAATTTGCCTTCAGAATAAGGCAGGTCCCAGGGGCCGGTAGCATTGCCGGAGGTGCCTTCCCACTGATGCGAGCAGATACTATCAAGAACCATGGTGGAGATTTCAACTGCACGGGCCCCCGCAATACCATCAACGCGGGGTTTAACTCCCAAGGTCACAGCCTGCACAAAATCAAGTAGTTCCCAAGTCAATTGATCGCCATCGGTGCGTGAACAATCCATGGTTCGAGTTTCAACATGATTGGCAAATAAATCTGTTTTGAAAGAGTTCAAGGTGGCTGCATCCACCTTCCCTGGGGCAGATTCCGCAAGGTAACGCAAAGAATCACTTGGTTGCATCATGGTGATTTTCTTGGTGATGAAATCAATGCCTGCATATCCCTCAGCGCCCCATACATCCATTCTGCGCCTAGCTTCAGGATGCGCCCTGCTTGCAGAAAGGTCGCAGATGGTACCATTGGCAAAGGTTATTCTTGCCTGGGCAATATCTTCATGCCCGCCCAAAACCGCAACACCCAACCCAGAAACAGAGCTAACTTCAGATTGCACAAGCGAGCAAACCAGATCAATATCGTGAACCATGAGATCGAGAACTACACCAGTATCAGACGATCGCCCTGAAAATCCTCCCAGGCGTTCGGCCCGAATATAGCGGGGTTTCATGGGAAGATCACAAAGGGCTTCATAAGCAGGGTTAAAGCGCTCGACGTGACCTACTTGAATTGTGGTATTTTTACTTTTTGCAAGGTTACAAAGCTGATAAGCTTTTTCCGGTTCAATGGTAATGGGCTTCTCAATGAGCAAGGCTTTGCCTTTTTCAAGAAAATCACGTGCAACATCAAAATGAAACCGGGTGGGGACTACAATAATAGCAGCATCCACCTTGGGCAGTAATTCAAGATGCGAGGTGTATGGGGTGGTGGAATATCGCATAGCAATGTTTTCGGCTTGCTGCCTGGAAGCATCTACCACACCCACAAGCTGTACACCCTTGAGAGAGGAAAGAATCCTGGCATGCTGCTGGCCAAGATGCCCGACTCCGATAACACCGATTTTCAAGTCTGGCATAATACCCTTTCAATAAGGAATCCCCTAAGCTGCTCTTAACATGGAAGGTTGCATGCTCATTTTTAATTTTTGAAATAAAGTCCTGGCTAATTCCACATTCAAGGGATGACCCGACCTATAGGCAACAACATGCCCACACAGATCAACACCCAGTAATGCCAAGTCTCCGAGCATATCCAAAACTTTGTGTCTGGCGGGCTCGTTGGCAAAGCGAAGCGGATTATCAATAGGGCCTTTGGGGCCGAATATCACAAGATCTTGGGTTGTGGTTCTTGAACCAAGCCCCTGACTTTTAAGGATTGCAACTTCTTCTTCAAGAATAAAAGTTCTGCAGCGAGAAATTTCTCTTGCGAAAAGGGCCGGTTCGATATTCTGCGTATGAACTTGCTTTTGAATCGAAGATTGATTCCCGTAATCAAGGAAATAGGTCATCTTTAACCCGGTACCTTCGCATGGATGAAGGGCAAGGGTCGAGCCGTTGGATTCAACAATAATCGGGCTTTCAACGCCATAAATCATTTTCTTTGAATTTTGTGCAACACTGCCTGCTTTTTTCAAAGCATCAACGAACTCACCTGCAGAACCATCCAAGCCGGGCGGTTCACCAGCATTAAGTTCCACTATACAATTATCAATTCTCAATCCACCAAGTGCAGCAAGTACATGTTCAACCAAGGTAACCTGAAAAGGTTTTTGGCCAAGAGTCGTACGCCTGTTGGTTCCCGTCACATTCGAAACATGAGCAGGAACAAATGTTTTGGGAGAAAGATCGGTACGATGAAACACTATACCGGTGTTTTCTGGGGCCGGGCAGAATCGCATCGTTACAAACGATCCAGTGATGAAACCTATGCCTTCCACTTCCACTGGTTTCGCCAACGTTCTTTCCTGGCGTGATGAAATCGGTATCAAGAGTAGGTCATCCTTGACTAATGAAAGAAAAAGTAAACCCGGCAAAATCCTTTTTGCCGGGCTTTTTACACTTCCTACTTGGGAGTCGTGGCAGAGGTAGGCGTGATAGCCGATCCTGCTGGAGCTGCTGGTGGAGCAACCCTGCTGTAAGCTTGATTCAAAGCATTAACCACATCTGCACTGATATCAATACCAGGTGCAAAGTAAATTGGCATACAAGCGCCTGCCTGCATCTTGCGGACAATATTGCCTGCACTCCAATATTCTGCAGAAGTCGTAGGGTCGTTGTAATGAAGAACCATGTCGTAGCCATGGGCAACTGCAACACGTTGTGCTGCTTCCTGAACTTCACGATAAATCAAAACAACTTGCTCGTCCTGCTTTTTGCCGATAAGGGCCTGCGCTTCGTTGGATAAATCTTCGAGTTCGCGTTTGAGAGCACGCATTTGCTTTTCAATAGTTTCGCGCATTTCAGGTTTCATCTGACCTTCTTTGTTCAAAGCTTCCAACTGGGTGGTCTTGGCCTTGGTCTTCACCTGCAAGGGGGTGAACACTTCCTTCATTTCATTGTTGAGAGCAACAGCCTTCTGATAATTTTTAACAACATGATGCAGGTTTAACAAAGCGATGCGTGAGCGTTGTTCCGATCCTTGAATTGGAACTTTTGCAGGTGCAGTTTGAGCGCGCAGCAAATTAGTACCAAAGTAAACAGCCATAGCAAGGGTAGTACATCCAGCAAACCATGCCAGTTTCTTATTCACGATAATTTCTCCTGGATCCGGGATTGTTAAAGACTTAATGGAAGCCGCATCCATGCGATTTCGGAGTAAAGGTCATGTCTTTAAAAATCACCCGAAAAATCAATACATTGAAGGCTTCTACCTAAGTGAAATCATAGGGTCAAGGCGAAGTCTGAAATAGCCAGTCAAAACATACTCTGTCTTGCCTGTTTTCCCAAGTTTGTTGTACTATGTTGAATGTCAGGAATCTGTATTGCACAAAAGATAACTCTCCAAGGAGGGAGAATGCGCCAGCTAATGTCTGCTTTCTGCCTGCTTACCGTAATATTGGGCTGCTCATCAGGCCCCGTTGTGCCCACCTCCATCCAAGGCAGAATACTGTTTCAAAAACAACCGCTAAGAGGTGGAACCATCGTTTTTACCCCTGACATGAACCGAGGTTCGGTAGGCCCGATGGCCTCAGGCGAAATCTTTGCAGATGGCACTTACTCGGTTCTGCCCCAACCAGGAAAAGACTCGATTTATGCAGGCTGGTACAAGGTTTCCTTTGCCTCGCAGGGTCTTCCATCCAAATATTCTGATCCCAATCTTTCCGGGCAAGTGAAACAAATTCTTTCGGGCCAAATCAACAAGATTGATTTCAATCTGGAGTAGATTATGAACCAATTTCTTCATGGTGTAACCCAAGCAGTTGCCCAAACCTTCTCCCTGCCTGACACCATGCTGGAAATAGGGGCATATCAAGTACAAGGGCAGGAAAATTATTCCAACATACGGGCAATCTTTCCGCACCACGAATATCAGGGCCTTGATATGCGCAAGGGTCCCGGGGTTGACATCCTGGGAAACGTTGAAGATCTTCCGATGGAAGATAATTCCGTAGGCACCGTGATCGCCCTGAATCTTTTCGAGCATGTGCGTTGTTTCTGGAAAGGGTTTGATGAAGTTTACAGGGTACTCAGGCCGGGGGGGGCATTCTTTGTTTCTTGCCCGTTCTTCTTGCATCGCCATTCTTATCCCAGTGATTACTGGCGTTTCACCCCCGATGCATTCACTTATCTGCTTGAAAAATACCCTCAAAAAATAATCGGGTTTCAAGGCCCTGCCAACAAACCATTGCAAGTCTGGGCAATCGCATTCAAAGATCCTGCCCCAATCATCACGCCCGAATTACATCAGAAATTCCAAACAGCCATGCGCCTCTACGCACACCAACCTGTTTCTAAATGGAAAAAATTCCGCTATTCTCTAGGCAGGTTACTTTGTGGCAGAAGCCCTTTTGCAACTTTTTTAGATATGAATAATTGGGAGACCACCGTGGTTGGCTCAAGCGAAAAAAACAGCAAAACCCAGAATACCAGCCAACTTCAAATTCCGCATATAAACAACATTCGCCCCGACTAACTCAAGCTCCGAGCCAATTTTTAATCAATATCAATCCAGTAATTATTCTTTCCAGAAAGTCGATTTCCCTGGCTGGTAGCTTAACTTCAAGTGTGGCGTCTCCATCCGCTTTTGGCCATTGCCAAGGGAACCCAGACATGCCGCAAGTATTCCTGAAGTTAAAAGTGTTCGCTCCACAGGATAAGGTGCCTTCCCTGTAATAAACATTTCTTCCGCATTGCTCATCAAGGCTGCAGAATACGAGACATTAGGATTGGGAGGAAGATAAAATAAAGTTGAAAGAGGCTCTATTTGATCTCTCAAACTTGCAGCAAAAGTAAAATCCCCCACCAAACCATTCATCAACAACATGGTGCTTTTTAATCCATCCAAATATTCTATGCGGTAAACTACAGGTGATTTAACCCATTCAGAAATTTGCTTGGTTGTAGGCTTACGATGACTATAAGTCGGGGCTTGCGCAAGAGTCTGCGATCTGTTCATGCAAGCTTCGAAAAGCTTTGGGTTCCAACCACCTTTTTCCCAAGACCCGGCTTCCATTCTTTTCCAAACTTCATTCCCACGGATTGCTTGAACGGCCTTCACCCCGGTTTCCCCACCCTTACGCCTTTCAGCCATGCACTGAATCACTTCCAAAGCATGAAAATCATAACTATCAATCCCACCCATTGCCAAGCACATAACTTCTTCTGGTTGGGCATTATCTGGCATCTCAAGCGCAGGCATACGCCAGGTTACAGGTAACGAAGAGCCCGCAAGAAGTGGGAATTTCATCTTGCGTGAAGTGTCGACCATTTCCTTCGCCCAATCCCAATTCCAAGAAAGGTGTTTATCGTTGAAAATGGGCGTTGTCACCCCATCATCCTTGAACACTTCAACCACTTTCCTAAAGAATTCATACCGGGGATATTTTCTCTGTCCAAGCTCGTTGTCAGGGTAATCACCATGTTCCCCGATGATCAGCACAGCATCCACAGCAAGTTTATCCGAGCCACAACGCAGGGTTTCAGCAATGGTGGGATAGATTTTGAAGTTAGACTCAAGAGCCCTGGCTTTGCTGAGATCGCCTTTGGGAAACTGGTCCACATAAGCCGAGACAATATCAATAGCAGGATGATGCCATTTGCCTTTTACAGGATATCCACCTAAAAAGCGCTCGCCCATGTGCCAGGCGTGCGAACGAAAGCGCCATTCGGTCGTGATGATTGCAAGTTTCTTTTTTTGTTTGGGATTACCTTGAGCGATAACAAAGGGGGAAAAAGCGATAGTGGAAAGAATGGCACCCAAGCAGGTTCTTCGAGAAATCATACTAGTTTCCGATTATAAAAGGAATTTTAAAACTTCTGATCTCGATCTACAGACTAACCAAGATGAAATCCATTCGCAAGTAATTGATAATCGTATTCACTTGGACAAACAGCGTGTTGATTTGTCCCACCGATGCAAGTGGTAGCAGAAGCAATGGCTTCAGAAACCATTTGAGCCCGATTCCACCTGCTACTTCTTTCTTCCCCATTTTCCAAAATTTCACTTCCCATTTTCCTTCCTTTCATTCAGAATACTCCTATTATTTCCACACGGAGAACACCATGCTTAAGCACACCTTGGCTGCTCTTGTTTTCATTTTAATTTCAACTTCTACCACCATGGCTTCCGAGCTTCGCATCTTTTTTGTCGATGTCGAAGGGGGCGCTGCTACTCTTATCGTCACTCCCGCAGGTGAATCCCTTCTTATCGATTGTGGCAACCCAGGCAAACGCGATGCTGAACGAATCCACAAGGTTGCAACCGAAAAAGCTGGCCTTAAAGCCATCGATCATTTGTTCATCACGCATTGGCATCTTGACCACTACGGCGGTGCTGAGAGGTTACGCTCACTAATGCCCATCCACCATTTCTGGGATCGAGGCATCCCTGAATCTCTTCCTGAGGACGCAAAAAATTTTCCAAGTCTTATTCAGGCATATAAAGCAGCAGGTGGGGATAAATCTAAAACCCTTAAGGCTGGTGATGAAGTTCCTCTTAAACAATTGGAAGGTGCTCCAAAGGTAAAATTAAGTATTTTGAGTGCCAGCGGCCAGGTTGTGAAAGATAAGCCAGGCGCCCCTGAAAACCCGATTGCAAAGCAACACCAACCCCGCCCTGAAGATCCTTCTGACAACGCCAAGAGTTTAGGATTCTTGCTACAGTTTGGCGATTGGAAATTTCTTGACCTGGGTGACCTGACTTGGAATGTCGAATACAAACTGGTTCATCCCACGGATAAAATCGGCAAAATCGATGTGTATCAAACCACCCACCATGGATTGGAGATCAGCAATAATCCAGTAGTGATCAACACGGTTGAGCCCCGGGTTGCTATTTTTAACAATGGCTCGAAGAAAGGTTGCCACCCACAGGTGACTGGAGCACTAAGGCGCGTTCCAGGATTAGAAGCAATTTTTCAGGTTCATCGCAATGTGAATGCAGGGCCAGGCGAAAATACTGATCCCAGCTTTATTGCAAATGAAGGAGAAGAATGCTCTGCGGAAACAGTTGTCGTAAATGTTGCCAAGGATGCAAAATCTTACTCCGTAAAAGCCGGCAAGAACAAAGCCAAGGACTTTAAAACGCGCTAAAGAAAGCCCAAAGAGGGATTGCGCCAATTGATTTCAATTTTAATATTCAATCAACCCGCCTATCAAGCAGGTTACAATTGGAAAATAAGTTATCATCGTTAAGATTTGTTTCTTTTGCCAACCATGTTAAACATTAAAAATTGCTGATAATTAAAGTTTTAACCACCTTGATGTTATAATTAATGATGAGGAGAGAGTTTCTTAAGAAGTACAGACAATGAATAATCCAGAAAAAAAATTCAATGGTTACATTATTGCCAAGGAAGGGTATAAACCTTTGATTGTCTCTGGTGAAGCATTAAAAAAGCTCGCAAAAAAAGGGAAGCTTCGTGCTGATGATCTGGTATTTTGCGACTTTGAGAAGGTTTGGAAAAAAGCCAGAAATGTGAAAGGTTTACGCACTTTTTTTGCGAAGCGCAGTCCAAATTTCAAGGGTTCTGTTTCTGAGCATGATTTGCATCAGGATGAAAAAGACTATGATGTAATAGCAGCGATTGAGCAGGAAAACCTATCCTGCCTGCAAACAGTTTCCAATCAAAGTGGAAACAATGGTGTCCATGGTAATTTTTTAAACTCTAATACCCAGCATTTTACGGAAGACGAATCCCTTCGAGATGCCGTGGAATATTTAAGGAATGGCGCCCCCTCGGATGACAATTTTGCGCCAGATTCTTGGTCTGGCCTCTTTAACCCCGTTATTATTTTTGGGTTTCTAGCCCTTCTGACTTTAGGTTTTTTGGGCTATTACATTCTGTTTATCAAGAACGCAACTACAACTTAATTAGCAATAAACCCTTTTGGACACTTTCCGGTACCTTGTCATAAGGCAACGAAAATAGCTAAAAAAGTGCCAATAATGGGCTTAGCCTGTTTAATCGCTCCTATTTGCTCTTTTTTTGTCGAATTATTAATAAGACAGGCCATTGGATATTGAATTGACCTCAAAATTACTTTAATTTAAATGTATAAATCAACTGCAAGAATGCAGCATATTCGCCATCCGTGGTTTGCCCAGAATGTAGATAGGATTATCGCTAGACCCAACCCGCAGGACTTTATGAAAAGTCTCTTGGGGAAGCACCATAAAGCTATGGTTTTCCCGCTTATTATTTGTAGCTTGTTGATTCTGGATTATACCAGTCCTGCAGAAACCGCACGCACTACGCCCGCATATCGAGCCTTGATCAGACCTAAAATTCCTACAGATACAAGCTTGGGCACAAACCCCATCGATGCCTTCTGGAAAGCTTCCCTCAATAAAGCCGGGATCACACCGGCACAGGAAGCAAACCGCCAAACCTTGTTGCGCAGATTATACATGGATATGACGGGCTTGCCGCCAAAAGCCGAAGATGTGCAAAACTTTTTAAATGATGCTTCGCCCGATGCCTATGAAAAAATAGTGGAGAAGTTATTGGCATCACCTGCTTTTGGGGAGCATTGGGGTCAGCAATGGCTGGATCTGGTAAGGTACAGCGACTCTGAAGGATTTAAAATTGACCGCATCAGACCTGATGCTTGGAAATACCGCAACTGGGTGATTCAATCTTTAAACGATGATCTTCCCTACGATAAATTTATCAGTTGGCAGATAGCTGGAGATGAACTTGTACCTGAAAGTAAAGAAGGACGAATTGCCACAGGTTTTTTAAGATTGGCACCTGAAGAATCAAATGGTGCTGATTACACCCAGATTCGACAGGATATTTTAAACGATGTCACTGATGTAACAGCGCAGGCATTTATGGGTTTAACACTAGGCTGTGCCCGATGCCATCACCACAAATTTGATCCCATCCGCCAGGAAGAATACTTTCAGTTTCAGGCATTTTTCAGCGGTATTCTTTATCCGGATGCAATCCCGCTAGCCCCCATTTCGATGAACCCTAATCAAAAAGCCCTGATGGAACGATCGAAGTCGATGCGGAATGATCTCGAACTGATGATGCGGGATCATGAAAAAGATTTATTTGAAGAAATCGTTGTAGCGTTAGATCCACAAACCCAGATAGCATTAAAAACTCCTGCAGAAAAACGCACGGTTACGCAATCACAATTGGCAACACTTGCAAGCAAGCAAATCGATCGAAGAAAAGCAAAACTTTACCGAAGATTGAAGCCAGAACAGCGCGCCATTTACGATAAAACATTTGAAAACCTTGCAAACCTTGCAAAAGAATTACCCGTCCAAGAAGCCTACATGGGTGTAATGGAAAAAAATGCAAATGCACCTGCAACATTCCGACTGGCACAAGGCGATGTGCGTAAACCCAAGGAAGAGGTGCAACCTGGCTTTCCCTTATGGCTCGAAAAAGAACAACCTCGTATATCTGCATTGTCGAATAGTTCGGGAAGAAGAACCGCCCTTGCAAAATGGCTCACACAAACAGATAACCCACTTACCAGCAGGGTAATTGTCAACCGTATCTGGCAGGGTTATTTTGGCACCGGACTGGTTGCAAACTCCAGCGATTTTGGCAAGGCCAGCGAACCTTACCATCAACCCGAAATCCTCGACTGGCTCGCATCTGATCTCATTCGCAACCAGTACAGTCTCAAATCCATCCACCGCTTGATCGTCAACAGCAGCCCCTATAAGCTTGCCAGCAAAATCACCGACCAGGAGGTTCTAAAGAAAGGCAATCAGATCGATCCGGAAAATCATTTGGTATGGCACGCAGAAGTCCGCAGGCTTTCCGCAGAGCAGGTTCGAGATGCCATCTTGCACGCTGCGGGCACCTTAAATACCGGTATGCACGAAGGGGTGGTACGTTTTGCCTTGCCAGCCTCACTTGCCAACAGCCGGTATGCCTGGACAAAAGATGAAGCTATATCGGCTTCAAAAAAACGTTCCATCTATTTGATCCAAAGACGGAACATGCCAAACCCATCGCTTGAAGCCTTCGATTTTCCCGATCGTAACCTTAGTTGTGCAAACCGAAATGACACAGTAACAGCCATACAGGCACTTGCACTGTTGAATGATCCAGAAATCATCGACCATTCCCATAATCTGGCTGCAAGCATACTGCAGAAAGAAGGCAATAACACCAACCAGCAAATTAAAGCTGGTTTTCTTGCAATCCTTAAAAGATACCCCGACTCTAAAGAATTAGAACAATCCAAAGTTTTTATTGAAGTAACTTCTGCAGCCATCGACCCTCTTGAAAGGCTTGCAGATCTCCTTCACGCCTTGTTGAATACAAGCGAATTTTTGGAGCTTGAATGATTCCACAATCTCGCAGACAATTTATTCAAACCATGGGCAGTGGCTTTGGTTCTCTAGCTTTGGGTTCCATGCTGGCACGCAATGCACAAGCTTCCAATCTTTCGGACGACCCCCTTCGCCATCACCCTTCCAAAGTGCGTAGCATCGTTTGGTTTTTTCTCGATGGCGGGCCAAGCCATATTGACCTTTTAGACCCAAAACCCGCCTTGCAAAAACTCGCAGGCTCTCCTCTGCCTCCAACCTTTGCCAAACCCCAGACCGCAATGGGGGTCACCGCAAACACCCCACTGATGGCTTCCAAACGAACTTTCAAACGCCATGGAAAATCTGGTATCCCCCTAAGCGATTGGCTTCCCTACCTCTCCCGTCATGCTGATGATATCGCTGTCTTACGCTCCTGTGTTGGTGAAGGGTTAACTCATGTCGCTGGCGTCTCACATATGAATACTTGCAGCACGCTGCCTGGAAGACCTTCTCTAGGTGCGTGGTCAGTTTATGGTTTGGGTAACGATTGCGACAATCTTCCATCGTTTGTGGTCCTTTCCGACCGCAGAGGCGATGTGCCAGGAGGCAGTCGCAACTGGGGTAGCGGTTTTATTCCTGCAACCTATCAGGGCACTCGCTTTCTTGAAGGCCCCGAACCTGTTCTTTTCCACGCTCCACCGCCTCAGATCACTTCCATCAGGCAACGAAGAAAACTCGACTATTTAAACTGGATGAATGAAAGGCACAAAAGCCAATCCTCTCCCACGGATAGGCTTGATGCTCGAATCGCAAGCTACGAACTCGCCTGGAAAATGCAAACCAGCATCCCTGATGTCAACAATCTTTCCAACGAAACCCTTGAAACTCTCAACCTTTATGGCATCGAAAACGAAACCACCAAAGCTGCTGCGCGTGCCTGCCTGATGGCAAGAAGGCTTGTCGAGCGGGGCGTAAGATTCATTCAGGTATATCTTGGCAGTGGTAGTGCATGGGATGCCCATTCCGACCTCGAGGGTAATCATTCAAATCTTTGCAAAGAAACCGATCAACCTGTCGCTGCATTTCTTACTGATTTAAAACGCAGGGGCTTGCTAGAAGAGACTCTGGTTATCTGGGGGGGCGAGTTTGGCCGTACACCCATGAGCGAAAGTGGTGATGGTCGTGATCATAACCCATGGGGGTTCTCCATGTGGTTTGCAGGAGGCGGAGTAAAAGCGGGAACAATTGTAGGCAGCACCGACGAAATTGGTCTATATGCGGTTGATCGCCCAGCCCCAATCAAAGATATTCATGCCACCATCCTGCGCATCGCAGGCCTAGAAAATGACTTACTGACTTACAAACACAATGGAAGAGAAGAGCGGGCCACCGTTACAGATGCAACCGTGATCGACGAATTAATTGCCTGATAACACATGTCTTTATCAAACAGCTAATCTTGGCGATCAACCCAAAGACTTAACAAACATCTCCTCTTCATGTAGAAAAGCCAACCAATCATTCATCATTCAAAACAGATCACCCATGGAACGCAGTCCATGGGCTTTTAATATTCTGTTTAATAATTACTGCTTAAGAAGATATGACTATTTCGCTACCGAGCACAGTTCCACCATGTGGCCATCTGGGTCGCTTATAAATACCTGCACATATCCTTCTTTTATTTTTCCTTTGATGGATATGACTATTTCGCTACCGAGCACAGTTCCACCATGTGGCCATCTGGGTCGCTTATAAATACCTGCACATATCCTTCTTTTATTTTTCCTTTG
>RFZJ01000107.1 GCA_009920765.1 Planctomycetota bacterium | reverse complement strand
GCTGGGTTTTGTATTTTCTGAAATCGTGGGGCGAATTTTTACTGGTTCTACTGCTGAACTTTTAGGATTGGTTTGAGATTGCCTGGTTCTTTTGGGATTGTTTGAATCACCCGAAACTTGGCTAGTAAGTGCAAGCATAATACCAAGCGATTGCACTAAAGTGCTTAAGAACAATTTTGTTGGGTTTAATAGTTTCATTTCATTTATCCCATCATCTATTGCAGTTAATTGCATTTCCGTAAAAGAAAGTCGTTTTTTTGAAAGTCTTGCGATTAAAATCGCAAAAGTTTTAATTGTTGCTGTAAAAATTTGAACTTACTGCAATTGAAAATTGATCGGGGGGGGAGTTTGAAATTTCAACTATTATCAAAAATTTTATGTTAAGGGTTGTGTTTGAAGTGATATCTAGGTGTCGAATTTAATGAAAGAGTTCATTTGTTTCTTTATAAATTGTTATTTAATTGACAATTTGTACTTAATAATTGAAATTATTGCTTATGAAGGGGGCTGTATGAAATATTCTCATAGGCATCATTCGTCAGGATTTACTCTAATAGAACTGCTGGTTGTAATAGCAATCATAGCTATTCTTATTGGATTGCTTTTGCCTGCAGTTCAAAAAGTGCGTGAGGCTGCTGCGCGCATGAAATGTCAAAATAATCTAAAGCAGATTGGATTGGCCCTTCACAATTACCATGAAACCGGTGGCGCCCTTCCCAAAGGTGGTACCCAGTCTCCGGCTGGTGGATATGGGCATTCTTTTTGGATTTTACTGCTGCCATTTCTTGAACAAGACAACCTTTACAAAAAATTGGATTTGACTGGTGCTACCGATAGTAATACCGGCTTGGTATATACAGGCAGGAATGTTGCAAATGGGGCAGTTCTTAGTGATAAAGTAATATCGACCTTGCTTTGTCCTTCATCCCCTTTGCCAAAGTTTGTGCTTGTTGGCTCAACGCCTGGCCAAGGGGTGATGTCGCCTACTTATACTGGTATTTCAGGGGCGGTTGACCACTATTCCATGCTTGATCGTGATGGTGAAACTTATGCGCATTATGGCAAGGGTAAAATTTCCCGGGGCGGGGCGCTTATTTCCCATGAAAACAAAAAGCTTATTGATATCAAGGATGGTACTTCTTCAACCATTGGGGTTGCGGAACAGTCCGACTTTTGCGTTGATCTCAACAAGGCCAAGATTGATTGTAGAAGTGATTTCGGCCATAGTTTGGCCATGGGACCCGGGCCGGCTTTGGAAAATCGACATTGGAATATCACCTCTGTTAGATACAGGATCAATGATAAGACTTGGGAAAACAAAGGGGTAAGCGAGGTTTTTTACGGCCAAAACCGTCCCTTGCAATCTGTTCATTCCGGCGGAATTAACGCCGTTTTTATGGATGGTGGTGTACGCTTTCTAACGGACGGACTCTCCCTTCAAACTCTTTATAATTTATCCAATATTGATGATGGTAAAATCAGCACTGATTACTAATGCCAATCTGGAGTTTTTCATGTTTCGCCTGTTTGCAGTAATTTTTTTTATTGCCTTTTTTGGTTGCGCTTCAGAAGAACCCCGTGGAACTGTTACCGGAAAAGTTGCTGTGGATGGTATTCCCCTTACTGAAGGTACTATTTATTTTGAGAACCAAAACAAAGGTGTTGCACTCACCGGGCAAATAAAATCGGATGGCTCTTTTAAATTGGCATCTCATCAAGGTGCTGGCCTTGTAGTTGGTTCCTACAAAGTTGCAATCTCCCCAGAAGCGATGCTCATGTCTGCCGATGAAATTCCCCTTGTTGGAAAAAACCCCAGGAAGCCAAACGATGTGAAAAAATCTCCGTTGCCTGAAAAGTATTTCAAAACTTCAACCAGTGAACTCAGCGCAGAAATCAAGGAAGGTTTCAACCCCCCGATTTTTTTTGATCTTAAAAAGTAATCCTTGCCATCTCATTGGATTGTTTTTTTTAGAATACATTCTGCTGCAGTTATTCCTGACAAAAATGCACCTTCAATTCGTCCGCCATTCATCCAGTCACCACAAATTGCCAAACCAATTGATTCATCATGTAATTCAGTTTGATTTATAAAACTACTGCCTATGCTGTATTTCCAGCGGTGGGCTGTTTTGTAATATGGGGTAGGAATGTTCCTTCTTATGGCATTTGTAAAAGATTCTAAAAGATTGGAAATTACTGATTCTGGGGAATCTTCAAGATTTTTGGCTGACCATTCAGCATTTGCATGAAGTACCCAGCAGTCTTTTGTTGCATCACGACCAGGCTTTGAACTATTTCTGGCTACCCATGAAAGTGCTGAGTCATGGATGAACGCCCCGTCCCAAGGCACCTCGATTTTCTTCTCAAATCCTACAAGCACTGCCCAGCAAGGTGCCATCGGCGTTGAGGCCGCAATTTTCCCAACAGGTTGGTTAAATAGTAATTCTGCAGTTTGGGGTGCTGGTAATGCCACGATCAATGCGTCAAAACCGTTGTGGGAAATCCCTGCTTCATCCCGAAGCATCCATTGGTTTGATGAATGCTTAACTTCCATGATTTTTGTTTCTTTCTTGATTTCTGTATTTTTTGCAAGTTCTGCAGCCATTGCAGTCATACCGGGTGTGCCCACATATCTAGGAATGACTTCCGTGTTTGAAATTTCCTTGTTGTTAATCTTTACAATTCTACCTTTCCATTCCGAAACGATGCCATTGGTTTCCCAAACTTTTACCAAGCTTTGCAGGATGGGATTGCGTGCTGTAAAGTATTGGGCCCCGTGGTCGAAGGATAAATTGGGTTCGACACGGCGGGTTGAAGTTCTTCCTCCTACACCTTTGCTTTTTTCAAACACAGTTGCCTGCCTACCTTGTTTGGCAAGGTGATTGGCGCAGCTTAGCCCTGCGATTCCTGCGCCAATGATTGCAACTTTTGGTTTTAATAATTTCATAAATGTCCTCAATCAAATTTATTTACGCTTTAACTTCATTTCCATATTTTCAAGTTAAACAATTGATAGGAATTATTTAATAACCAAGCCAAGCTTACTTGTAATATTAATTTATTTCTCATTACCCATCGAAAATGATTTATGGCTGCTATGATGGATAATGTTTTCATTGCGGGTATCATACATTCTTTCTTGTGGAATTTTTGAGGGACTTATGGCTTGGAATCTTGATGATAATGTTAAATTTAAAAATCCAATCAGCGGCCATGTTGCCACCACTTTTTTCCTTCGTAGATCCCTGGCGGTTATTCGTGAAGTAACAGGCATGGAATTAGATTACCCCGAATTTGGCATTAGCTGTTTAAATACGATGGGGATTGTCGCCCAACATTGGGATTTTATTCCTTCTGCGAAATCCCACCCGGATACGGTTATAAACCTTTGCGTGGTTATGGGAATCATGGAGTGGGTAAATTCAACCCGAAAAAATCGCCCTCAGGGATCGCCCGTCACCAATCCGATCAACCGAAAAAAAGCCGATGAATTATTCCCCTTGGTCATGCAACTTGTCGTTGATTTGTTTCCTTTGTTTCAGGAATACTCTGACCGGCAATCCTTGGTTGAAGATTCATTTAAGAATGCGATTCGTTATGTAGAGGAACTGGATCTCCAGTGGAAAAGGGGGTTTCGTGAAAAAATGGTTTGTCTGCTTACCCTTTATCCAGTCATCAGGAACTGGACACTAAAGGATAAAGTCATGGGTAGGATTGCAGGCGAATTGGATCAACGCAGTCCGAAATCGGAAAGCTGATTTGCCAACTTCGATTAATTTTTTTAGGGTTTGGGTTGTGTTTTTACCTTGAAATATAATAGTAAACTATGTGAATATCAATATCTAAATAGTTTTCAATGTTTAAACTAAGCTTTGCTTTTAGGGGTGTTGTTTGTTCTCAAATTTTAAATACCGTCAAAAGACAAGAACTCTTGGTTAATCGTACTTCCCTTTTTCCGCACTTTGCCAAATGGACTTCGTCAGCAGTGGGGCCCCATTACATTTGCATCTGCTGTATTTATCATTTTACTTTGGGCCCTTACAGGTTCGTTTTTTAAATTCAGTGACACTTGGCAACTTGTGATTAATACAGGTACGAACCTTGTTACGTTTCTTGTGGCTTTTCTGGTGCTAAACACGCAAAATTGCGATAGTGCTTCGCTTCAACTCAAACTTGATGAATTAATTCGTTCAATGAATGGCGTCCATAATTCTTTCCTAGATATTGAAAACATGTCCGAAAACATATCAGGCAGATCAAGGTGCGCTTCGAAATGGTTGCCGAAATTGCCAGAGAATACTTGCATGGTAGCTTAAAGGATATTGGCACCCCTGATTTGGATGTTGATTAGTATCCATGAAAACCCATCTGTGAATTTATGATTGCAATCAAGTCAAGAGTATCGAAAAATCAGGAATATTTCTTCTTGCAACCTTGGGGCTTTGCAGTAGGAGGGCTTTGATTTTCCAAAGGAAAATCATAACGGAATTCTGATTTTGGTAAGAAGTTTTTGGTGCATATGCTCCTTGTGATTTGCTTGGTATTTAAGGAGAATTGTGGTATGATTTTATGCGATTGTGCAGGGTTAAGAATCTAAACTTCACTTTGTTTTTGAATTTTAGGGGTCGATGAATTTTAATGCAGCTGATAAATATTGAGTTTGCTGGGTAAATTTTAGGGGCAAGGGGATTGCCAAAGTCAAAGCCGTTTTTTGTCATGAATCCCTCAAAAAAAACGCTGTTAGGGAAAAAATTATCGATTTGTTAAATAACTCTAAAGCGCAAGGTTTTCTAAAAATGGGTTGAGTGGGTTGCTTGGGGGTAAATCGGGTTTTGGCGAGATTTCTTTAAAAAATAGAATTTTTAATTGTCTAATTCGAAAATAGAGGGCATTTCTTAAAATTACCAGTCATTGATTTCGTAAACCTATTCGAATTTTTGGTGTTCGTTTGTTCACTTCTTGGTTGGGGAAGGTGTTTTTTTATCATTTCTTATCATTTTTTACGCTTTATTTGCCAATTCTTAAAATTTAACCTACTTTCTAGAATCGATTGGGTCTTTTCTGGCTTTTAGCGGGTTAGCTTTTTTTGGGTTTGTGATTATTTTTTAATTTAGTTTGATCTTTTTTATGTCCCTATGCGTAAGAGATTGAATTACGTCTTTAGTTGTTTTTAGTTGATTAGATTTTGATGGAGTCAAATGCTATGTTTTTACAGGAATTTGGCTTTTGGCTTCGCTTTTTTGACGATAAAAGGGTATTATTTTATTTGGTTCTATCTTAATTTTTTTGATTGCGCAAATGTTGCTTTTTTCTTCATGTTTAGAAATTATTTGAAAAGTAGGTTCTCGTGAATAAGTTTAAATTGCAACAATGGTTCAAATCGGTTTTCGATTTTGAATCTTTATTCAAATCAAAGCATCCTAGACCTGGGCGACTTTCAGTTGAGCCACTTGAAATTAGACTTACTCCGGATGCAAATTCTTTCACTGGCTTTCATGATTTTGGCAAAGATTCTACTGGTTTTCATTGTGTTGCAAACTCAATCGCAATTGTTGATGACATTCGACTTCTGCAAAACTCGGCCGACTACCGTGCTAACCAAGTTTATTTTTGCTCCAATAATTCCCCTGACTTCCCCGATTCAACTTTTCAATCATTAAACAAGCTCGATGCTCTTGCTTTGCAGGCCGCTGCATCCAAAGGTGTGGTCATCATTGATTCCTCCCTTTTTGCTACCATTCCCGCTGAAGAATTAAAAGGCTCTTTGATTGTTTTGATCGATGGCAATCTCGATGTAGTAAGCCAGATTACCACTGCGCTTGAAGGCCTTGCCAATGTGCCAGTGCTTAGGATTATTAGCCACGGTAGCGATGGTGTTTTATGGTTTGGAAATAAGGCTTTTGATTCCACTTATTTAAATTCCAGTGCAACTCAGGTTGCATCATGGGGCAAATCCCTAACTGCTGACGGGGATATTCTTCTTTATGGCTGTTCGGTTGCAAATACCGATGCAGGTAAAGCGTTTGTGCAGCAGTTCGCAAGCATTACCCAAGCCGATATTGCGGCAAGTAGCAACTTAACCGGCAAAGGTGGCGATGAAGTTCTTGAATTTCAAGTCGGGCAAGTTTCAAATTCTCTTATTGCTAGCGCAATTGATTACGATAGCGCCAATGTTGCTCTTGTTCAATTTACCGTTACCACGACTGCAGATGCAGGGGCGGGTTCATTAAGGCAGGCGATTGCCGATGCCAACGCAACCAGTGCAAACGATGAGATTATTTTTGCTTCCTCGCTGTTTACGAATGGCGCTAATACGATTACTTTAGGGTCTAGCCTTCCAACTATCGCAACAACTACAAGTGCGGGAACCCTTACGATTACAGGGCCTGGAGCTTCTTCTTTGATCATTAGTGGCAATAATGGTGATGTAAATCGCAATTTTGGTGTTTTTAATATTGCTTCGGGTGGCAATCTTGCGATTTCGGGCGTTACTGTTTCTGGAGTGCAAACTAATAACAATGGCGGCGCTTTTAATAACGCTGGCAGTCTTGCCGTCTCTAATTCCTTGGTCACGGGTAATACTGCAGCCGGTGGCGGTGGGATATTCAACACTGGCAATCTCAACGTTTCAAATTCCACGTTTTCGAATAATTCAACGACCAGCCAGAACGGTGGTGCGATATGGAATTACGGTGGCATCGCTAATTCTAGCATTTCAAATTCTACCATCTCTAGTAATAGCGCTACAACAAGCAGTGGTGGTGGTATAAGCAATACTGGGGGCGCGGTAACTCTTTCCAATTCTACTTTGTTCGGTAATAAGGCTGCTGGCGGTGGTGGTATCTTTAACAATGCAAATGGCACCTTTACGATATTTAATTCCACCATCTCAAATAATTCGGCATCAGTCAGTGGTGGTGGCGTTCATATCGGCAGTGGCACTCTTAATATTTCCAACACCATCATCGCCAATAGCACAAGTGGTGATGTCTACTGTGTTGGCAGTATAGGAACTAATGCTAGTAACCTTGTCGAGGATGGTTCGTTGCCGGGAACCAGTGAACTCACCGGCGATCCCAATCTTGGAGCTCTGCAAAACAACGGTGGGTCTACCTTTACCATGGCCTTGGGTGCTGGCAGCATCGCCATCGGCGCGGGCAACTCAACCATAAGCAATGCCTCGCCCATAAACAGACTAGACCAGCGAGGCGTTGTCCGTTCTGCCACTGCTCCCAGCATCGGGGCGCTCGAATCAATTAACAAGTTTCTATACAACATACCGCAGACAAGCACCTTTGGGTATGGTTTTTATAATTCGTTGGCCTTCAGTTACAACAGTGAAAAGTATGCCCAGCGGTTCCTGACCCAGTCTGATTCTTCAGTGATCACCGATATAAAACTTAATATCTGGACTGATCTCCCGAATTCCGGTACCTACACTGTAAAAATCTATTCTGATAATTCCGGGAATGTAGGGTCCAGCGTTGCCACCGTGGGCACCCGGAACATATTAGATATTTATTATCCTTCGGGAACGATTACTCCTGCCGTTTTCAGCGGTCTTAACATTCGCCTAACGCCCGGCACAGCCTACTGGATGGTGGTTGAAAGCGACACTGGCGTTGTTGGTAGTGGTATGTATTGGGGGTGTGGTGGAAGCGGGGCCAATCCCTATGTGGCGAATCCTACTACCGCCGCAAAGTTTAATTATGACGCCACACCTCAATGGCAAAACCTATTCATACCCGCTCTTGGTATGCAGGTTTCTGCCATTCCTGCTCCGGTAGCTAACCCACAGTCTATTACCCCGAATGAGGATATCACTTACACCGGTACACTTACCGGCTCAAGTGCCAATGGTAATAACCTGGATTACTCAATTGTTGCAGGGGCTTCTAAGGGTGTGGTCAAGATTATAAACACAGCAACAGGTGCATTTACATATGTGCCGAATGCAAATGCGAATGGTGTAGATACATTTACTTTCAAGGTTAATGATGGGGTTGTTGATAGTGCTGCTGCAACCGTCAGTGTGAACATAACACCGGTGAATGATGCGCCAATTTCCAATGCGCAGACAATCACAGCGACCGAAGACACGACCTACACGGGAGCACTAACCGGTTCGGATGTTGATGGAAACGTTTTGATTTACTCCGTGGTGTCGCCTGCAACCAAAGGTGTGGTCACGATTACGAACCCAGCAACAGGCGCATTCACTTATGTGCCCAATGCCAATGCGAATGGTTCAGATAGCTTTAGCTTCAAGGTGAATGATGGAAGTTTGGATAGTGCTGCAGCAACCGTAACTGTGAATATCACTGCGGTAAATGATGCGCCGGTTGCATCTTCTTCCAGTGTTACACTTGCAGCTATTAACGAAGACACTGTGAATTCTTCTGGCGCAACCATTCAGAATCTTTTTGGATCTCTGTTTTCAGACTCTGCTGATGGACAGGGGCCTGTCACAGAAACCTTTGCTGTTTCAACGGGTGGTTGGTCCAACGCTACCCTCGATAGTTCCACAGCTTGGGGCAGTTTCTTGGGCAGGTTTGGTGCGAATACGGAAATTAGTAAAACTTTTGCCTTGGGTGGTAATTCGTCCACGATCAATTTTGATTTTTTGCGTATCGATTCCTGGGACGGTGAATTTTTCAGGCTTTATGCGAATGATGTTCTTATCATCAATCAACAGTTTTATTGCAATCAGAGGATTACAACAACTTTATCAGGTTCGGCCAATGGCTACTCTTGGACAATGCTCCCAACAGACTACGGTGCCAATTTAGCTGGGGCTGGCTGGGATGATCAGAAATTTTATGTTACCCTTAATGTTCCTGCTGGATTAACCAATCTTACTCTTCGACTTAACTCAACATTAGACCAAGCTGCAGGGGATGAATCTTGGGGCATTGATAATTTCAAAGTAGGTGCTTCTGCAAGCGGTTACAGTACTAGCAATACATTTGCGGGCATTGCTATTTCTTCATACACGGTGGATGCATACAAGGGTAACTGGCAATATTCTACAGATGCCACCACTTGGTTAAATCTGGCAACAGCAACAATTTCTGATGCAATAACCCTTAAGGCAACTGATTCCCTTAGGTTTGTTCCGGCTGCTAATTACAACGGGCAGGCAACTGCACTTTCAGCTAACCTGATTGAAACAGGCGGATCTGCGATTATCAGTGGTGCACCGGTTAATTTATCGGGCGTAGGCGGAGCTACTGTTTATTCTGCCACCGCAGTCAGTCTCGCCAACACTGTGACACCAATCAATGATGCGCCAACGCTTGCTGCTATTTCTGTAGGTGGTACCGAAGATAATACCGTTACATTCAGCGCTGCAGATTTCACCGGTGGAACCGTTGCCTCCCCCGGCATAGCTTATGTTGGACTTCAAGCAGATATGGGAGCAGCTTGGAGAACCGCATCCACACCTAAAACTTATGATATTGATGGGAATAATGTTCTTGGTAGCAATGGTTGGTGGTTGCCAAATTATAGTTATGCTTTGGTGGATAACCCGTTAACTACGCCGGGGGCATCACCATCGCTTATTTATTCTGGCACTACAAACGGTCAATTCCCTGGTTATGGGATCAAATCCTCAAATTCTGTCGTTTCTTTTACTCTTACTGGGGTTGTTCCCGGCACGATTCGTGTTGGAATAATGACTGGTAATACAGATTTATCTGGCGAATATGGGGCCAGCGGCTATCAGATTGTTTGTGGATCACTTGATAGCGGCATGACCACCGAATTGCAAACCAATGGAGGGGTATACAACGGCAACCCTGATTGGGTATTCTTTGATATTACTGGTGGCATCGCTGGCCAAACCTATTCCATCTATGCTAAAGGCGGGCCCCGAGGTAATGCCGGCATAGGCGCAATCTCTTTTGATTCGATAACCCCTGCCTATTCCGATGCTGAAAATAATCCCCTGGTAAGCATCACCGTTGTAACTCTTCCTGCAACCGGAGTCTTGAAGCTTTCAGGCGTTAGTGTTTCTGTGGGTCAGGTGATTACTGCGGCTAATCTTGGCAATTTAACGTATGTTCCTGCAGCTAACGAAAATGGAATCAAAACCTTTACGGTAACCGCATCGGATGGCTCTGCATCTTCTTCCCCAGCAACCACTGTGAGCATGGATATTGCTCCTGTAAATGACCCACCAGTAATTGGTGGCTTAGCTACATCTGTTAATTATATCTCTACGGATTTTACTACTGCCCCTGCCAATGCAACCCTTTCTGGGAGCGCTGTAATTTCCAATGGTGAATGTGTTTTAACTCCCGCATTAAGTGGTCAATATGGTTACTTGTTGTTTAATACCTTGGCATCTAATTCCACCACTTTTTCAGCCCAATTTGATTACCGCGTAGCAGATGGTAACGGAGCCGATGGAACCAGTTTTAACTACGGTGTTATAGATTCACCTAATGGCGGTGAATGGGGGATGACCAACACCGGATTAGTTGTTTCATTAATTGAATATGGCACCCAAAGGGTAGAAATAAAACTTAATGGTACAGTTCTTCAAACTGCCTATGTCACCCTTATAGGGCCTAATTATAAACAAATTATCATTAATGTTGATGGTTCCAACAGGCTTTCAGTTTCTGTTGGTGGTGTGGTGGTGATAAATAACTTGGATTTGGGCGCAAACTATGGCAATGCCGATAAATCCAGTTGGAAGTTTGGTTTTGCGAGTCGTTGTGGAGGCGCAAATAACAAGCATAGTATTGATAACCTTGTTATTTCAAATAATGTCGCGCCTGTAACCGCATTGGAGCAAACTCCATCGGTTCTTGCAGGTTCTTTGACCCTTTCTGATGTTGATAATTCCACCCTTGCATCTGCAGTTGTAACCATAACCTCTGGCCTGAAAACCAGTGAAGATGTTTTAAGCTTTGTTGCTAATCCCGCAATCTATGGAAACATTACAAGTGCCTATAATTCTGCAACAGGAGCGCTTAAATTAACATCAGCAGGTGCAACCGCAACCCTGGCACAATGGCAGGCGGCCTTGCGGTCTGTTACCTACATCAATACCTCGGATACACCTGATACAACCAGTCGTACTGTTTCGTTTGTAGTAAACGATGGTACGGTTAACAGCGCTGCAGCAACCGTGACTGTGAATGTTACTGCGGTTAATGATGCACCAGTTGCAAATGCTGATACTTATACAACCACTGAAGACACGCCTTTGGTGGTAAGCCTTGGTTCCCCAGTGGTTGATCAGCAACAAACCACTTGGAACACAGGTTTACCGTATAATGGTTATCAAACATTTACTGCTGGGCAGACAGGATTTTTAACTAGTATTGATTTAATGCAGAATGGCGGAGCATCCAATCCACAGCAGGTTACACTTACTGTTTATGCTGGTGATGGAATTGGTGGTGTTGCCCTTGGTGAGGTAACAATATCTGAAACCAATAGTTATAACTTCACATTGAACGGATATATTCAGACATACACGTTCTCGCAACCTGTCGCCATATTTTCAGGTGGTGTTTATACCTTTAAGGTTCTAAGTAGTTCGAATAGGGGCCTTGTTGGTTCAAGTAATACAAATTCCTATGCGAATGGTAGGTTTTATCATTCTGGTGGTAATAGTGGCGATCTATGGTTTAGAACATCAGTAGCGACTGGCCAAGGTTTGCTTTTAAACGATTCGGATGCAGAAGGTAATTCACTCACCGCAGTTATTGTAACCAATCCTTCCAATGGTTCGGTGGTACTCAACTCGGATGGTAAATTTACTTATACCCCAAATGCAAACTTTAATGGAACGGATACCTTTTCTTATAAAACTAGTGATGGCATAACCTTTTCTAATATTGCAACTGTAACAGTGGATGTAAACGCAGTAAACGATGCGCCAAATGTTTCCGCATCCCAGCCTAATGTCACACTTTTGGATTACCAGTTCACTAGAAATTGGGGAGTATCCGAATCTTTTGTAACCATCACAAAGTCAGATCCTGAAAATTTTGTTCAGTACGATGAACAGTATTTTGCTGCCAATGGATGGACATCATCAGACAATGGGGTCACGGTTACAAAAAATTTGACCTATGGTTACGCCATTCTAAGGCCTTCCACCAATGTTTTAACTTATTATTTAAACCAGCAATCAAATCTTACCAGTCGGCTCAGGCAGGGCCAGACCGTAACGGAAACCATCCCCGTGCAGGTCACTGATGGTCAATTGACAGCATTGACCAATGCGGTTTTTACGATAGATGGTCAGAATGATGAACCTGAATTATACCGGGTGAATAACTTGGTGGGTGCTTTAGAAGATAGCGAATATGAAATTTCATATGCCAGTCTAACAAATAACTCCCAATTAGCTGACATCGATGGTGGAGTG
>RFZJ01000106.1 GCA_009920765.1 Planctomycetota bacterium | reverse complement strand
GCCAGGAATACCTTTATGTTTGCGCCTATCAACAAGTGAAGTCTTTCGCAAAGATGAGCCTTACCGGAGAAACCGTTTGGCAGAAATATGCGCCCATGGATTCAGGCCTTTATGCCAAGGATGAAGATAAGAAGCCCATGAAGGTTTGGGGCAGGGATCGCTTCATGCCCACCAATTTCGCCTTCCTTGAGGATGGTGGCTTCCTGCTCGTGGATGGTTATGGCGCATTCGCAGCCCATCGTTATGATAAGGATGGCAACTGGAAATCATTCTTTGGTGGTGCGGGAAATGGCGAAGGGAAGTTCAACACGCCCCATGGCATCTGGGTTGATAACCGCCCGGGCAGAAAGCCTTCGATCGTTGTCTGCGATCGGGCGAACCACACCCTGCAATATTTCACCATGGATGGCAAATACCTCGAGACCATCAAGGGCTTTGGCCTTCCTGCAAATGCTGACACCCATAAAAATCTGCTTTTGATCCCCGAACTTCAAGCCCGGGTCACCCTTCTTAATGAAAAGAACGAAGTGGTGGCGGTGCTTGGGGATGATAAAGAAAGGGTGACGGGCAAGGATGGCGGCGCGATTCGGGGCGATAGCAAAAAATGGATCGCAGGGAAGTTTGTTCATCCCCACGATGCCTGCTTCGATGCCAAGGGTAATATCTATGTTGCTGAGTGGGTCGCGACCGGCCGTGTCAGCATGCTTAAGAAAGTTTAATTCAACCTCTTGTTTTTACCTCTGTTTTAAAGGATCAAACGACCATGCTTTCCAATGAATATCTTTTCCCCGTACGCAAGACCCGCAGGGATTTCCTCGCTGCAGGCGCAGCCTTCACCCTTACCACCTCCGGCCTTTTTGCACTCGACAAGGATGAGCCCAAGAATTCCCTCAAGTTGGAAGTCGACCCAACCTGGGGCAAACTGCCCGATGGCATGAAATTCGGCCTGGGTTGTGCGGTGGTTGTTGATGGCAAGGATCGCATCATTGTCACCTCGCGATCGACCAATCCATGCGTTGCAATCTTTGATATCAAGGGCACGCTTCTTGAAACCTGGAGCAAGGATATTTCTTCGCGCATTGGTTACGATCAGGCGCAGTTTAACGCCACCGCCCATGGCCTTTACTGGAGCAAGGAGCCCGAGGGCGAATTCCTTTACTGGACCGAAAATGCATCCAAGGGCAAAGATGGCAACAAACTGGGCGCCCGCATCTACAAGACCGACTTGAACGGCAAGATCTTATTTGAAATCGGCAATGTCGCCCAGGAAGGACCAAAGGCAATCAAGTGGGATTTCACAAACCCCACCGATGTTGCTGTTTCTCCCAATGGCGACATCTACATCGTGGATGGTTATGGCAGCCAGAAGGTTTTCCAATTCGACAAGAACTTCAAGCATTTGAAGACCATCGGTGGCTCTGGAAAAGACCACGGCAAATTCAACACCTGCCATGGTGTTTGGGTTAGCACTCTTAACAAGGAACCCGAGCTTTACATTGCAGACCGTGGCAACAACCGCCTAGAGGTATTTTCCCTCGGGATGGAATACAAGCGAACGGTTGAGGGGGTTCGCACACCCTGCTGCTTCTACCAACACGATGGGCATCTTTATGTGCCTGAGCTTGGTTCGCGTGTAACGGTGATCGATGCGAAAGATAAAATCGTGGCGCAGATGGGCGATGGATCTGCGATCAAGGATGATATTGCGAAGCATCCGGGCAAGTTCAAGGCGCCCCATGCGTTGACCTTGGATTCCAAGGGGAATCTTTATGTGCTGGAATGGCTGGGCCAAGGCCGAATCCAGAAGTTCAACAAGGGTTAAAGATTTCGTCACGGAAGCAGAAGAAGAGCACAAAAAACATTTGCCACGGAATCACACGGAATAAGAAACACACAGATTTTGTTTGTGCGTGCTTTACCGTGGCTATTTTCTTTTTTCCAGCCCCCGCACAAATCCTAACAGCCAGTTCGACAAGCTCACTAACCGTACGAAAGAAACTAGGACCCTGAGCTTGTCGAAGGGGGCCCTTGCTTTCATTAACCGTCGCTTACACTTCCGACCCTGAAAGATTTATTTTAATTCTTCCTTACCATAACTACTCTTATAAGTGTTATTGGGCATAACCATTATTCAAGGCAAAATCGTCGCCAAGCTCTTTAAATTACCACCGGAACAATAATTGACTTTACTCACGGCGCAAGCCAAAGTAGTAATGATGAAATGTTTCAATACTATCGCCTAAGTTTTAACATAGGATTCAACTTACTATTTTAAAATTCACACCTCGTTTAGAAGTATTGGAAAATCGAATTGCCTTGGCAGGCGCCATAATTGCAACGGGTGCCGGGGCTGGAGGCAGCCCAAATGTACGCATTTTTGATGCTGAAACCAATCAAGAGACTGCTTCCTTTTTTGCTTACAATGAAGCCTTCACCGGGGGCGTTCGGGTTGCTGTTGCTGATATTACCGCAGATGGTGTTCCGGATTATATCACCGGCGCAGGGCCGGGAGGCGGCCCCCAGGTAAATGTGTTTGATGGCAAAACCCTGAAAATATTAACCAGCTTCTTTGCCTTTGATCCCTCTTTTAGCGGCGGCGTTTTTGTTGCTGCTGGGAACTTTGATACCGATCGCTTTTCTGAAATCGTTGTCAGCGCAGGTGCGGGTGGTGGCCCCAATGTCCGCATCTTCAATATTGATAACGGCGTGGCTTCTCTGACAAGCAGCTTCTTTGCCTACGACCAAGGTTTTACGGGGGGCGTTACGGTTGCTGCAGAAAATTACAACGGCGTTGCGGGAGATGAAATCATCACCGGGGTTGGCCCAGGGGGCGCTCCGCATGTTAAAATCTTTCAACCCGATGGCATCGAATTAGCAAGCTTTTTCGCTTATTCCGAACAATTCACCGGCGGAGTTTTTGTTGCTGTTGGGGATATGGATCTTAATGGAAAATCTGAAATCATCACGGGCGCAGGGCCGGGTGGCAGCCCTAATGTCCGAGTTTTTAACGGTGGTAATGCCACACTACTAAGTAGTTTCTTTGCTTTTGATCCGCTATTTTCGGGCGGAGTTACTGTTGGCCTGACAGATGTTAACTACGATGGCTTCGAAGACATCGTTGCCGCTGCTGGGGCTGGGGGATCGCCCGAAGTTAGCATTTGGAATAGTTCAGCCAAGGAAATTAGTTCTTTGTTCGCCTATAACACTGCTTTTCAGGGCGGCGCTCTAGCTGCTGGATCCGTACGCATCCCTGTTCAACTTAACAACACTTATATTGATCCTACTGTTCAATTTATTCATCCAAGCAACATTGAAATTGGAGGCGCAGTCTTAATTGCTCCTTTTGTTTTCCTTGATGCAACTAATGGCCCTATCACCATCGGTGAAGATTCCGACTTGCAGGATAATGTGCGGATAGTTTCAAGTGGCGACGGAGTTAGAATCGGCGATAGAGTCATTATTGCCCACGGGGCTAGTGTTTTAGGTTCTGCCCAAATTGGAAAAGCTGGCGGGCTGCCTGCTTTCGTTGGGTTTAACTCGATCGTTGATGGTGCAGTACTTGAAGAAGACTCCATGGTTCTGCATCTGGCGAAAGTCGCACCCGGAATTACAATACATTCGGGCACCGCGGTGAAGTCTGGAAAATTCATACAAACCCAGGCTGAGGCTGATGACCCAAGTCTGGGAAAAATCACTCCTGTAACCCCTGCTCTACGAGATTTCATGGCGGCTGTTCTTCATGTGAATGTTCAACTTGCAGAAGGGTATGATCAGCTTTATTTTGAAGGCGGAATACTCGCCCTGCTGGGAATCAACTTGAATCCAGCCACCGATTTTAATCCCGTTGAAACCCTGCCCACGATTGGTTCCTCGGGAAGTGAAGCAGTAACATCCTTCCGCAATCGAATCATTGGAAATGTGACCTTGGCGAATTCTCTTGCACAACTCAACCTAGTGATGGGGAATCGTGATTCCATTCGTGCAGATGAGGGTTCCCCTTTTGTATTCGGCACCATCAGCCAAATGGGTGATAGATTCACTGCCCACGCCCTGGAAGGAACGGGGATTTTCGCAGGCAGCAACAATCAGTTTGGATTTCACTCCATCATACATGGTGGTGAAGATACCAGCACTGGGACGAGCACCCAGAGCACTACTTTGGGCAGCAATATCATCGTGGGAGATTGGTCTGTTGTTTTCCGTGCAACGATTCAAGACGGGGTTACTTTGGGTTCGTATTGCTTTATCGATAATACAACCATCACTGCGGGAAGTGTTATTCCCGACCGTGCAATTTACATCAATAATGTTTTCCTGGGCTTTGTTGAGTGGTAATTAAAGGCTTTCGACAAAGTCCTTGGCTTCCTTAAGGCCTACGCCCGTGCTTTCACGATAAAGCTTGATGGCTTCGATTTTTTTACCTGCCTGGACCAATTCAATAATTTGCGGATCAACCCCGGAATTCATAACGATGCCCAGATGATTGATAATGGCATCCAATTTTCTTTCAACCCGCTGCAATCGTAATTCCACTGCTTGACTGCCTGTTCTCGAAAAAAGTAATATCGCCAACGGTATGAAGCAAAGAAACCAATAATTATCCATGGTGGGGTGCTCCGTTGTAAAATCGATAGCTAGAATCAGCCCAGGATGCGGTTCCAGCGTTTTAGATGATAAGCCATTTTCTCAGCAGCGGTCATCTTGGAAAAATCAACGGTGGTGGTTTTCTCAGCGTTGGCAGGAACTACGGTTTTAACCTCTTTAGCAGGTGCATCACAAGGGCAGGCTTTTGCGCCACCCTTGCAGGAGCAATCATGGTCATCTTCTTTTGGTGCAGCGCTTTGGGGAAAACTAATGGTGGTGCCTGACCCGGAATAATTCATCACACCCGTGGTTATTTTCATGTCGTCTCCAAATGATCTTAGGGGCTTGATGTTCAATTTTTGCAAGTCGCCATGATAGGCTTTTACCGCTTCTTCCGGGGAAATCTGGCCATCCGCAAGAAGCCTGAGATAGCGGATGAACGAAAGCTGGTGTTCAGCGTTGTTGATTTTACGGCCATAGAGGGCGGCACGGGCGCCATACTTTTTGGCCTCGGAAAGAAGCTTGAACGCATCGTAGGTGGTGCCTGCAGAGCCACCCAGAATCCCCACCACAAGATGTGGATCATAATGCACAAGTTCTTCCATGGCTTTGGGGCCATGATAAACAATCTTCAAAAACACGGGCCTGCCCCTGGAGGTTACAGCGCCCAGGGTTCGAACGATGGCATCATTGATAAAGCCCGGAAGTTTTTCTGGATCCACCGCACCCGCACGGTTGGGATCGAATATTTCCAAAAAGTGCCGGAAGCCCTTTTGCTCTGCATCGATGCGAAACTTCTTGTATTCCTCCAGTGCATTGCGATCAAGGTTCGAATCATTGTTGAAAGTAATGCTATAGAGGCCAAGGTTCACACCTTTCTGCCTTTCAAGCGGAGAGCAACTCCATTTGCCACACTGGATATGATCAAGCGTTGCGGTGCGAAAAGGCAATGAAGGCTGGGTTGCAGATTGGCCCCCCCGAAGAATATGGATATCGGTGGTATCGTTGGCACGGGCGGCAGGAGTAACGGGGCTGTTGGCGAAAATATTTTTATGAAGCACCAGCGCTTCCGCGGTGCTTGCAGACATCAGCATGATATCCACAAGTTTTTGTTCAACCACCTGGGTGATCACATCGCGAAATTCAGAAAGGCTGCGATACTTGGTTTCGCCTTGGTGGGATTCAGGGGATTTACCAGTAGCTGCGATGCCCAGCGCCATGTCCGGATCTTTCGCATCAGCAAGAATAAAATCCTTGCTCAACTTTGGGTTGGCATGAATGCGCTGCAGTTTTAGATCGAGGGATTTGGGGTTCACTCTTCATCATCCTCGGTCAGGAAGTCATCGCCCAGTTTAAGCGCCTGTCGTTTTTGCTCGAAGAACCTGGCTGCGGATTCAGCATCCTTGAAGCGTTTTTCCTTGATATCGGAATCCATTACATCAGATTCAGGAAAGGTGACGGAGAAGATATTTTCATCAAGGCGGGTGATATCAAGGCCTCCACCGATGCTGATGTTGTAGCCTGGTGCAAGGGAAACAAGGGCAGCGATAAGTTTGATATCTTCCATGATTAATACTTCCGGGAGGGTTGCCAGGCCGATCTGGGGAGAGTCTTGCCCTGTGGATTAATAGGAGATGAAGCGCCAATTGGAACAGGGTTGGTTTTGCCGATTCGGGCTTCAACTTGATCAATGATTTCGCGCAAAAGTTTACCCCATTGCTGGATGCCGATTCTTTCCTTGGGGGTAAGTGCAAGTTCAAAAAGTTTGCGGGCCCCGCCACAACCGACTTCGGTTGGAACGGAAAGGCAAACATCATGCACGCCATAAAGGCCGTTTTGCAGCGAGCTGACAGGCAGGATTTTCCTGCTGTCAAGGATGATGGATTGCACCACTTCAGCAATGGAAACCCCGACAGCAAAGCCCGATCCGCCCTTGAGCTTGATCATGGTTGCGCCTGCGGTTTTTGTTTCCTCAAAAGCATCCTTCATGAGTTGCGGATTACAGCCGGGGAATTGTTCGAGCGGCAAGCCTGCAACGGTTGCGCTTGACCAGATGGGCACCATGCTATCGCCATGCTCGCCAAGAAGCAGTGCTTGAACCTGGGTGGGTGCAACTTGAAGTCGTTTTGCAATATGGCTGCGGAAGCGGGCAGTATCAAGAACGGTGCCGAGGCCGATGATGCGTTTGGGATCAAGGCCTGAAAGTTTGCCTGCGAGGTAGGTAAGAATATCAACAGGGTTGCTAACCACGACCAGGTAGGTGTTTTCCTTGATGCCCGCGGATTTGGCCTGCTGCAAAAGATTGAGGAAAAGATCAACATTACGATTGATGAGATCGAGCCTGCTTTCGTCAGGTTTTCTACGAAGGCCCGCAGTGATCACAATAATATTGCTTGTAGAAACATCCTCCATGGTGCCTGCGGTGATGCGTTGGTCTGCAACCAGGCATGAGCCTTGCAGCAGATCCAAGGCGACGCCTTGGGCAACATCCTTGTTGGCATCAATGATGCAGATATGGCTTGCAGCTTTGCCAAATTGCAGGGCATAAGCAGCCATGCTTCCAACCAGTCCACCGCCGCCAATAATGCTTACCTTCATGACAAAACTCTCCAGAAAGCTGTTTACGATTTAGGTTGTTCGTTATCGGATTTTTGGTCATCAGATTGTGGTGCCTGGTTCCCACTTGATTGCAATTGCTCTAATTCCTTCTTGGTTCGCTGAACCGCAAAAACACCAATGCGGGTAAGCACGATGGTCATGCCAGCAATCCAAAAAACAGCGAGAACAATCTTGATGGGGATGCTGTAGTATTCCCAATTACCTTCCCTGATACCTTGTGCAAGAAGGATGCCGGTTGCAATTACAGTTGCAGCTGCAAGAATAATCAAGCTGAGCGCTGAAAAGAAACCGGTTTTATCTTTCTTGAAGCTAAACATTTCAAATCCCACTAAAGTAGATGTTGGTTCTGAAACCAAGGGCCCTGATCAATCAGGGAAACCTCCTAAGCGGGAGAACCTTTCAGCGCTGCCATCACTTGATCCGTGATTTTTTTCACAAGGGCGTCAACATCAAGGTTGTTATTGCCTGGTGAGGTTTTCGCATTGATCCAGGCATCCTGTTCAGCAACAGGGAAGGCAACATGTTCTGGGTGGAACTTGCTGTAACCTTCATTAAAGCAGTTTTCCCCACGCAGTTCACAATTGCTATTCTTGAAGCGAACATCGTCATAACCAAGTTTCTTTTTCAACTCGAGTAGCTCGGAAGTTTCTTTATCGGTGAAGTAATTGATCCTTCCCAACTGCCTTGAGAGGATGAGGATCCTACAGTAGGCATCGATGATTTCGGTATTAAAGTAGGCTTTTTCAAGATCGGGGCCAAAAGTGATGGTGCCATGATTTGCAAGAATGATGGTATTGCAATCCTTGACATAGGGGGTGATGGAATCTGCAAACTTCTGGCCACCCGGGGTTACATAAATCGCAGTGGGCACTTCGCCCAGGAACACTTCGACTTCAGGAAGAATGGCCTTGGGGATGGGTTCATGGGCAACCGCAAAGGCAGTCGCATGAGGCGGATGACAATGCACCACGCCATTCACATCGGGGCGGTTCTTATAAACTGAAAGATGCAAAAGTATCTCGCTCGAGCGCTTGCGAATACCCGAGATCTGCTTGCCTTCGTAATCCACCTTGCAAATATCCTCGGGCTTCATGTAACCCTTCGATACCATGGTCGGGGTGCAAAGCAATTCCTTATCGTTAAGGCGGATGGAGATGTTGCCATCGTTTGCAGCGGCAAAGCCCTTGTTGTAAACCCTGCGGCCTATCTCGCAGATTGTTTCCTTCAGTTTGTATTCATTTGTGTACATGGTGAATCCTTACTCCGGTTTGATTAACAACTGTTTGAACTAACTCTTGGGTAAAATTTCCATTTGATCTATCAACAAAGCAGCATACGCATCGACAGGCTTTTTAATCGGATGAAAGGGTGCTGCAGCCTCCCCTCCTTCACTAAAGCCGATTTTTGATCCCAGACCCGCCCCCAAATTTCAAGGCTGTAGGGAACCCCGATAATCCAGCGCGATCCAACCAGCAAAGGGTGAACTCGCGACAATGTTAGCGATCCTATGACCTCAGCTACGCGCATCAAGTCTCTCCAATAGGGTCTGTGAGCCCTGCGGGCACCCTTTATTGTTCATCATCAGAAGAATCACCTGCCTGATTTCGAAATAAGTCTGGCCTGGCATTTCCACCACCATCAGGTTTGGGCCCAAAGTTGCACTGGCCCTTTTCGCCTGCATCATGTTGTTCACCGCTGCAGCGCGAATTCCAACCAGTTTATTTGCAGCACAGGCAGCAGCTTCGGGTTCCCTGCAAAACAACACCGCACTTTTCATTACTCCGCTTGCAACCATTTCGCCTGCGGTTTTCCCCAATAACATCGAGCCGATACCCTGCTGCATCTGCAATGCCTTGAGCGTAAAGCCCTCCCTGCCCAGCGCCAGCACCACGGTTGAAACTTGCGGGTACAAGCCATCAGAACCGTAGCCGATGCTTGTTTCTTTCCTGGCTTCCCTGCGCACCAAGGAAACACCCAGCCTTTTGATTTCTTCACGGGCACAAGGGGTCAGCACCACTTTATCTGCAACAATCAACTCGCGCAGATTGGGCCCAAGGCGCTGTAAATCATTTAGCGCAAGCACCGTTCCAGGCCATTCATGCACTGCATTACTCATCAATCACACAACCCCATGACCATCCAACGCACGGGCGAATCTTTCCGCTTCATGATGTCTCTTACTGCGCCGCCTTCGCTTGTGATGATCACATTCGAACCAGCGGCTGAACCCAGGTGATCGATGGCCAGCACCGGTTCGCCATCTGCCTTGCCATCGTTCTGCAAAGGCTGGATGAGGGCAAGTTTCCAGCCCTTAAGGCTGTCATGCTTCATGGTTGCAGTTGCGGTTCCGACGACGGTGCCAATTTGCATCTTTGTTTCCTAGATAACCCGCATCGAACCAACCGTGGTCGATCGCCGTTGCCTCGTGAAAGTAAGTGGAGTTGTAACCCCTTCGCCTGTTGGAGTTGCAATACTGAAGCTAAGGTACCCTTCCCCGCCGCTGCCCAAACCAGCAACGCTTGCACCATTCTGGATGTAAAGGGTGGTATCCATTTCACGGCCCATGCGGGTGATGGTTTCCACATTGCGGGAATGAATGATGCTGGTGTGCTTGTAGCCATGCTCATGCTTCTTGGCCAATTCGATAGCAGAATCCACATCCCTGGTTTTAACAAAGGGGACAAAAGTCATCATTTGTTCGGTGGGCACAAAGGGGTTGGATTCATCGGTTTCACCATAAAGCAACTCGGTATCCGAAGGAACCGAAAGGCCGATCTTTGCAGCCAGGTATGCTGCATCCTGCCCGATAAAGTCCTTCGTTGGGACCATGTACTTCTTGTCTTCAGAAGGTTGGAAGGCGATTTTAGTCAGGGCATCAACCTGAGCGGCATTCAGCCTTACCGCCTTGTGCCTGCCCATTGCTTCCATCAATTCCTCGAAGATTGCAGCGACTGCAAAAACCTCTTTTTCGCCAATACAAAGGAGGTTGTTATCGTAAGCTGCGCCTGCAATGATGCAGCGGGCAGCGTTGTCAATGTCTGCGGTTTCATCAACCACCACGGGAGGATTGCCAGGGCCAGCAACCACGGCACGCTTGGGGCTTCTTAAAGCAGCCCTGCCAACCGCAGGGCCCCCGGTCACGCACAACATCCGAACATCGCGGTGATCAAAAATCGCCTGGGCCGTTTCCAAGGTTGGTTTGTCAATGATGGTGATGAGGTTGTCAATTCCTATCGCAGAACGAATCGCCTGGTTGAAAAGCTTGACGCCTTTGCAGGCGATTTTTACACCGGAGGGATGCGCATTAACCACCAGGGAATTGCCCGAGGCAAGCATGTTGATTGCATTGCAGGCAAGCGTGGGGAGCGAATGGGTTACAGGGGTGATGGCCCCGATAACACCAAAGGGAGCGTATTCCTGGAGGGTGATACCGTTCTCGCCAGAGAATGCCTCGGTTTTTAAAAACTCGACACCGGGGATGCGATCCGCAATGAGTTTAAGCTTTTCGATTTTATGAGCGAGCCTGCCGATCTTGGTTTCTTCCATTTCTTCACGGCCCAGTTCATCGGCCCTTTCGAGGCAGATTTTACGAATGCAGGCGAGGGCTTTTCTGCGATCCTCAAGACCCCTGCGCTCGAAGGCCCTTTGTGCTGCAACCGAGGCAGCAACAGCAGATTCAACATCACTGAAGATGCCATCCGAGCCTGCTTTTACAGCAGAAGCGGAAGCGCCTGAAGGTGCGCTGATTTGTGCCAATACGCGTTGCACCACACTTCTTACCAGATCATCAGTTACTTGCATGAAGTTCCCCTTTTTGAATCATCCTGATCAGTTTTATCTTTAACCTTTGCCACCATTGGCACTGAAAACTATTTTGTTGTGCACGCTAACCGTGTCGATAATCCCGATGATGGTGGCATCGACAGGAAGTTTTTCGGTTTCAGGGGTAAGCCTGGCGCTTGACCCCTGAACAATAAGAACCATTTCATCAAGGCCTGCGCCAACGGTATCAACCACGACAAAGCTGCGCCCTGTGCCTATGAGTTTATCGCGGTTGGCGGGATCAACACGCAGAGGTTCAACGATGAGCAGCTTGTGCCCGGTCATCGAAGCAACCTTCTGGGAGGAAACCACCGAACCTGTGACGCGTGCCACGAACATGATGAAACTCCTTATTTAAGCCGGGCTTCAATCACCTTTAGGATTTCTTTGTTATCGGGAAAGCGATTTTCATCCCACTTGCTGAAGATCTTTTCGCCATCCAGCTCGACATCAAAGACACCGCCCGAACCTGTCTTCTGGTTCACTGTAACTTTGTCTGGAAAAGCTTTTTGGATTGCTCCCGCCAAACTGGCGGAAAAATTCCTGTACCCTCAAGAGGTGCAGTAGGTGATGTTTACTATCATGAAAATCTCCTTTACTTTCTGGTTAATCGTCCTTCACTTTTTAAAAGATCGCAAGCCTGCCTCGCAACCACCAATTCTTCGTTCGTTGGCATGATCCAAATCTGAACCTTGCTGTTTGGCAAATGAAGAGTGGTCTCGCCCTTGGCGCTTTTATTCTTCGCCTCATCCAGGTGAATGCCAAACCATGCTAGGTTGGCGCAAACACCCGATCTTGTGACGGAGGAATTTTCACCAATGCCACCTGTGAAAACGATGGCATCCACTCCACCAAGCAAAACCATATATGCACCCAGATAATGCCTTATCGATGCGATGAACACATCGAGTGCCACCTGGGATCTGGAATCGCCCGCCAAGGCTGCCTGTTCGAGATCACGCATGTCTTTCTTGCCACCAGAAAGGCCCAGAAGGCCGCTATGGTTGGCGAGAATATCGAGGATCTCTTCAATCGATTTGCCTGTTTCCCGAAGCAGTACAGGCAGGGCAAAGATATCGAAATCACCGACACGATTGTTGTGTGGCAACCCGGATTGAGGGCTCATCCCCAGGCTGTTGGCCCTCGATTTTCCCTCGCTTATCGCACACACTGAATTCGACCCACCCAAATGAAAAGAGATGATCCTGGCATTCGGGTTTTTCAACAACTCACTTGTACGCGTTGCGATGTATCGATGGCTTGCCCCATGAAAACCCCATTTCTTGATGCCATGCTTCTCTATCCATTCAAGGGGAATGGCATAAGAACGCTCGGCTAGGGAAATCGTTTCATGAAACCCGGTTTCAAAGGAAGCCACCAATGGGATCTGGGGCAGCTTGGAAGCCAGCAATCGCATCGCGTTAATGTAAGGTGGATTATGAGCAGGAGCCACATCGGCGTAAGCCTGCATGGCTGCCAGCACTCTTTCATCC
>RFZJ01000105.1 GCA_009920765.1 Planctomycetota bacterium | reverse complement strand
AAAACTTTCAGCGCAGCAAGAGGCATGGGTATATAATTGGTTTGAACAAGGAGAAAGCCATGGATGTGATCGAGATTACACCTGCGGAATTGATGGATCGAAAAAATGCGGGGCCTATTCATTTGATTGATGTGCGAACCCCTGTAGAGTTTCAAGAGATGCATGTTTCTTTTGCAAACCTTGTTCCTTTGGATACCCTCACTCCAAAATTGATAGGCGAAAAACTTAATCGTAACGATCCTGTTTATGTGGTTTGCCGGGGTGGTTCGCGTGGCAAGAAAGCTTGCGAAACTCTTCTTGCCTCAGGCCTTACCAATGTTTTCAACATACAAGGTGGTACGCTTGCTTGTGCCCAGGCTGGCTTACCCATCACACATGGTAAAAAAATGATGTCTTTGGAAAGGCAAGTACGCATCGCTGCGGGGTTTTTAGTTGCCTTAGGCAGCTTACTAGGATTTTTTGTTGATCCAAGATGGTGCTTCCTTTCTGCCTTTGTTGGGTGCGGTTTAATGTTTGCGGGGGTTACAGATACTTGTGGCATGGGGATGATGCTTGCAAAAATGCCTTGGAACAGAGTTGCCAGCAATCCAGCCTGCTCTTTGCCCAAAACTTGATTACTTTTCAAGTTTCTTAGCATAAATTGTAGAATCTTTTGTTTCTGTTTTACCCTTGTTAAATAGCTTATCCGTTCGTTCCATGCATCTCGACCTTGTACTTAACATCACCTTTTTGATAAACATAGTATGTGCTGATTATTTTTATGCATAATGGGTTGCCTCATGGCATTGACTCAATGGACCGAACAGCAACTGAATGAAGCTTGTGTTTCTTTGGAAACAGCAACGCCTCAGGATATTCTACGTTATGCGGTCAAAAACTTTTTTCCCAAGTTGACGATGGCGACTGCGTTTGGTGCAGAGGGTTGTTGTATCATTCATATGCTTGCTGAAATTGAACCAGGCGTGAGGGTGTTTAATCTGGAAACAGGTTATCAGTTTCAGGAAACACTTGACCTGCGAGAAAAAATCAAACAACGCTATAACATTGAAGTGGAATTTGTACGCCCGGACCAGACCGTCGAGGAATATGAGAAAGAGCATGGTGGACCACTCTACAGGCATAGGCCCGACCAATGTTGTTTTGATCGCAAGGTTTTGCCTTTGCGTAGGGCGGTTGCAGGTTATGATGCCTGGCTGAGTGCCATTCGTGCAGACCAAACATCACATCGTGCGGGGGCCGGCGTGGTTCAGTGGGATCCCAAGTTCAACTTGATAAAAATTAATCCGCTGTTGCGTTGGAACAAAAAAGATGTCTGGGATTTTGTTGTCAAAAATGATGTGCCCTACAATCCACTTCATGATCAGGGTTACCCAAGCATTGGTTGTTGGCCATGTACCCAGCAGGTGAAGGAAGGCGAAGACGAACGCAGTGGACGATGGGCGGGTTCTGCAAAAAAAGAGTGCGGCCTTCATGTGATCGAACATCAAGAAGGCAGTGGTATCTAAAAGATCTGGAATAGGATCTTTTAGATTTGTATCAACTCTGGCTTTTATTTAGAAGGAAGTTGCAAAGATGCGATTGTCTGCCAAAGCCGACTATGCCTGCCTTGCAATGCTTGAACTTGCTGCGACCATGGATGCTGCGCACCCAACCCGAATTAAAGCGATTGCAGATACCCACCAGATACCCCAGCGATTTTTAGTGCAGATCTTGCTGCAGCTTAAAACTTCCGGCTTGGTGAAAAGTGTGCGTGGGGCTTCCGGTGGGTATAATCTGGCCCGCAAGCCTGAAAATATCAGTATTGCGGATGTGATTCGTGCAGTTGACGATCGTGCGCTTGCAGCCCCCGAAGCCGCTAACTTTCAGAATGCCTCCTCGATTGTCAATGCACTTTCAGAAACTTGGAAGCAGGTGCATACCGAGCAACTTCGTATATTGGAAAAATTATCACTCGCAGAGATTTTGCGCAGGGCCAATGCCGAAAATGTATCTAGCTACCAGATTTGAGTTTCAGTTTTAACAATGCAGTGAATCATCGTTTTGTGGTTTTAAATGATTGGGATTTCAGGATAGTTATCAAGTAGTTTGCGCATGCCGATAAAAACATCCACAAGATCCGGGTCAAACTGGGTATATTTGCCCTTGCCTATTTCATCGAATGCTTTTTCGAGTGAAAGCCCCTTGCGATAAGGCCTATCCGAAACCATTGCATCCATGGCATCTGCGATAGCAACCACCCTTGCGATACGCGGGATTTTCTCACCCTTCAAGCCATCTGGGTATCCATTGCCGTCCCATCTTTCGTGGTGTGATCTTACGATGGGGATGATTTCAACAAGGTCGGGAACAAGCATAACGATGGCAGCACCCTTGGTGGTATGCTGTTTCATGATCTCGGATTCTTCGGGGGTAAGCTTGCTGGGTTTTCGAAGAATGGCATCATCGATGCCAATTTTACCAATGTCGTGAAGAGGGGTTCCCGTCCGGATTTTTTCGAGCTCCTCTTCACTCATTTTTGCTTCATTGGCAAGCAGCATTGCAATTGCGGTAACCCGGTTAGTGTGGCCACCGGTATAGATGTCGCGCAATTCCACGGCCTGGGCAAGAATCGTGACAGTGTTTAAAAAAAGGTTGCGTTGTTTATCAAGAAGCATGGCGCATTCGATACCAGAGGAAACATGCGCAGCAAGTGCATCTGCAAGCTTGAGATCATCCTTGGTGAAGCTGGGCTGCAAAGGGCCGCGATCGAGGTGCAGGATGCCAAGTTTTTTTCGGGGTGTGCGAAGTAGTACACACAGGATGGACCCCATCACACCTTCGGATATGCTGCCCGTAGGCCCACCCAGATTTTTCAAATCGTCCGGATTTTTATAAAGAATGGACTCCCCTTTTGCCATGCACCTTTGGGCAATGGTGTCGCTGTAGGGAACGCGGAGGTTGGTGGGTTTTGCATTACTTTTGGATTCAAAACCAGTTTCGACGGCTTTAAGGACGAGGTTGTTGGTAGTGGGTGAAAGCAGGGCGATGGCGCCCCTTTGTGCATCAAGGACTGCTACGGTATCTGTTAGAATATTCTTGAGCAATTCCTCTTGTTTTTCAATGTTGGCGAGGTAGTGGCCTGCTCGGAGAAGAGCAAAGATTTTTTCCCCGGCTTTAGGGGTTCGGTCACCCAGAACCCCAAGGCTTTGAAGTGCTTCATCCCATTTGGAACTATATACCGACTCGATGTTAAAATCATCGGTGGCATCTTCTTCCATGGTTTTTGTAAGGGGAAGTTCATGAATTGCCTCGACTCTCAATGCAATTTCACCAAATTGCACGATGTCGTTGGGTTGAAGGGGAATTGATTCTTTTGAGAGTTTCTTGCCGTTGATAAAGGTGCCATTGGTGCTGCCTTGGTCACGCACTTGCCAGCCAGTTTTTGTTAAAAAGATTTCAGCATGTTTTCTGCTGACGGAATTATCATCCAGGAATAATTTAAGATTCTTTTCTCTGCCTATGAATGCGGATTCTGAAAGGCTCCATGTCTTGTCTTTGTAGCTTAAAATCAAGGTCGATGATTTATTCATGGGATTGCCTAGGGAAGCAAAATAACTTTTCCTGAAAGGGTTCCAGCCCCTTTGAGTGTGTTTTCTTCCAAAAGTTTATGAGCCTCTGCAGCCTTGGATAAGGGAAATGCTGCCCCGATATGTGATCGAAGTTTTCCGGATGCAAGCCAAGCGTTGATGTCGTTGGCGCATCGCCTTTGCTCATCGGGAGTAGCATTAAACATTGCAAAGCCGGTAAGGGTTAGGCCTTTGACATAAAAAGGGCCCACAGGAAATAAAGGCTGAGCAGTTCTTCCTGCCATGATTATAATTCTACCACGGGGTGCCATTTGGTCTACAATTTTAAAGAAGTCGGGTTCCCTTTGGGTTTCGAACCAGACATTGACCCCTTGGTTGTTGGTGAAATCTTTTACTTCTTTGGAGATGTCATCGGTTTTGTAATTGATGACTTTATCTGCGCCCCAACTTCTGCACAATTCCTCCTTGGTTTTGGAGCCAACCGTGGTGATGACCTTGGCCCCAATAGCCTTGGCCATTTGCACCACCATGCTGCCCACACCGCCAGTGCCACCATTTACAAAAATGGTTTCACCTGCTTTAAGATTAACATTGCGGAATAATCCAAGATGGGCGGTGATTCCAACCAAGGAAGTTGCAGCCAACTGCTGGTCATCAACGCCTTCGGGTGATGGATAGAGCCAATCTTCCTTAATGGTTGCAAATTCAGCGCTGGTGCCCTGTCTGCCTAATAACCCCTGGTTCGAACCCCAAACCCGATCGCCCTCCTTGAACCGGGAACAATTTTCCCCTACCTTTTCCACCACGCCTGCAAAGTCGCATCCCGATATAAAATGTTTGGGTAAAGGCATGGCGATGGTGCCAGCTCGAATATATAAATCAATCGGATTAAGAGCGCTGGCTTTTATTCGTATGAGATATTCATCATGCGTGGGTTGCGGTGTGGGAATATCGCCCACGATGATTTCGTTATAGGGACCAGGTTTATTGATATATGCTGCTTTCATGATCATCTTCCTTTTAGAATTAAGCATCGATTATTCTATGAGTCCATGCCCTTCAATGAAGAAGATTATTCTGATTTGATAGGTAATAAGCCATTTTTAAGCAATTCCTGCCATCTTGCTACTTCAATAGAGCGGGAGGCAGGCTGTGCCAAAGGCAGAAAGTTGGGAATATCCTTTTCGGTTTTAGCGTAGTATCGCAACTGCAGGTATGCCAGTTCCCGGATTTTTGCATTCTCATTTGATAATAATTCGAATAACTCTTCGTAATCCTGCTTCCGAGCTAATTTGGGCATCGCAGCCATAAGTTTTTTAAGAATATGGGATTGTTCAGGCGTGTATCCGGCTTGCAGTAACCAACCTTCTTTCAAAGAAGCGTTATAAAGTAAGTCTGCACCTGTTGGTTCAATCATCAGCCATAATTTTAATCCTTGAATGCCATATAGCCTTATCATGCTTTGTTGGACGGTGTCTGTGCGCCATAATTCCAGAAGTTTTTTTCCTTCTCCCAGTGCCGCCAATGCCATACATCCGATGTTCCGTCTGGCATCATTGCTATTGTTGGCAAGGATGTAAGCCAGGATAGCCTGGGGAAGATCAAGATTGGGTTTTAATGCAAGCAAAAGTTCATCCAACGCAGCACCCAGGGCCTTTTGGTTGGAAACATATTCAAGGGGAATCGGCTGGCTTGAAAAGATCGAATGATTTTCTTGAGATGCCAGCTTTTTAGATTCCCCTTGGGCGTTGATAATTAGCAGGTTGCCTGAGAAAAATTCAGGCATGGGTTTTTCTTTTCCCTCTTGATGGATTCTGCAAGCCCCCTGTAAAACCCCAAGTAGAATAGAATCGGTGTTTGCTTCGAGCACCAGTTCTGAATCAATTTTTAGATTAACTTCGAAAGCTGTTTTTAAATCCCAGGAGCGAACGATGATTGTTGCAGGATTTTTTGTTTTAATCAAAACCCTGCCATTTTTTAAAGCCATATCCACTTGTTTTGCAGTTCTGGAAAAAAACTTGAACACGCAGGGTGTATGCATGGGATCGAAGCTTGCACCCCTGGTTTCACCTATGAAATTTATTTGCAGATGGTTATCAATCTCGGTATTCAGGCTGCTGCCAGGCAGGCACATATAAATAAATGATGTGCTGATATGTGTAGGATTGATGGTGCGGGTAAAAGGGAGATTTTCGAGGGGTTTATGTAATAGCAGGATTTTTTCCCGGGTAATTTCCTGCAGGCTTGCTATTTCAGTCTGGGTTTTACCATCAGCTTCTCCGATCATTTTTAAAATTTTGGGCTCTTCCTTTTGAATTGGGATGATTGCCTTGGTTGTCAGGTTTGAAGGTTCACTTTTTTTCATCTCGACTTTTGGAGCATCTTTGGGTGGTGCTTTTTTCTCAGGCAACTTTGCCACTGGTTTGTTTTCTTGTTGTACCTTGGCCGCTTCTGGAAAAACCTCGGATTCTTTTGAGGTTTTTACCGTGGGTGGAAATACTTTAAGCAACAGCAACCCAAGAATTATCATCAACATTGGGCCACTAATTATAAGAATTAATTTGTTGTTCGAGATGACGTTTGTTTGCATCTGGGGTTTGGGGTTACTCGAAATTTTAACCTTGGGTTTTGGGGGGGCGCTTTGGGTGGCGCCAACCTCTTTTCCCAATTCATACGATCGAATTGAAGTTCGTGGTGGTATGGGGATCGGAATCAAGCCACTGATAACCTTATGGCAGGTTGCAAGATGCGCCAGGAAATGATCATCTGATTGTAAAACATCTTCAACGGTTTTCAGGTCCTCGCCTTTAATGGTTCCTTCAAGGTAGGAGGAAACCAGATTGGCATTGGGCCACTCACTCTCTTTGCCGTGGGGTTGTTGGAGCAGCGGGTTTTTTAAAACCTGCATGAGTCTATCAAGCATCTCGCGTACCCTGGGTTCCTCTTTAAGCAATATCATCAATTCGTGGGTTTGCGAGGTGTCCAGTCGATCATCGAGGTAATTGAAAAGGAATTTGTAATTAATGCGCATGCTTGCTTTCCCGAAGAATTAACCAAGGAAATCGAGACACTTAATTAGTGGGATCCACCATGAGATTTCGTACAAAAGTTTTTAAAAATTTTGAAGTTCACAAATGAGATTGATCCAATCCTAAAATTGGTTAAAAGGTTGTCGATCATCAGGTGAGAAATTACCAGAATAAGGCTGGAGAGGTAAATGACAAAAAGCAGGTTGATGACACTGGTTTTGTTAGGCTTGGGGTTTTGGGCAGGAGCGCCCCTAGCCCGAGCTGAGCTTATGTGCCCAGAACCCTCTTTTAATGCGGGTTCTTTGCTTGCGGGTAAACCTTTCAAGCATTCTTTTGTTCTTAGCAATAAAGGTAAAGAAACCGTTCAGATTCTCGAGGCCCTGCCAAGTTGTGGTTGTTTAAGGCCCAAACTGTCCCAGACAATTATAACCCCTGGTGAAGAAATTGCTTTGCCCATTGAAATACACACGCTGACCAAACCCAGGGGGGCTCATCGTTTCAACATCGGCGTTCGTTATAAAGAAGCCGGCGAAATCAAGGAGCTTGCCCTAGAGGTTAAAGCGTTGATTGAAGTTGAGGTGGAAGTTACCCCAGCAGCATCTGCAATTTTTACGGATCGGGCGATCACGCATACTTTCTGCGTTAAAGATACCCGTGCCAAGCCGATGCGCATTGTTGCAGCGGAATCGAGTAATCCCCAGGTTGCATTTAAGATTCATCCCCCAATGCCTAACGAAAATAAAGAATCCGTTCAAACTATAACGGTTGGGATTCCAGATATGTTAGCCCCGGGCAAGCATGATCTTTGGATACATCTGATTTCTGATGATGCCTCCTATGCCGAGATGAAAATTCCAATGACAATTGTAAAACGTGATGGGAAGCTGGCAAGCGCAGCACCCTCAAGGTTATACCTGGAAGGAAGTGTTGGAATTCCTTTTGGTGCGAAAATGGTTCGCATTAATAAAGCAGGCACCGAACCTGTACGGGTTGAAAAAGTGGAATGTTCGCATCCTGCGTTCAAATGCACTTGGGCGCAAGGCCCAGGCGATGATGCAACCATCAGATTACTTTTGGATGAAAAGAAACTTCAACAAGGCGAAACCATTGCAGAGCTTCGGGTTCATTTAAAAGGGAATCAAACTCAAAGCGTGCTCATCCCCGTTAACATCCAATTAAAGTAAATAATTGTTAAAACTCCTACTCTGATAACCGATGCTTGAAAACTGGTTTTTCAACCATGATGCTTTTCACTTGCAACAAGGTATTTGACAAAATTCATTGGTAAAGCGAGGGAAAATATGGGGATTATCCTCCTGAAGGTATCTTCTTCCAAGATTGTTTGGTCTCTAATGTCGTTATAATCGGCCCTCCATTTTGAAAAAATTTCAATTTTAATTAAAGTTTACCCCGCTTGTATGCCGGGCATAGTGCACATTATTTCTGAATGCAAGGTGGCCATTGGGGTTGACCATGCAAACCTATCTGAACTCATATGCAAAAAAATACTATGGAAACATTCTGGTCGTTCATTGTTTCGTTCTGGGTGGATGGCGTTGGCATAGGCCAGGCACCCCCTGCAATTTTAGGCAGGCACCAATTTGAACGGGTCAACCGTATGTTGCATGGAACCTTGATTGATTACACAAACAACCATGGAAAAGATCGCCGTGTTTACTCTGCTGCTTTGGGGCAGAAGCGGGATATGTATGTTTACCTTCCCCCCGGATACGACCCCGGCAAGAAGTATCCCTTTGCAATATTTTTGCACGGGGCGGCCCAGGATGAAGAATTTTTCTTTCAAGCTCAGGTGGATCAGTATGATCAGGCCATCAAAGATGGGAGGTTGGACCCGGTTATTATTGTGGCCCCTGATGGCAGCATGAATGGCAAGGCGAGCTTAACCAAGCCTGCAACCTTTTGGGCGAACTCCCGTGCAGGGAACTTTGAAGATTATGTAATGGATGATGTTTATAATTTCATGATGGCCAATTATTCCATCAGGCCAGAGCGGGATTTCCACGCACTATTAGGGCCCTCAATGGGCGGATCTGCCTCCTTTGCCTTGGGGATCAAGCATCGTGATCGTTTCAAGGTTGCGATAGCGTTCATGCCTTTGTTGAATCTTCGGTATGTGGATGGCAAGGGCGATTACAAGGGAAAATATGTTCCCGAAGCCTGGTCTTTTAGATCTCGTATGAGGGGATTGGAACCCTTGGGCACCAGAAAGTTTTTTGTGCTGCGATTTGGAACTTTGTACCGGCCTCTTTTTGGCATGGGAAATCAGGCACTCAGTGGTTTAAGTGCGATCAATCCTTTGGAAATCATGGAAGCTTATGATCTCAAAGATGGCGAAATGGATCTTTATATTTCCTATGGTGGTAAAGATGAGTTTCATGTTCCCAACCAGGTGCAAAGTTTTCTCGAGGTTGCAAACAAGCGGGGCATCAAGATCACGGTGGATTATGATCCAAATGGCCAGCATGATTTAAAGAGCGGCAATAAAGCGGTACCAAAGGCGCTTGAATGGGTTCAGACCAGATTTCACCCTCTGAAAAACATAGCAGCTTCTGATTAGGTTTTTTGTTGCTCCGGGGATACACCTTTCCCCGGAGCAATTTTTCCCCATCACTTTTTTAATCGCATTTTTTTCTTCCCACTTCTTTATAGTTGAACATTGTTGTCAAGCTTTGAAGCTGCAATAATAATGCCAATGAAATTGTTTAACTTACGGATCGTTTTTCATGCTTAGATCTTTGAGCATTATTTTGCTGATATGCTTGCTTTCTGTGCCTTGCATGGCCCAAGGGCAGCTTTCAAAAGAAGAAACAATTTTATTCATGAAGAAACTTGCAACATTTGTTGCAGAAAAACATATGCGAACCAACAAAGGTTCGATGCAGCATGGCATGACTTACGAATATAGGGATATGCGCAAGGAAAAGGCCCCCGCTTGTTTTGTTCAGGGCGAAGCCTTGGATACCATGCATGATGGCGCCTGGTTTGGCGCAGCCATGGTTAATGCCAGCCTGGCAACTGGTGATCCTGTTTACCGGGATCTGCTTGAAAAGAATGTGCTCCCATTTTATTGCAGGGTGCTGAATCACTCCGATAAAATTTTCTCGAATAAGATGAATCATGCCAGGCCTTCAGCCCAACAAATCTGGGCACAACAAAAAGAATGGCTTTTTCAAGAAGGGGAAAAAGGTTTTGTTCCTTACTGGTGGGATGATGGTGGTTCAGTCAGCCTTGAACGATTGCGGGACAAAAATCAATTGCCTGCTTTTCCCTCTTTTGATCAGTTTGTCAGCGATAAAAAACCAAACCCGGATTTTGTTCTTTCAGGTTTCTCTCTCGGATCATCAAATCATCTTGCTCAAGATTTAGGAGTCTTGCTTCAACTCTCCTGGCTTTATTACAGAGAATACAAAGGCAAGGATGGCGATTGTTTCCGTAGTGAACTTTCAGACGCCGCTCAAAACCTGCAAGCCTGCAGGATGCGACATCATGGCCATATCCCTATGTGTGATGCCCCTGCTGCACTTGTACTTTCAGATCCTGCATTCATGCGACTTGTGCCCGATTCCTCGGTATTAAACCTGGGGCTTTTAAACAATCATTACAGACAGGCGCTTGAAGCTACTGTTTCTGATCGCAAATACCCCACTCCTGCTTTTGCAGATGATCAACAGTACAAGTATTATTCTGCAATAGCCAGGCACGGGAAACTTCCCCGCGCTGCTGCATTTAAACTTGTGTACGATGCCTTTACGGAGCCCAAGCTTTTTCGTTTTTATTCTGATGATGCCTTGGTTCTGGCTGGAATGAATCGATTTGATTTACACCCGATTAATTTTATTGCGGGGAAGCCTGCTGATTATCGTTCAGATAAGAAAGGCCCTTCAGGAAAGCCCAGGCCCATGGGATCAAGATTCGGGCCGCAAAACATGATCCAATGTGCCTTGGCGTTGCAGGCCTTCAAGCAATTCCCCGATCTTTGGGATAACGCAATTGACACATTTTATAAAGATCTTGTCCGGGTAAATATTCATTATCCGCTTATGAATAAAGATGAAAAATCCGTACCCACTACTCTTACATTGGGAAAACATGTTGTTTTATTTGAAGCCACGCATTCTTCTGTTGGGATCAAAACCACGCTTCCCAATAACGTCAAGAAAATAACGATCACACAGGTAAAAGATTCAAAGCGATTTGGATGTGATTTGATCATCAGGGATGATGGTAACTTGGAGGCTAGAAGTTTTTCAGGTGTTTTACTCAGGGGGAAATTTTCTGCAACACTTGATGGCGGAAACAGGATTATTGATTGTGTTATTCCCACCACGCTGGACAAAGCACAGTCTCCTTGGATGAATTCCATCGAGCTGGAAAAGTATTCGATAAAAATTGCAGGTGATGAGTTGGATTTCATCCTGGCAAGCAAACAGGCCGATGTAGTAAAAAGTCTTGAGCGGGAGGTTGCAGAAGGCATTTTCAATTGGAGCAAAGTTTTTGCAAATAAGGGTTTTATTCCAACGGGTATTGAAACTGGTGCAGATTGGGATCATTATTCAGATACCGGTGGTTATGCCCATTTGATTTCTGCCTGTTCCCAATATTTGAATTATCTGGATGGTAAAAAAGATTGGGAAGTATTGCGCATCCCAATATTGATTGAATCCAAATAGTAATAGGAGTTTCTAATGATTTTGAATTTGATTTTAGGGTTGTTGTTGAATCAAACAGATGATGTTAAGAAACCCGTGGTAACCCGCTGGAAGTTTGAGAATGTGGAAACGGTTTTGTTTGAAGGGGAACTTTCATTCAGGGCGAGTGGCGAAAATATGAATGTCAAGGAGTGGGGTATTTTTACCTGCAAGGCACCTGAGCTTCCAACCCAAAAAAATGTTCAAACGAAAGTACAGGTATTGAATGCCAAGACTCCGCCGGTTGCCGTACGGGATTTCAGCCCTTTGATGCGAACTGTTTATTTGAACCGAATTCCTGTGAAAGAGGCGATCAACAAGGATTTGATTGACGTAAAAGTAAGTTATCAGGCGGAGTTGATTGCGCGCAAATTGGTTCCCGCATCTCCTGATATGCCTGTCGAAAAAGTTGAACCATTGAAGGAACAGGAAAAAAATCTTTATCTGATGGAGTGGGGTGATGTGAAATTCAAAGACAAGGAATTTCAGGTTTGGATGGAAAACAACAAGGTGATGCGCCAGAATGGCGAGCGAGATCTTGATTTTGCACGCAGGGTTTTCAGGCAGATTAACTACAAGGTCGATTTTGATCTTTCAGACAAGATGGATCGCAAATCCACTGCGGTAAGCGTGATGATGAAGTCGGATGCTGGTGGCATCTCGAATTTATTTGTTGCGATACTTCGCGCCAACAAGGTTCCTGCAAGGTCTTTATGGGGTCGAATGGTGATGAGTGCTGCAGAAATCGAAAAACAAAAAACAAAGGAATATAACCAGATGAGCGTGCGCTGCGAATTTTTTGCTGATGATATCGGTTGGGTGCCTGCGGATCCGGGTTCCGCACTCTATAGCAAGAAGAATAAGATCGATCCGGATATCTGTTTCGGGATTGATTACGCAGCATTTTTTACGCAGCATGTTGATCCTAATATTGATGTGCATAATCCCTTGAGCAACAAACGCATCAATATCATTGCTTTGCAAACCCCGGCTTATTGGATTTACACCCTGGCCCCTACTATCGGGCCCGTCAAGGTTACCCAGGATTGGAAAGTTACCAAACGGGAAAAGAAAATGGACCCCGTGAAATAGCATCATTTCGAGATTTTGTTTACGGGTTATCAGCTTTTTAAGAATCGTTTTCGGGCATAGGGACCATAAATGTAAAGCACTTCTTCGCCCTTGTTGATATCCCTAAGGGCAATTAGGTAAACCCTGGATCCCTTGGTGATTTTTTGGGCGTTGGGCGTATTGGAATGATTTGCAATGCCTCCCAACCCAGTTGGGATGAGCAGGTATTTCCCGATGCGGAACTTGTAGGCATCTGCGTAGCTGGTGCATTTGTCTGCAAGCGATTTTGCTGGAACGAGCACTCCCAAGACTTCGAGTTTGTCGCCCTTTGCAATTGGAATCTTGGCAAACAGGCCTTTGCCCGCACCCTTGATGGTGGATTTTGCAATATAGAATCGTGGATCAGATTCATTGCTGATCATGGCAACCTTTGT
>RFZJ01000104.1 GCA_009920765.1 Planctomycetota bacterium | reverse complement strand
CTTACTGGTAGCACGCCGGTGACAGTGAACTTTGCACTTTCGGTAACGGATGTAAACGAGGCACCGGCCAACATCAGTCTTTCATCTGGTTCGGTTGCGGAGAATCAGTCCTCTGGAACGGTTGTTGGAAATCTCTCGACCACGGATGTGGATACCGGCAACAACTTTACCTACACGCTTGTTTCAGGCACCGGGGATACTGACAACGGCAGCTTTACCATCAGCGGCGGCCAGCTTCAAACCAATGCATCCTTTGATTTTGAGACGAAGAGCAGTTACTCCATCCGGGTTAGATCTACAGACCAGGGTGGTCTGACATTCGATAAGACGTTTACAATTACAGTTGTTAATGTGAACGAGGCGCCTGTCAACACGGTTCCTTCTGCCCAAACAGTCAACGAAGACACCGATTTGGTGTTCAGTTTGGCAACTAGCAATGCAATTACCGTTGCCGATATTGATGCAACTAATGTTCAGGTTACCCTGTCTGTTGGCAATGGCGTGCTTACACTCTCCACCATCTCTGGATTAACCTTCATCAACGGGGATGGCACTGCGGATGCTGCGATGGTGTTTTCCGGTTCTAAATCGGATGTCAACAGCGCCCTGAACGGCCTGACTTACCGTGGGAGTTTGAATTTCCATGGTTTGGATACGCTTACCATCATCACTTCGGACCTTGGTGCAACAGGCACTGGTGGTGTTTTGGTCGATCAAGACACTGTCTCCATTACGGTTTCAGCCGTTAATGATGCACCTGCTATTGACCTTGATTCTTCGGTTGCCAATAGAACACTGGTATTCAGCGGCGCTCCAGTGAGTTTTACTGGTACCGGAACAAACCTTACGGACGTGGATAATTCTACCTTTAACAACTTGAAGATTTTCTTCACCACGAATTTGTTTGTGGACGGTTCCAACGAGAAGATTTATGTAGTTGGTGCCACAAATGGGGAAATCGCCGGCAATCTGGGTCTTATTACTAACCGAAGCGCTTCGTTTGTCCTTAACAGCACAACATTTGACTACAGCATAGTAGTGGTTTCGGGTGTGGCAACAATTAGCATCACTGGCGCTAGTGCTTCGGTGCTTACTCTTCAGCAAGCGGAATCGATCCTAGATTTGCTTAGGTACGAAAATGTGTCCAATATTCGAACCAGCATGCCACTGCGGGTTTTTAGCGTTTCAGCCACAGATGGCGGTGGCTTGGCCTCGAATACTGAGACCCTGACGATCCAATTAACACCGTCCATCCCTTCCATACTTTTGGGATCGGATGATACTGGTAGGTACAACAATGACAGGGTTACTTCGGATAAGACCCTCACCTTTTATGGGATAGGTGGATTCGGCGACACCATAACAATATTCAGTGGTTCCACGCAAGTAGGCAGCGGGGTGGTGGGTGCAAATGGCACATTTGCGATCACAACCTCGGCTCTTTCCAATGGAATACATAACCTTTATGCGGTGGCATCCAACAGCGCCGGGCTTAGCAGTCCAAATTCAACTTCTGTAAGCTGGGAAATCAGCAACCTGCAGATACCCCAACCGGTTCTTGTAAGCAATAATGGCCTGCCCCTGGTTACTGGTACCGGAGCCGTGGGCACGGTAGTCTCCGTAGCCATAGGTACGGCAACTTACAATGTTCCTGTGGACAGCAATGGCAACTGGACCGTGAATCTTTCCACGGCGGTGCCGGTGTCTGGTGTTGCACCCGTGATAGTGGCAGGTTCCTACCCGATTCGTGTGGTCCTTACGGATCTGGCTGGCAACGCAAGCACACCTCTGGTTTCCACCCTTGTGGTAACTACGCCCGTTCAGCCTGCACCGGTTTTCACATCGAATCCCAGTACCAGTGATGTTACGCCGGTGGTTTCGGGTGTTTGTGAGCCTGGCAGCATCATAACTCTGGAGCTGCGCACCAGCAGTAACAGCCCGATTGCCACCTACCGAAATATTACAACCTCATCCAATGGCACCTGGTCGGTTAACCTAGAAACCGCCAACCCACAAGGTAGTAACAGCCCGATTGCGGCATTAAACGCCGGTTCCAGTTATCTTCTTTCGGCAACCGCAACAGATGCCAACCTCCAGTTTACATCGGCGATTTCAGCCCAGAACTTGGTGATTGATACTACGGCCCCTAGCCTGCCCACGATAAATTCCGGTTTAATTACCAAGGACAGTACCCCAGTCTTTACTGGCACTGCCGAGCCTAGAGCCTTGGTAGAATTGGTGATCAAGCGTGGCAATGGAACCGCCAGCACCAGGTATCAAACCACTGTGGATCAGGGTGGAGCCTGGTCGATTGATCTTGGAAGTGTTTCACCTACCACGGGATTCTTGAATGTTCTTAGTGATGGCAGCTATATTGTTGAAGTGGTTGCAATCGATGCTTCATCCAATCGCTCCCAGGCTGCAGTTCTGAATCCCCTCACGGTGGATACCATTGCTCCGACAGTGCCGGTGGTTGCTTCACCAGCGCTGACCAATGACAATACTCCCGTGATTGCAGGCACCGCCGAACCGGGCAGCACCATCACTTTGGTTATTGATGGATTTACCTTTACAACCACAGCAGCCAACCCCGGTGGCGCATGGAGTGTTGATCTGCAAACCCTTGCTCCTGTAGGAGGAGGCTCTACCCCTATCACTGCGCTGACCGATGGCGTTCACTCAGTCACAGTTACCGCCACCGATCTTGCAGGAAATACTTCGGCTCCCGCCAACCAGAATCTGCGTGTGGATACCACTGCCCCGAGTATTCCTCAAATCACCTCGTCTGACAAGAACAATGACACCACACCAGTAATCGCCGGCCTTGCTGAACCCGGTAGCACCGTGGCAGTCATCATCAATAACGCTACCTTCAACACCATTGCTGGCCCAAATGGCACATGGATTGTTGACCTTGGCACTGCCATCCCCAATAGTGGAACAACCCCCATTGCACCACTGATCGTCGGCCAACCGGGTTACCCAGTTGTTGTCACAGTGACCGATGCGGCTGGCAATACAAGCCAATCTGCAACCCAAAACCTGTTGGTTGACACGAATGCACCCGATGCACCGGTATTTACATCGAACCCCCTAACCAACCAAGTTCCGCCTACCTTTACCGGCATGGCTCAACCGGGTTCCACCGTAACCCTTACCATTAATGGCGCAACTTTTACCACGCCTGTTAATGGCAGTGGCAATTGGACGCTAAACACCGCAACTGCAACGCTAATCAGCGGAAATCGGGGAACATACACTGATGGGCTATATCCCATCAGTATTTACTCCACCAATGGATTTAATAATCGATCGGGCACTTCTACCCAAACTCTTGCTGTTGACCTTACCCCACCGAAAGTAGATATCACCATCCCGACAGCGATTCTTTCGAATCTTGCAGATGGCTCTTCCCAAACTTTAACGGTTACCACATCTGATTTGGCAGGCAATGCCGTAACGCCTTTTCTGGTCCCGTTTACCGTCGATAAAACAGGCCCAGCAAGGCCATCTTTCGCCAGCATTTCATCCTCTTCAACGGATCCCACTCCGGGAGACCGTTTCACCTCCATCGTCAATCCGACGGTAGTGATGAGTGGTCAGCCTGGACTGACAATTGTCATAACTGGGCCCAATGGCGTGGTCAATCCTTCTAACTACACCGTTACTGAAACCAATGGCCTTTACACGATACAATTCATAACCGCCCAACCCAGCGGGGATTACGAGGTCAAACTTCGTGACGCCAATGGCAACTATAACGCTATCGGTAATGATGCCCAGAACTACTTCCGTATCGACAGTATCCCTATTCTTTTTGACAATCCCGAACGCCGTTCCACTTCCATGGGCAGTACCTTCGGTAACCTTAATATTAAGAACATTTTGAACGGTCAGGTTTTCAATGTGCCTCAGCAGGCCAACAGTACTTGGATCGACCTTGATGGCCAGACTCTGACCTTTGGCTTAGCAGGTGGCACTATTATGCAGGGTGGATTACTTGAAGTATCCAACAACGGGGCGACCTTAAGGCTTGATACCGTTACCGGGGCATACACCTACACACCCGTGCCAATGACTGATCGCACGGATTCCTTCCTGCTTACCGTTCAAGATACTAATGGGAACCTTACCCAGTTGCAGCTTTCCTTTAACTCGCTTGATACACTTGATCGTGATGGTGTTGTGGGTGGTTCTGAATCCACACTGGCAGGACTCATTACTGGAACCGGAAACGCCAGCAACCTAACCGGTGACCTTAATCGTGATGGCATTGCTGATTCCAGCCAAAACTCCGTAACTACATTGGCATGGCGCACTCAAGCAGACTTCCAGGCTTCCATCGACCCCAACACGGCGGCCAACACCGACCGTGCCGCCATTGTTTGCATGGTAGTCAATTCAACAATTTTTGATCCCAATACCACTACAACCCTTGCGCAACTAATGGGTAATGTTGATCCGCTTGCGCAACTATTGCAGATTCAGGTGACTAACACCAACGGCATGCTGCCAGATTCCAGTAGCTTTTTTAAACCATGGGATCTCATGAACTTTGCCGTCGAATCCTTGGTCAGTTCTGGCTTGACAGATGTCAATCCGGATCGCCCAGGAACCCAGATCCAGGTAGCTATTGATATTTCCAATGCCAACATACCTATAGGCACCTCTGGGTTCACCATGTATCGCAAGTACATCACCCAGCAAACTTTGGACGATTATGGCCAGGCCGGTATTACACTTAGGGACTTGGATAATAATCCTGTCACTTCAGGTTGGTTGGATTTCACCCAGCGAACTCCCGGTGGCGATGGCGCTACCTTCAGGGATTTCAATAACGATGGGAAGTTGGATGCCATCATCATTACCCTGACCGACAATGCATTTGGTGATGACAGTCCCGTGCGCAACAAAATTATAGATCCTGGCACTCCCGGCGCCCCTAGCGTTCCTGTGACAACAAATCCAGGTGGAGCTAATCCTGCGGTTCCTACTCCTCCGGGTAGCAATCCTCCCGTGCCCGCCTTTACAGGTTTTGTAGCTACTGGAAATACGCTTGCAGCAATTTCAGGCACGAGCATTAACGTATTCCCTGTAGGTTCCACCACTGCCACAACCTCCTTTGTTCCCTTTACCGGATTCCAAGGGGAAGTTCGCCTTACACGTGCCGACATTAACAATGATGGAACACCAGATATCATCGCTTCCATGGGAGTTGGGGGATTGCCCCTGGTTCGTGCCTTCGATGGATCCAATATTGCCAACAAACTCCTTGAGTTCATGGCTTACGATCAGGCGTTTTCCGGTGGTGTTTTTGTCGCGGTGGGTGACCTTGGACACGATGGCATCCTTGACATTGTCACCGGTGCTGGCAATGGCGGCGGGCCTCATGTCAAAATCTTTAACTCCATCACAGGAGCCGAAACTTCATCCTTCATGGCCTACGACATCAACTTCAGAGGTGGTGTAAGCGTAGCTGTTGGCGATATCGATGGCTCTGGCTTCCCTGTTATTGTGACTGGTGCGGGTAAAGGTGGCGGCCCTCATGTCAAGGTGTTTAACAGCACTGATCATTCATTGATCAAGCAGTTCATGGCTTACGCTACCACCTTCTCGGGCGGGGTTTATGTCGCAGTTGGCGATTACCTCTCCGATGGCAAATACGAGATCATCACTGGCGCAGGCATGGGCGGTGGCCCTCATATCAAAATCTGGGATTACGAAACCCTTAATCTCGATGGGCAAACCATGGCCTTTACAGACTTCACCAAGGATAACGGCGAAGTCATTGATGCCATCTTTAATGGTGGCGTTCGGGTTGCCCTTGCTGATGCCAATGGCGACAATATCCTCGACATTCTTGCCGGTGCTGGCCCTACTGGTGAACCTCGCGTTGAAGCCTTTGTTGGGTTCCGTTTGGAACTACTGAGGGACTTCTTCTCGGGTGACAAGAATGATGGAAGAGGCGTATTCGTCAGCCAGTAATAACTGCTGCTGAATATCAAGTACCCCTCGGGATTAGGACGATCCTTGTGGGGTTCTTTAATTACATGACTATTTGTTTTCAACAATAGCAGGCTTAAAGATTCATAAAGCCTGTTGCATTACACCTATAATTAATTTTTCGGTAATGTTGTTGATGCAAGCATACAGGAAAAATCGGTGCTCGTTATTTTTAGCCCGGTTTTCTGAACTGTATTTACCAAAACCATTGGATCGCCCGGGGTTTGATTGTTAAGTCCCGTAGTGTCGTGGCTTTGTTCATCCCCCCCATCGATGATGATGTTCAGGTTGGTTTTGACGAGATCGGAAATTTCCGGTGTTATCTGATGATTTTTACGATCCCACAATATCAGGCATATATCTACCGAGTTCTTTACTAGTTTTGTAATTTCAATAACACGCCTCATTAACTCAACATTGTCTTTTTCGGAATTACCCAGATCGTTGCAAAGGCCATGCATGATGCCTGTTGTGTCGAGTTTCAACAACCTGGATTTGGTTTTTTCACAGTATTGTTCCAAACTTTTCAAAGTTTCCATTAGTGCTGGCCCGGATTGCAGCAAGCAGAGAATGGTCATTCCCCTGGTTCCTGTTACCTGGAAGCTGGGATATTTTTCGTTTATGGGCGGCGGGGTGTTGTTGAAAACTTTTGGATCGGTGGAAATCGAGTTGCTGCCTGCTGGTATCGAATTCCTGATCATGCCCGCAGCCATGGTTTCGTTGGTCAGGGGATCAACCAAGATTAGGGATCCTGTGGAACGATTTTCAAGGTAACTATCAATAGTCAGGAAATCCCTGGTATGAATCGTACAAAGGCCGATCTCATTCATGTGAAGTGTTAAGGCGGGATGCTCAACGAGGTTTTTCACATCAACCCTGTGGTGGAGTGCTTTTATTTCAGCGCGGGTCCATTTGCAGCCATTCCTTAATAGGTAATGAACTCCTAGATCCATGGGGGTTGGGGACATCCAGACCAGCATGGATTGGAAAGCATTCGAAAGCATTGGAGGATATTCTGCATCAGCGATCATGTCGCCACGGGAAAGGTCCAGCTCATTTTCGAGGGTAAGCGTTACTGGCGAGCCTGCGGTTGCGAAGGGGATGCATCCATCCATGGTTACGATTGATTTGATTTTGGTTTCCCCGCCTCCGGGCAGAACCCGCACCCTTTCCCCCACGGAGATGGTTCCAGCAACCACCGTTCCACTGTACCCCCGGAAATCGAGGTTGGGCCGGCAGACCCGCTGGACGGGGAATCGCAGGTGTTCCCGGGTTTTTGACTGTTCCGCCCCGATGGTTTCAAGAAGTTCCAGAAGCGGCCTACCCTTAAACCAAGGCGTTTTAGGACTCAGTGAAACCATGTTGTCTGCATGCAGTCCGGATATCGGGATTCCATGCAGCGACAGGAATCCCAGATTGCTGGAAAAACTATGGTAATTTTCCATTAGACTTTCAAACACCGATTGTTGGTAGTCGACAAGGTCCATCTTGTTGATCGCGAGGATCACATGGCGGATTCCCATGAGCGAGGCAATGTAGCTGTGCCTGCAGGTCTGGGGGAGCAGGCCTTTGCGGGCGTCAACCAAAATGATGGCGACATCCGATACTGATGCGGCTGTTGCCATGTTCCTTGTGTATTGCTCGTGGCCCGGGCTATCCGCAATGATGAATTTTCTTTTGCGAGTTTGGAAGTACCTGTAAGCCACATCAATGGTGATGCCCTGTTTTCTCTCATCCTCGAGACCGTCCAGCAGTAATGCAGGATCCAGCGAAACCCCTGCAGTACCATGTTTTTCGGTTTCACGGCGCAAGGCCTCAACCTGGTCTTCATGGATGGAACCGGTCCTGAGAAGTAGCTGGCCGATGAGCGTGCTCTTGCCATCATCAACGCTTCCACAGGTCATTAGCCTAAGCATGGGCCTGGAATGGTTTTTCTCGATTGGGGCTTTGTAGGCAGGCATGGCTGATTGCATGGATAAAGTTGTCGACATGAATACTCCCTTGGTTTCTAGAAATAGCCGTCTCTTTTTTTGCGTTCCATGGCGGATTCCTCATCGCGGTCGATGGCGCGCCCCCGCCTTTCAGAGAACCGGGTATTTTTCAGTTCCTCGATTATATCCGTGACATTCCGGGCGGTGGATAAGGTGGCGCCGGTGACCGGGTAGCATCCGAGGGTGCGGAAACGGACTTGTTGTATTTCCGGAATTTCACCGGGATGCAGCCGCATTCTGTCATCATCAACCATGATCAAGTCGTCCTCCCTTCGGACCACGGGCCTAGCGGCGGAGAAATAAAGGGGAACCAGCCTTATGTTTTCCATGCGGATGTACTCCCAGACATCCATTTCAGTCCAATTGGAAAGGGGGAATATGCGCATGCTTTCCCCCCTTTTGATTTTGGTGTTGAAAAGATTCCATAATTCGGGCCTTTGGTTCCTGGGATCCCATCTGTGGTTCCTGTCACGGAAGGAGAAGATTCTTTCCTTGGACCTTGAGGGTTCCTCGTCTCTTCTACCCCCGCCGATGGCCGCATCAAACCGATGGATTTCGAGGGCCTCCCTAAGTGGCTTGGTGCGCATCATCTCAGTGTAGATCCTGCTTCCGAAATCAAACGGATTGATGCCGGCTCGTTCCCCTTCCTTGTTGGTATGTACGATAACCTGCATTCCAAGTTCGCCGCGAACATGGTTCTCCCTGAATTCGATCATCTCCCTGAATTCCCAGGTTGAATCGATATGTAGAAGCGGAAAGGGTGGTTTACCAGGAAAAAAAGCCTTGAGTGCCAGATGCAACATCACGCTGGAATCCTTGCCGATGGAATAAAGCAGGACGGGCCTTTCAAAGGATTCAGCAACTTCCCTGAACACATGGATGGCCTCGGCCTCCAACTGGCGAAGATGGTTGTTGGATTCCATTTGGGAATGATTCTTTATAGGGATGGAATCAAGCATGGAATAAGCCCTCCTTTTGCCGGGCCTGTTGGTCCAGTATTTTCCAGTGCTGGTTTTTCTGATATTGGTAAAAGTTGCCTTCATCGAGCGAAACAAGGGACAACCAGCCGTTGTTGACAAGGTTGGAGACATTTGGATGCCTTTGAATGATGTCTAAAATTGCATCTCTCGGTGCCTCGATGATGACCAGCAGTCGTAGTGGATCATGCTGGTATTGTTTTCCATCATGCACGGATTGCCAGGGAAGGCCGGTCATCAGGTCGCCACCGTTGCCCTGGAAAATTCCAAAACGCCCGACAACATTGTGGATGGTCTTGTTGCCGCTTCCAAAGTTTTGGTTGTCCACCGTGGAAGCGTAATACTGCATGTTGATCCAGTTGGTGACGATCATGGGTGCAGTCATGATCAATTCAAGCACCTTGAACCCCGGATCTTTATGGAAGTCGTAACTATGCATGAAGGTCCTACCCTCGAGGTTTAGTCCCGAGGTCCTGTGGCGAGGAGCGATCACAAAAGCTGCATTGCCTGCCAGTCCCCATTCAGGGCGAACCTCGGACCAATCAGAGGATTTCCTTAATGGGTCGCCCGTGTCGCCACCACCCAGCCTCGGGGTTCGTTCAGCCCTGCATAGAGTAGCCGCCTTGCCTATCCAATCGCACACCTGCCGGAAATCGGAGTGGTGGGTTTCAGGAATCATTTCCTGCTCGAAAAAGCTGATTTCATCGGTCGTAGTGGTATGAAGGGCTGCAACGAACCATGTGTCATCGGGTATCGTGATTCCTTTTTTTCCAAGTGCGATTCGTACCCCGGGATCGTTAAGTAAAAGTGCTGCGACCCTTGCATTTGGTTCACCAGAGTGCCCGCCGCATGCACCGCAGTCCAGGCCGGCCCTGTAGGGATTGTTGGTTACCCTGGAGGCGTGCCCGCAGATAGCGATGATCTTTGCAAAATTATCCACAAGGCCCAGGTTGCGAAGCATGGATTCAGCAAGGTTGGCCTTGGTTTCATCGGGAATACCAGTTAAACCATCCGCATGAAGGTTGGGAATGATTTTCTGATTTCCAGACAGGGAGGGCAGGTATCCGGATAATGTCTTGAAAAATCTGGACAAACCCGATGAGTCCGCGATCAACTTGAAGAGGTAACCCCCGCCCATGGATTCCACGAATGAGAAGCATGATGATGGGGAAACCTTGAAGTTTTTCCAGATGCTTGATTTTTTTTGTTGGGTTTGAGCTGATGCCCGTGCATTGGAATCAAGGTCCCTGCAATTTCCATGCACGCCCTCGTGAACCTTGAAACCAGGTTGTAAAAGAACGGGGCATTGGGCGCTGCCTCGGGATGCACCAATCGGGATGTATTCCATTGCCATCCCAAAAAATCCTGCAAAACCGAAAGTCTCGATGTTTTTCGAGACTGATTCAAGATTCCTGCGCATGATTTCAGAACGAACATCAATGCAAAATATCATCTGCAGGGTTTTTCGTTCTGCAACGAAAGAGTTGGTGTCCTTGATTTGAATTTTTTCAATTAAACTGTTCTGATAAGCGATTTCGGAGGCTTTCAAAAAAAGATACCGCCTGGCACATTCGCTGCCGAAAGTAGTCTGCCAATACAGATCCTCACGGATTGGTTCGGGAGTTTCCAACTGGATGTGACATTTTTGCCCGAACGCCTTCCAAAGGGCCGTGTCATAGGCAAGCCGAATTGCAAGCAGGCCTAGAAGATCCGGGCTTTGCTGCCCCGTGAATTTCGGCTCACCTGTGCGCGACCGGATGAAGGAACTCCATCCGGATATGGAGTACAACTGGGCAAGAAGGAAATATTTCTGCCCACCCGGGGGCAGTTTGAGTGTTTTGAGCAAAAAGGAAATCGCATCTTCGGGTGCTTCGGGAAGCGCTTTTACCAGCTTTCTAAATCCCGCAAGTCCAAGCATATCCATCCGGTTGGAAATCAGGCTGGATTGCCTCCAGGACTCATAGAGTCCCAGGCCTTTCCATGGGCTTTCCCAGATCGCCTGGCCTTGGTCAAAATGGGAGCCACAATGCCTTGATACATCGTTGATCACATGGTTGGTCCAGTCACTTCCAAGACGGGCATCCAATTGTTCGGATATTGTTTTAATTCTTTCGGGTGAAATGCAATTGGGTTTCATGGGTTCTTGAAGCCATCTGATCATATCGCAAGTTGCCATATCACTGTAAATTTCGGGATGTTCATTCCTGCAACAGTCAATAGCAGCTTGAATGTCGCTTTGAGTTAATCGTCCCATGCTGAAAAGTTGCTGGTAGTAATCGTTGTTCATTAAAATCCTGCAGTCCTTAACCATGCCCAGGATTTTTTGGGTCTCCAGGAGACTTTTCCCTGAAAACCCGAGGAATGGGTTCACAGCAACATAATCACCAAGCGGCCATAGGGGAGGTATCATTTGTTCGATTTCACAAAGGATTTGTCCAAGGGTTTCCCGATTTTTATCAGTGCCTACCAGGTTGCTTGAATGATTGGTTTCTTTTGAAATCTTGTTTTCCTTTGGGTGCACTAGAGCGGTCATTTATTTCTCCTTTTCAATTATTTGTTGCCGACCAGATAAAGATGAAATCCATTGAATGAAGTTTTGATGCATGATGATATGTTTCAGGGAACTGGAGAGGATTTGCCCCAGAAAACCCCAGCTATTTTTCTTGATGGAATGTCGAGGTAGAACCCATTCATGGCATGCACATAGAGGGCGCGCATGATCGGGAGTCTGCCCATGGGAACCATGAGCACCTGGAGAATGAAAATTGCCAGAAAACCTAGTGTCACCAGCATAAAAACCAAGATATCCAGTATACCGGCGGATGGGCTGACCAAGTCTAATCCGCCCGGGGTAATTCTTAGTAAAAGGTGGTATCCAATTGCATAGGATGCACATACCAGCATAGCGTTAAGAAGTCCGCCACATGCAAGTTTTAGATTACCGTTTGCACAGGATTGCCAGATGATTTGGGTAAGGGCTAGCGTAAGGATGAAACCAAGTACCATGGATCCGGGTTTTGAGGTGGAATAGGCGCCGATGGCCCAGAAGGTTGCTAAACACAGGAGCATGGCGATGGGAAGAGAGATCAAGATGGCCTTGATTTTATTACGTGGTTCAAGGTTGGAAAATGATGGTTCGGCGGAATTAGCAGATTCCAGGATGCTGCCCGAGGAGAGAAACGCATGGGCCTTGTAGAAGGAATGGGTCAAAATGTGAAGCAGAGCCGGGATGAAGGCACCTAGGCCGCACTGCAGAATCATAAAACCCATTTGGGCTATAGTGGAATAAGCGAGGGATCTCTTGATACTGGTTTGAGTAAGCATGAGAATGCTTGCCATCAATGCGGTTATGGAGCCAACTATTGCAAGAATATCAAGGGATATGGGTGAAAGTGTTACCAGAGGGCTGAGGCGGATGAGCAGGAATCCCCCAGCATTAATAACTCCAGCATGCATCAAGGCTGAAACCGGGGTTGGAGTTTCCATGGTATCGGGCAGCCAGGTGTGGAAAGGAAATTGGGCGGATTTTGTCATTGAAGCCAGTACCAAAAAGAGGCCAATCCAGGTTACCAGTGAGGGGGCTTCAAGCCCGGAGTTACGAATCTCAATTGATTTTGCAAAAATGACTGAATAATCAAGGCTTCCAAATGAAAGGTAGGTAAGGAAAATCGCACATAGAAAGAAAAGGTCGCCAATCCTGCTTACAAGGAATTTCTTTCTTGCAGCCCATACCGCCCAATTTCTTTCAGGATAGTGGTTAAGAAGGAGGTGTAGACCCAAGCTGGTGAATAGCCACCCCATAAAAGTCAGCGCCATGTTATTTGAAAGCACAAGTAGGAGAACCGAACCCAGGGTGAAACAAACATTTCTCAAGAACTTCCCCTGTTCAGGATCGCCATCGAGATATCGCAGTGAAAATCGGGTTATTATCAACCCTAAAAAGCAGATAAGGTTTGCCATGATGATGGTTAGCGGTTCAAGGGAAATTCCCTTGGAAAATGGCAGGGGGATGGAAAATTGGTCTGGTACGAGAGTGGATGGGCCGGAGAAAAGGATGCTGCCAAGGCAAAAGCCGAAAACCAAAAGGGCCAGAATAAGCAGGTAATTAGCCAGTCTGGTTGCAAGCTTATGGTGGCTGTTGAGTAAGTATGCGGGAAGCAGGATCCACCCCATCAAGAGGATGGGTATCAAGGAGCCCATCAGAAATAGCGCAGTTCCCATTTGTCTCTCCTTAACAATCAACACAAA
>RFZJ01000103.1 GCA_009920765.1 Planctomycetota bacterium | reverse complement strand
TTGGCATATCATTTGCTCCAAATTGATGTAGTTACGATAACTGTAAAATTGTTAGACGAAATGTAAAGGTCTTTTGCCCAAGAGTCGTTTACTTTTTGTTTCGCATTATTAAAGTTATTTGCTGATTTGGTAGGGGTTTTCGCCCAAAACCCCTGCCCCTTTTTTGTTTCTTAATAACTTTTTTCTACAATCAAAATTATTAAATACCGATTCATAATGCAGTTTTGCTGTTCCATCGATTTGAAATTCCTTTATAAAAATCAACCCTTCTGTCTCTAAAAAATGGCCAGTTTCTACGGGTTTCTTCAATCATTTTTCTCGAACAACTGGTTACAATGATCTCGTCTTTTTGTTCTGTTGAATGATGAAGGTAGCCCCCGTATGTATTTAAAACATGCGAATTTCCCCAAAACTCTAAGCTTCCCCCAGAATTGTTTTTCTCTAGCCCTACTCGATTTACTGCTGCGACATAGATTCCGTTTGCGATCGAATGCGAACGATGGATTGTTAACCATGCTTCGGTTTGGGCTTTGCCGTAGATTTCTTTTTCGTGAGAATGCCAACCAATTGCGGTGGGGTAAAAAATAACTTCAGCTCCTTCGAGGGCGGTAAGTCGTGCAGCTTCTGGGTACCATTGATCCCAGCAAACTAGAACCCCTACTTCAGCAAAAGGAGTTTTAAATGATTTAAAACCTAGATCTCCCGGAGTGAAGTAATATTTTTCATAAAAAAGAGGATCATCGGGAATATGCATTTTGCGGTAAATGCCTATGATGTTGCCATCCGGTCCAATCACTACGGCTGTGTTGTGGTAAAGCCCAGGTGCCCTTTTTTCAAAAACTGACCCAATGACAACGCATCGGTTTTTTTTGGCACAGATCGAAAGTGCGTCAGTAGTTGGACCTGGTATGGGTTCTGCCAATTCGAATAAAGCTGGATCCTGTACCTGACAAAAATACGGGGAGAGGAAGAGTTCTTGCAGACAGATAATCTGCGCCCCCTTGGCAGCAGCCTCATCTATTCCAGTAATGGCCTTTTCAAGATTCGAGTTTAAATTTTCCTGGCTAGCCATCTGGATTAAACCAATATTAAAGACATCATCTTTTTGCATTATGTTTTTCCAGAAATTAAGGTCCACGCCTCTGATAAAGTGTAAAATTCCCTTGGGAACATTATAGAATAAACTATTAAAAATCTGTTGTTCAGTCTTGGAGTTGATGCGTGCAAGATATTTCTGCGAGTGAGTTACAAAATCAAATTCTAATGCATTTGGAATGCCTTAGGCTGTCTGGTGTTGAATGGCTGGAAAATAATACTAACTTACCTCCCCAAATCGGTGGTTTGGTTGATGAGGGCTTGCCTGTGGATAATGAGGTTAGTAACCAGAATCTTATTATTTCAACCTGTCTCCCTCCGATACCAGTGGTGCATTCCCTAAGTAAAAAAAACGAATTATTGCAGCAGCTTAAAGATGAAGTTGCAGCTTGTGTAAAATGTTCTCAACTGGCAAAAACAAGAAAAAATACGGTCTTTGGCGCTGGTAAAATAGAACCCGATATTTGTTTTGTTGGGGAAGCTCCTGGAATTTCAGAGGATGAAAAAGGCGTGCCATTTGTAGGTGAAGATGGTGCATTATTGGACAAAATCATCAAAGCTATAGGTTTGTCGCGCGAAGAAGTTTATTTTCTAAATATTATTAGTTGTAAACCTCCAGATAAACGATTGCCTATGGCTGTCGAAATTGCCAATTGCAAGGGGTTTCTTGAAAAACAATTAGCGTTGGTAAAACCAAAAGTTATTTGTTGTCTGGGTTCTTGTGCTGCAGAAAATTTACTTGATACCAAAATACCGGTTAACAAATTACGAGGGAAATTTTACGATTGGAAAGGTATTCAGGTTTTATGTACTTATCACCCTTTATATCTGTTGCGTAACCCTGAAAAGAAAAAAGAGGTTTGGGAAGATATGAAATTTCTGATTTCTCACCTCGGAAGGTCGCTGCCAACCCCCTGACTATGGTTTTTCATTAGCCATGATTTTTTCAAGTACTAATGAGAAATCAATGGGTGTTTCGATGAAGGTATTTCCATGCCTTGCAGGGATATGAATTTGTTTTTTTTTGCCCAGTAAGAAAATAGTATGGAGATAACGCCTGCGTATTTCTGACTCATTAATGATTTTTGAAAAAGTATTTTTGAATGAATTGTAATTGTCTAATTCAATGATGAGGTGTTTGAATGGTTCACGGTTGTAAACATCGAGCGCTTGTTCAAGATTGTTTGCCTGCAAAATTCTAAAACCTCGGTTTTGCATATATGCTTTGATCAGTTGCCTTTTTTTATCATTACGGATCACCAGGAAAATGGTGGACCCGTTTTCGGCCTGGTTAATAATGTATTCTGCATGAATTTTTTTTCGTATGGATTGAATTGCGATTTGAACTTGGAGGAAGTCGCTGTAGCGTGATTTGGGATCAATTGAAATCATATTTTTTATGATTGGAAGTACTTCAGAAGGCAGGGTTTTTTCGAACTCTTTATGGAAATTAAATTTAAATTCTTCACCGTTGTACATTTCTTTTCTTTTTTGAAATGAATTTGGAAGAGGAGATTTTCCTGTTAGAAGGTGGTAAAAAAGGCACCCAACAAAAAAAATATCTGGTTGTGAGTTGGTAGAAACTGCATTTGTATGCTTTTCTAAACCTTTGTAATCAAAGGACAAAATACCTTGATTTTTAATCTGGCCTGTTGCTGGATCAAAGATCGTACCATGGCGGAAATTATTGATTTTAGGATGTGAGGTGTTATCCAGTAAAACTTTTGCTCCTGAAAAGTTTCCATGTGATATTCCCATCTTTTGTAAATATAAAAAAGCTTTGCAAATTTCTTCCATAATTAAACAGGCTTCTGGGCAACTTAGAAAAGTTTTAATTTCTAGCCAGTCATAAATTGAACCACCTTTAATCCATTCAAGTGCAAGGTATGGTGGGATGTTTTTTGTTCCGGGAAACAAATCCAAAGTTTTAACAATGTTAGGGTGGTTTAGGTCTTTTAAGATTTCTCCCTGCCGCAGAAATCTTAAAGTTTCAGAATTATTAGTGGCGTGTCTTTTGCGTAATACTTTTAATGCGACAATTTCATTAGTATCTATTTTCTTTGCTTTGTAAATTCGGCCCAACTTTCCCAATCCAATCGGAGAAAGGAGTTGGTACCCATTGAATAAAAGCATGGCTCCATCACCTGCTACAATTTTTCTTATTTGCCAAGCAGTTAAATAATTATTTTGTATCAGAATGTTTGGATCAATTAGCTTGTTGTTGCCGGAACCAATAAGTGCAAGCACTTCTTCCGCAATATTGGGAGCGATAAGCCCCAATTTTTCAGTTAGGTGGACTAATCCTATAAACTCTTCTATTTCCATAATGTTTATTATTACATGAAAAAATGGGAATTTTGCAGCTTTGGCTTAAATTTAATTATAAACCTTGTGTTTTGTTAATTCTGGTGTTTTGGGGTAAGAAATTTAGGCAAGTTGAAAAGGATTCTGCTGAGAAAATTACAAACTCATATTGAAGAAAAATCTTATCAAGGCTATTAGCTTCGGGTCTAGTGAGGCATTTTAATATTTGTGGGTGTAGTAACATCAAAAGTTGGTAAACAAACATGGTTTTTTATCCAATAAGAGTCGGCAAGCGAATAATATTTAGGTCCATGCTAATTGGATTGTTGATTGCTGCTCCGGGTTGTGCATCATTTTGGGATTCTGTTACCAGCAGGGAATTTCGGATTAAGAATTTATTTATTCCCCCTGATCCCCCATTGGTTGTGTTGGAAAAGAGTGTAGATGGGGATAAGCGGGCTGTTGCCCTTGCATCCCTTAAGGAACCATTGGCAAATAATGGTACTGTTGAAGAACAGGAGAAAGTATTTAAAATTCTTTCGGATGCAGCTTTAATTGACCGACAGGCAATTTGCAGGTTGCAAGCTATATCAACACTTCGCACATTCAAAGATTCGCGGACTTCAGAAGTTTTGAAAGATGCATACTATCGGGCTTCTAATTTTAATCCAGAAACAGCAACGGTAATTAAATGTCAGGTGTTGGACTCTTTAGGCGAAGTACGAAGTCCATCAGGATTAGAGTTATTGGTAAAAGTATTGAAAGAACCAGCAGTTGTAGGTTCTGAGCAAGATCGCCAGCAAAAGGTAGATGAAAGAATTATTGCTGCCAAGGCTTTAGGTAAATACAAGCAATATCAAGCATCTGAAAGCCTACTTTCGGTGCTGCAAAGCGAACAGGATGTAGCTTTGGTCAATTGTTGCAGGGATTCATTGCAATCGATTACGGGAAAAAATTTACCACCGAATTATGAAGTGTGGGCAAAATACCTGCATGATTCCTCAAATAAAGAACAAACCCCGGGGTTTTTCCAAAAGATATTCCAAACATCCTTAATTAGTAAATAATTATTTGTCTTTCATGGGTTTGGCAGATGGGAATAATAGAATAGTATCTACAACTGGTTGATAGGTGATTCCCAAAGGGTCTAATATCCCTGTTAGCCAGACTGCGAAAGGAATGTTGTCGGCCGCTGAGGCTTTTATTGGCTTTTTATCAGCATCATCAATCATCATTGCGGCAAAAGCTTTTTTGTTAATTTCAAATTTAACATTATATTTTTTTGTTATTTCATCAAGCAACTCTTGAAGGGGTTTTTCTACGCCTTCGTCTTCTTTTATTTTGGTTTCCAGTATTTTTTTGAGGTTTTCATTAGGTGTTGGGCCATCGATAGTTGGAACTGAATCAGATCCAGTTTCAACCTGTTTTTTAACATGCAACATGGGTTTGGTAAAATCCCTGTCTCGCATGCAGATTATTAGGCCGTTATTGGCTGCCAAAAATAAACGGTCATTGGTTCGGTTGACCACGGGAAACACAAAATCATGAACATCCCATGTTGTTAAATATGCACCATTATTGCGGTCAATAATTACCATTCTTCCACTGCGATCAAGGGTATAAAGGAACTTGGAATTTGCGGCTATAAGACGATCAGATTTTTCTTGAGAGGGTGTGAATCGATTGTTGTTATTGATGTTCCACATCGGTAGTCCGGTTTCACGGGAAAGTTTAACCAGTCCGTTTCTCTCCCCAGTAACAAATATTTCATCGTCAGTTATAAATGGACGATGGTGAACTGTACTTCCAATTGTATAGCGCCAAAGAAGCTTCCCTGAGCGCAGGTCAAAAGCATGTAAACAGGCATCCATTGATCCTACATAAGCAATCGATTCATAAAGGGATGGAGGAACAATAACCGCCTTGTCTGCGGAGTACCCTGGATTGGCCTCAATGGTAGTATGGCTGATATCGGAGTGCTTGTTCAGTGCTACAAGGTCACCTTTGATTCCAACAGCAGAAACGATTTCGTCGGTTATAAGCAAGGGATAATTTAAAATCAGTCGGGTTTGAAATTCCCAGATTATTTTTGGTTGTGGCCCTCGAGAACGGGCCGTAGTTGATCCGATTGGTGGAACTAGTGCATTTGCTTCGGAATTATCATCGGGAACCTCAACAATAGGCTTCTTGGTTGTTCGATTAAAAAAGTCTGATTTCTCATAGCCCAGAAACTCACCATTTTTTTTAAAAAGAGGCAAAGCGTAACAGTAAATTCTACCATTTGATCCCGAAAGAAAAAGGTGGTGTTTATCTACAGAGGGGGGTGCAGAAATGGTAATCCCAAAACTCGATTGCCAGGCAACATTACCAGTTTTTCTGTCAAAAGCATAAAGATCATTTTCATTAACAGCAAAAACAAACTTATCATTAAAAGCAAGGTTGAAGAATACCTGATATGGTTTACCAAAGCTGGTTTTCCAAACGACTTCGCCGGTTTCAGAATTAAATACAATGATTGTACCGCTTCTGGTTTGCGCAATTATTTGATTTTCTGAGATTTGAATATCGTGATAACCATCACGCTTTCCTTCCATGGGAGAAAAGGCCCGCCACATCATCTTTAGATTAAGCCGGTCAAGAACTTCCTGGGATGGAATTTCTGGTTGTGAAAATATCCTGAGGTTGTCTGCGGCTTCGGCAGTAAACCCAAAGAGTAATAAAACAAAAGTCAGTAACAGGGGACGCATGATAAAATCTCTTGAAATAAGAATCAAAGGAAATCTACCACAGGATTAAAACCTCGTTATAAGTTTGATAATATATAATTTAAAAAAGCACTTGATTACGACAACTTGGGGAAACCTTTACGATTGTTCCTTTTTTTCTGGAAAAATTCGGAAAGTATATTCGAACACTCATTTTCAAGCACGCCCGGGACAACCCTGCTTCGATGATTAAGCCTGGGGTCATTCAAGAGATTATAAAGTGAATGGCATGCACCTGCTTTTGGATCCATGCAGCCATATACAACCCAAGGAATACGCGATTGAACAATAGCCCCGGCACACATGGGGCAAGGTTCAAGCGTGACATATAAAATGCAGTTTTCAAGACGCCAAGATTTTAAAAATTGTGCGGCCTGGGTTATGGCAATCATCTCTGCGTGTGCCGTAGGATCCTTTAGTAATTCCCTTTGATTGTGTGCTCTACCAATGATTCCGGCTTTTGCAGAAACTATTAAAGCTCCGACAGGAACTTCGTCTTCTTGTTCAGCAAATCTGGCTTCTTCAAGGGCGATTTCCATATGCATTAAATGGAATTGGTGTCTTGGGTCAGAGAGTTCAAGATTGAATTGATCCATATCCATGATAATCTATTTTCAATATTTTAAGGTGGGGGTTAATTCACGAATTAGATTATAACCTATGCTGCTTATGTTTTAAATTTACTTCTAAAAGATTGCAGGTGAGTTATGTTTTCTCTTGAAAAGATTCAGGCAAAATTAAGAGAGTTTGGTTTTGATGGATGGTTGCTATATGATTTTCGTTTTTGCAACCCATTGGCAAGACGGGTATTAGGCTTATCCGAAAAGCTTTTTCTTTCACGCCGCTGGTTTTATTTTATTCCTGCAAGTGGAGATCCTGTAAAAATCAATCATAAAATCGAGCCTTCTGCGCTTGCTTCCTATCCTGGGAGTTCAGCGATTTATCTTCGTTGGCAGGAGTTGGAGTCTTGCTTGAAAAAAGTTTTGGATGGAAAAAAAAGAATCGCAATGGAGTATTCTCCCAACAACGCCATCCCTTATCTTTCTAGAGTTGATGCTGGAACAATTGAATTTATTAAATCTTTGGGGGTTAAAGTTGTTTCCTCCGGAGATTTGATTCAAGTTTTTGAATCTTGCCTTAATAAAAAACAATTCCAAAATCATCTTGATGCCGCAATTCATACAAGGGAGGCCTATGAGGTTGTTTTTCGTTTTATTGCAGAATCGCATCGAAACAAAAAAGAAATCAAAGAAAGTGACGTCATTCAGATCATAATGGAACATTTTTCCAAACATAATCTCTTTACGGATCATCCCCCAATTGTCGGGGTTAATTCCCATAGTGGTGATCCCCATTACTCTACTTCCAGCGAAACAGACAGGAAAATTAAAGAAGGTGATTTTATCCTTGTCGATTTGTGGGCCAAGTTGAATGACCCTGAAGGCATTTATAGTGACTTGACTCGAACTGGGTTTGTAGGCACGGCGGTGCCAGATAAATTTACAAAAATTTTTGATGTAGTAGCCCGTGCTCGCGATGCAGCGATCGATAAGGTAAGGACAGCTTTTGCAGAAGGTACGCCAATAGAAGGCTGGGAAATTGATAATGTAACCCGCGAAGTGATTGTTAAAGCTGGCTTTGGCGAATATTTTTGTCATCGTACGGGGCATTCGATTGGCAAGGAAACCCATGGCAATGGTGCAAATATTGATGGATTAGAGACTTTGGATACCCGCAAGATTTTGCCCGGAAGTTTATTTTCCATTGAGCCAGGGATTTATCTTGAAGAATTTGGTGTCCGCAGTGAGGTTAATGTTTTTGTTGATTGGGATAATAAAATTCATGTAACTGGTGGTGAACCACAAAAGTTTATAGTGCCAATTCTTAGAGATTATTAATTTTGGTTAGGTGGTAGCCGGGGTAATCTTTTGAAAGGGTTTTGTGCGTCCCGGATGCAATAATCCTGTTGTTTTCAAACAAATAAACTTTATCACAAATAGAAAGGGTAGCTTCGCTTGCACAAAGAAAAACAATTGTTTTTCCTGAGAGTGTTTTTTCGTAGACAGAATTGATGACATCTTGGTTTTGGGTTGGATCATGAATGGTGGGTTCTTCAAGAATTAGTGTTTTTGCATCAAGATAAATTGCTCGAGTTATCCCTAAAAGAAATTGAAAAATTGGACTAATCGGATTGCTTTCTGGGTTGTAAAAAAAATCGTATCCTTCCGGGTGAGATTGCAAGATTGCATGAATATTGGTGCTTTTTGCTGCATCAAGCATTCTTGGCCAGTCAGTTGTTTGTGAGTAATTGCATATTATGTTTTTAAAAGAATCAGGAATAATTTCGAATCGTTCCGAAACGAATGTTATTTCCTTTGGTATTGAATTGATATCTAAACTTCTAGCGTTGGTGTTGTCGAAGCGTATTTCACCTATATCGGGGGTAAGTGCACAGGAGAATAGTAGACCGAGTGCGGTGCGTTGTTCTTTTTGTAATCCAGCAAAACCGATTCGACTGTTTTTTTCAATGCTCATTGTAAGGCTGTTGATTAAAAAATCGTTAAGATTGTTCTTAATTGAAATTGAATCTAAATGAATTGTTTTAAAAATGGGAAAATTGAGTGATCCTTCATTGATTTGTGTAAAACCCGACTTGTTTTCTAGGGCTTTAAATAGTTCGGTAGTTGCCGAGTAATTTTCAAACATGGTGTTTTTGCAGTCAATCAAGAGTTTTGTGTAAAAAGCAGTAAAAAAAGCGATTGTTCCAGATGCGAATAAGTCTGAAGCGTATGAGATTTTGTATGTGATAAAGATACCTGATAGTGCAAGGAAAATTCCAAGGCACAGTATAAAACAAAAGTAACCAATGTGTTGATTAAGATTGACGTAGAAGCTTGTTTTTAGTTTTGTGGATAAATTGGAGTTTGTTGCCATTGAAAGTTTATCCAGCCAGATGTGTGAAAGTCCAAAAGCCTTGGAGAAAGGCATGACATTGTAAAGTTTTAGAAACCATTCGGATTGATTTGTTTCAGAGTTTTTCTGCTTTTGCAGAATGAGTTTGATTTTGTTTGAAAGAATTGCTTGGATTGCAAGAATTAAAAAGAATATGCCGGAAAATATAAGGAACAGAGTTGTATTCGCAAGAATGCCTGCGGTGCTGAAAATAGTTATTGCGATAATTGTTGGCTGTATTTTGGATGTGTAAATTAATAGCAGGTCGCCGGTTTTTATGATGAGTTTGTCCACATTGGAGATTTTTCCAGTGTTGTTTAATAGTGACTGCTGGGACTTTAAAAATTCATTTTGGTAGAAAACTTTTCGTATAAGTGAAATTTGTTTTTCCACCCTGCAGTGGCAGATCGATTGCTCCAGCAAACGGATGAGAAGAAAAGAAAAGCTTAATGATGGTATAAGAATTAAAATTATAATTTGTGGGATTGGCCCCCAACCCTGAAGTTTAATCCATGCCCAAAAATGATTTACAATCGCAGATGAAGTGTTAGGTTCAGTTGTAAATCCAGATTCATCTTTTATAAAAGGAATGGATTCCGAAAAAAGAAAAAAACATGCGCACCAACAAAGAAACAACACCAATAAGATTACCGAGTATTTTAGAAACGATAGAAAAAAAACAACATAGCGTAACCATCGTTCGGTGGAACGATAATTAATGAGTTTGAAAAAAAGCAGTTCATGATCAATAATTTCGGGCATATCCCACCCGTCTAAGCGCCAAATCCATGGCTAAAACAGTCTTTTAGGCCAAGTCTCGATCTTCAAATAAAATCAGGCCGAAGATCAGGGCAACCATTGTGTAGATTAAACCATAGAAGCTTACGGATAAAACATAAATAGCAAAAGGGATGAAGTCTGGAGGTGTATCGCCAACGATTGCTGGCCCAACACGGAAAAACTCCAATCCTGGCAAAAATAGATCGAATACACCTGCCATGAATCCAAGCAGCCTCGATACAGGGGAATCGGGGTCTGTAGCTTTGGATTTTTCACCAATTGCAACCAATACTGGTGTAAGGTGTGCTAAGAAATAAATAACTAGAACGGTGCTAAGATTTACAACCATGGGCAATCGTGTGGCAAGAGAAACAGAAATTGAAACCAGCACGCTCACTTGGCAAAAACTAAGGATTAGCCCAGGAAATGTTTCAAGGGTGTGCTGTGCCCAAAAGCCAATACCGTTGATAAGATCCTTGGTTTCGGAAGGTAGGGACGAAGTGGATAAAAATAATTTTATCCACTCGGGGTTGGAAACTGGGTCCATTCTATCTAACCAATGTTTGTAAAGAAGTATGGATTGAAAAACGACAAACAAAATTGATGACATTAGAAAAGCTGAAAGCAGGATACCGATAAATTTACCAAGCAGAAATTGCCTGCGTGAAATCGGTTTGCTCATAAGGGTGACAGCAGTGCGTCCTTCGATCTCTTCACTGACAGAAATACTGGCGGCCAAAGTTCCAAACACAACTGCCGCAAGCATGATGGTGTCATACCCTAGTTCTTTAACCATGATGAGATCTTCGCCGAAAGTGAAATATGGAATAAAAGGTGAAACTAGAAGAGCAAAAAGCGCAAGGCTGGAAAGCAACCAAAACATAGGCTGTCTAACGCCTTCGCGAAAAGCAGCCTGTGCTACAGCGCCCCCTTTGGGCCAGATTTTAAGAAGAATGAAAAAAGTCAGAACAAAGATATCTAGAATGAGCTGAGTTTGAAAGATTGCACCATAAACCCGCCCTGCGGTTTCGATGCTATTGGTTTCTTGAAAGAAGGTATGAAAAATAGGGGGAAAAATTCCCCCTAAAATAAACATGGTTGTCAATGTGGTTAATAAAGCTGGGGTTTTAGCTTTATTAGTGGAGCTTTTCTCTGAAAAGAAAATCGTAATCATCCAAGGAATGGCGACTAGAAATTGAGCCCAAATAAAGCCTGATTCTACTAGCCATTGTTGAAATGATAAGTTCATTAAATCCAAAGCCTCAGGAAAAATAGCACTTTTAGTATTCTATCTTGTAGTCAACATAACCAAGAGAAGGAATAATATTCACTTGTAAATCTGTAATGTTATTTCCAAAAGTATTTTCTATCATTTTTAGGAAGGAGTCAACCTTTTCCTTGTCTCCTTCAGCGGTAAGTTCAACTGTGCCATTTTGAAGGTTTTTAACCCGGCCATGAAGGTCGAAATATTGGGCAATTTGAAGTACGGTTTGTCTGAACCCAACACCTTGGACTAATCCGGAGTATATGGCTTTGATGCAATGTAAGTTTTTATCTGGCATGGATTTATTTGGATTCGTTTCGGTAGTTTGGGTGAACGCCCCAGTTCAGTTTTTCACGTAGAGTTCGATAAAAGTTCTTGTTAGGAACCTTGGCTAATTGAAATTTGACAGGTGCTTTTTTGAAAGTAATGCTAGAGCCTTTAACAAGCGGGATTTTTTCCTGCCCATCGATCACAAGACTGGTTCCCTTAGTGACTCGGTTTGTCACCAAGTTGTATACCTTTGCGGAAGAATCAACAACGCAACGGCTTGTAAGCACATGAGGGCAGATGGGGTTGATGACAAAAGCCTCAATTTCTTGATTTAAGATAGGCCCCCCCGCAGAAAGATTGTAGGCTGTTGATCCGATCGGTGTGCTCATGATCAAACCATCAGCCATGTAGGTGCAAACGGTTTCGCCATCAACAATCAAATCAATTTCGATCATATGGAAAGGCGCGCCTGCGTGAACTGAAATTTCGTTAAGACCAAGAAAGGGGCCGGATTTATCTTTGACATTGGTGAGACATTCAAACATCAAGTGGTTGGTAATCCTGAAATTACCTTTGGCGATTTCGGGAATGCATTCCTCTAGTTCCGCAATGTTAATGTCTGCAAGAAAACCCAAGCGCCCAAGGTTGATGCCAAGTACTGGAATTTGATTATAGCCCATTTGCCTTGCAGCACGCAGTATTGCACCATCTCCGCCCAAAACAAAGGTAAAATCAGCCTTATGTTTTGAAAGGTCTTCTTTTTGTTCAAGATCAACCAGCACAACTTCAAAGTGCTTTTTAAGCAAAGGAAGCAGTTTTTCGGATTGGGTCGTTACACCAGGACGTTGAGCATTTCCGAGGATGAAAATTTTCATCAAGGGCACCGATCCATTAGTTATTTGCCAAGGATTTGTCTGGAGGCTTCTACATCCTTGGCAAGCCACTGCTTTGCAGAGTTGGCAATACCAATGGCGTCCAGTCCCAAGTCATGAAGAAGTTCACCTCTTTCGCCATGTTCCACAAAGCAATCAGGAAACCCAAGGCGAATCAGATTTCGAGTTTCAATACCTGAAGAGTTGGCGGCTTCAAGAAGAGCGCTGCCAAACCCACCCTCCAACGATCCTTCCTCGACGGAAACGACCAAGTTTGTTTCTTCCATGGCTTTAAACAATGTGTTTTTGTCCAAAGGTTTTAAGAATCGGGCGTTGATAACACCAACATGAAGTCCTTCTTCACGCAATAGTTCTGCAGCTTTACAGCATTCGTCAAGAAGCGTTCCGTACGCAACAAGGATTATATCTTCGCCCCATTCAAGAACCTCTGCTTGTCCGATTTCAAGGGGTACAAAATCGCGTTTAATTCGCTCAAGATTGGCCTTTGGGTAACGAATAACCGTAGGGCCGTTGTGAGCCAGGGAAAGACGGATCATCGGCTCCACATCAAGTTCGTCACCGGGGGCCATTACAGTCATGTTGGGGAAAACGCGCATGTATGTGTTGTCAAAAGCCCCATGATGTGTTGGGCCATCGGGGCCTGTAATCCCCGCACGATCCAGGCAGAATAACACCGGAAGATTTTGCAAAGATACTTCCTGGAAAACTTGATCAAAAGATCGTTGCAAAAAAGTAGAATAAATATCAACGATTGGTCGGTTACCGGTCTTTGCAAGGCCTGCTGCAAAAGCGACCGCATGGGATTCGCAAATGCCCACATCAAAGAACCGATCAGGAAATACTTCTCGAATCTTCTCGAGTTTATTTCCTTGACACATTGCTGCTGTGATAACGGAAACTTTTTTGTTTTCCTGCATCATTTTGAAAATACTGGAGCTTACAGCATCGGTGTAACCTTTGCTTCCACCGCGTTTCATGGAAATAAGAGTTCTTTCGGGGCCGACTTTTTCGAATACGGGGGGGGTGTGGAATGTGACAGGATCTTCGCTTGCCTGT
>RFZJ01000102.1 GCA_009920765.1 Planctomycetota bacterium | reverse complement strand
GGTCTGCTCTGCAATCGAGGTGATTACCTTGATCACATTTCCTATGATGTTGCTGTTTTCCCCCAACCTTAGCACCGCTTTGTTCCCTGTTTCAGCAATGCTAACTGCATCATTGGCCACCTGGACAGCTTGCTGGGACTGCTTGGCAATTTCCCGAATGGTGGCTCCTATTTCCTCTGCTGCGCTTGCAACTGATTGAATGTTTACGCTGACCTCCTCTGCTGCACTTGCGATGGCATTGGCTTGAGCGGAGGTTTCCGAAGCATTGGCAACCATGCTCTTGCTAACCATTTTCTGGTTGCTCGAGGATAAGATCAATTTTTTAGAATTGCCTGCTATTTGAATAAACGAATTGTTTAATCCTCGTCCTATATACCAAACAAGGAAGAAGGAAATAAACAATGCTAAAGCAGACAACATCAAAGAAGAAAGCCTGTCTTTTTGAAACTTGACAATTCTCAATTCCAACAAAACATGAAGCTCAGCGGAGCAGGTTTCCCAAAGGCTGAAAGAATCTTCAAGGGCCTCATTGCCTGCTTCAAGGATTTTCGGGTCGGCTTTATTAAGTTGTTCGGGCTTAAGGGAAGAAAGAAGCTTGTTGAAGTTACCTGCAGATTTTTTAAATTTCTCCAAGGGTACGTTAAGGTTCTTCTGCAAAGATTCTGACTTCCCGTAGAAGTTATTATCCTCGATCAGTGCAGTATCGATACTTGAGAAAATCCTATCCAAATCACTTTGTTGGAAGAGGGCATTTTGGATCGCCAGAGACAATCTGTCACCCTGATCGCTTGCGCCATGCTTTATCAGCGAATTATAAATGAAAAGCAATGTTGAAATGCGTTCCTGAGCCCCGGGCAAAGCCACCAAACTTACATCCACCATGTAAAAGGAATCCAGATCCGGATCAAGAATAAGATTGGAAGTATCACCCAGATGGGTAATCATCAAGCGGACAATTTTAATGAGATTATCATGTTCGTTTTTGCAGGCATCGGGTGTCATAGTCTGCCAGAATTTCCTGCATTGATCCCATTTTCTAGAGAAATTATCAATCTTAGCCTCTTCTCTTTTTCTCTTTGCAAGGCCCTCTTGATTGAATTGCAGAATAATCCCCAAAGATTTTTCAAGTAATTCAAGATTTCGAATCGCAGAATCCAAGCTCGCCTCTTCCCTCGTAGCTGTTGTCAAGGCGGTGGCATCACCCCCAAGAACGGAAAGGGCGGCATTCTTATGGACCAGCAGTGATCGAAGTATTTTCTCCAGAGGCCTCTGAAAGATATTTCCTTGTTTTTCAAGTTCTGCAAAATCAATTCGATCCTGGATGCCATCGACAGTGAAATAAAGCAACACGGAAATCGGAAGCATGAAACTTGCAGAAATAAGAAGGAGCCTTTGCAGAATACTCATATTAAAACCTCACTTTGTTTTTCTTTATGAGACAAAGACTTATCTTCAAGAATTTGCCCGATATCCAAAATATGCAACAATTTGTTATCAAGCTTGTAGGTTCCAGATATAAAACGCTTTGTTTCACTAGGAAGTGTTTCGGGTGGAATTTCAAAATCAGACTGCTGCACCACCACCACATCTGCGACCGAATCAACCTGCAAGCTATAAAATTCATCTTGAAGCTTTAGGACAATATTCATGCAATTGGATGTCTCCAGAGTGGGTAGTCCCAGCAATTGGCGCATGTTTATTGCAAGTACGATATTTCCGCGAAGGTTGATAAGACCGTTGAAAGCAAGGGAAGCCAAAGGAACCTTGGTCACTTCGAGGGGACGCAGGATTTCCTGAACATCTTGAATAAGAATGCCGAACAATTTGCCATCTATTACAAATGTGGCGTAGGAAAGTTCGAGGCTCAAGAAAGGACCTCCAGTTTTTTAACAGTGCTGGCCAAAAGCACGCCCAAGTCGACAAACTCGGTGATTTTTCCACTTACAACGCCTGTTTTTTTGATTCCAAGCCCTGTGCTTTCGCCATTGATTTTTATTGATTCATAAACAGTATCGAGAATTTTTTCGACAGCCAGCCCGACATATTTGCCACCATAGTTATGAACGACAACCGGAATTTTACGGGCCTTATCCACGGTAACTACGCCACCCTTGATCCCCAGAATATTTCCTAGATTGTAGACGGGCATGATACCTTCGCGGTATTGAACCAAGGACATATCACTGGTTTTTTCTAGCTGGGATTCTTTGAATTCTTCGAGCCTTACCACTTGTTCCAAGGCTATTGCAATCTGGCTTTCAGCTCCTGCGCTGACCAAAAGAAGGCCCTCCCCTGCAGTTTGTTTATCCGCCAGGATTTCATCTTGTTTCGCAAGATCCTTGATACTAAGGTCACGGATTTTCGGGAGAACTCTTCCCAGTCTTGCTACTCCGGAAACATCAAGAATGAGTTGCACCAATCCATCTCCCATGATGGTCACCCCGGCAAAACAACCAACGCCTTTCAACCTCGAGGGAAGAGGTTTAACCACAATTTCATTGGTATCCTTTACCGCATCCACCAATAGGCCAAACTGTCTGTCTTCAGCCTGCAGAATCACTATGTGATTTGGTTGTGCTTGAATGATGGATTGCCCCTTGATTTGTAAAAGTTCAGCCAGATTGACCAAGGGAATAAGTTTGCCACGAAATCTGAATACCGGTGTTTCGTGAACATACTCAATACCACCAATTTTTATGTCATCTTTTAGCCTGAGGAGTTCGGTGATATGGGTTTGCGGAATGGTGAAGCTTTGGCCTGCAGCAGTTATACTCAGCGCCTTGATGATCGCTAGGGTAAGGGGGATACGCAGGTGAATCGTAGTGCCTTTATTCACTTCGCTTTGAATATCAATCATGCCACCAATTTTTTCGATGTTGTTTTTTACAACATCCATGCCAACGCCCCGGCCTGAAACACTGGTGATTTTTTCAGCAGTAGAAAATCCAGGAAGAAAGATCAACTGCAGCACCGAGTTATCACCCATTTGTGAAAGCTGGTCTGAAGAAAGCAATTGTTTCTCAAGCGCCTTTGCCTTGACTCGGTTAAGGTCGATGCCTTTGCCATCATCAGAAATCACAATATTAACACGGCCACTTTCATGATAAGCCCGAAGCAAAAGAGTTCCTTCAGGTTTTTTATTTGCCCTAGACCTGACTTCGGGGGATTCAATTCCATGATCGATTGAATTACGCACGAGATGCGTCAAGGGATCTTTTATAGCCTCAATAAGGGTTTTATCGAGTTCGGTATCTGCGCCCTGCATCTGAAGGTTTATTTGTTTTCCGAGTTTGAAAGCAACCTCGCGAACCATGCGGGGAAATTTGTTCCATACATTGGAGATGGGCTGCATTCTGGTTTTCATCAATGCTTCTTGCAACTCGGATGTCACCAAATTGAACTGCCTCGATGCAACCTGAAGCATGGAGTCGTTCAGCCTGGTGGAGCATTGAAGCAATTGATTGCGTGATAAAACAAGCTCGCTAGCAAGCGACATTAGTTTATCGAGGATATCAACTGGAATACGCACCGAGGAATCGGAAAGGGCGGAAGCCACCTCCCGATAGGGTTCCTCGATTTTTTCCTTCGGGGCAGAAATAACCGCAGGGGACTTTTCCACGACTAAAGTTGCTGATTTTACCGTCTCAGTAACCGGCGTTGCTGCTTCCGAAAATGAACTTGTTGCATCCTTTGGAAACACCAACGTCTGGGCAACAGCGGGTTTGATCTCTGGAGTATAAGTGTTTGCAATTGTATCACTGATAATTACATTTGGTTGGGTGCAATTGTTAAGGGCTTTGATTATGGTATCTGAATCCGAATTACCTTCGTTCTGATTTGTTTCAAGGCTTGAAAGAATCACTCTGGTTCCATCAATTGCAGATAAAAGTGCGGAGGTGATCAAGGCTGTGGGCTTAACGGAGCCATCGCGTATTTTGCTTAGCAGATTTTCTGCTGCATGTGTCAACTTTTCTAGTTTGGATAAACCTAGGAATCCAGCACTTCCCTTGATCGTATGCATCACCCGAAAAATACTTTTCACCAATTCCGGGTCAGTTGACTTCTCTAGCTGAAGAAGTTCAAGATCCATCCGAGACAGGTTTTCCTGACACTCGATTAGAAATTCTGCTAATGCCTCGTCCATTTCGCTCATAGGTTACTTGTTTTTAGAACGCTAAGTAAAATTAAGTTAAGATTACCAGATAAGATAGCATAGGAAGTGTGCGTAAACTTTAAGGGAAAAGCGGTTTTTTAATTCAAAAGCTCTCAATGAAAGGCTTTAATTAGAATAATCGTTAAAACTGTACAAAATAGAGGGCTGCTTGAAATTTAAATGGCGATAAACTTAGAGATTTCACTCTTTAGACCAGCAGCCTCAGTGGATTTCGAAAGGATTCTACAAGATTTCAATTTCCTGATAGGGTCGAGCAGGAAAGAATCGGGTTCACTTGTAATAAGAAGAACGGGAAGATTTTTCAGCTTGGCATCCTGACTAAGGCCTTCGACAAAACCCTTGCCATCCAAGTTAGGCATATGAAAATCACTGATTACAAAAAGAAAAGGTCGGCTCTGAGCCATGGCCAAACCTTGCGCACCATCTACTGCTTCTACAACATCCTCGAATCCCATGGTTTTTAAAATTCCCAGCATTCTTTTCCTGGCAAAAGAACTGTCATCAACCAAAAGCACGGTTTTGGTCGATGGTTGGGTTGTAGAAGTTGGTTATCAAGATGAAAGAAATATCCTTGCCCGAAGGTGGGGCTTTTACTTTTTGAGCGAGTTCGATGCCGCTGAAATCCGGTAGATTTTGGGAGCAAACAATGGCCTTAAAACCCCCTTTACTTAATTGTTCAAGGGCATCCGCTCCTGAAAGCGCAAATTTTACATCAGTAATACCTATGGATTTAAGCTGGTTTCCTATCATCATTCCTTGAAGCTTGGAAGGTTCAACAAGCAAAACCTTGGTACTTTCGATTTGGGAGAAAGCATCCCCAAGTTGGCCTGGCCGTTCGATAAAGGCGGTTGCACTATCATTCAAAACATTTTGAACCGAGGTTTTTTGGCCTGGATTGAAAATCATTGTGCCTTCGAATTCAGCAGGCATGCCCTTTGCGATTGGGTTTTCAAAAAAGGCGGTGCTTGAATCCTTCTCGGTTTTAGATGCTTGAGCCGGCATCACGATGTTGGCAGGTGGCACATTAGAAATCTTCTCCACCACCTTAATATTTTCAAGATCCGCAATAACCTCATTCATTGTCTGATAACGTTGATCAACTGTTTTTGCGACCATCTTCTTGAAAACGGCATCAAGTTTTTCAGGAACATCGGGCCTTATTTCTCTAATACTAGGAATGGGATGGGTCATATGAGCCATCAATTTATCCATCACAGATTTACCTGTATAAACATTTTTACCTGCAAGGATGTAATAAAGCGAGCAACCAAGGCTGTAAATGTCTGCTCGATTATCAACACCGCTGGTGTTTTCGGCTTGTTCGGGAGCCATGAATTCCAGAGTACCTGCGATGGTGAATTGCTGGGTAAGGCCCTGTTTATTCTGATCTTCTGCGGATTCCGCTTCGTTTAGGCGAACAAGTCCAAGATCTGCAACTTTAATGTTCCCCTGCCTGTTTCTCATCAGGTTTTGCGGTTTGATATCGCGGTGCACCATCCCCTGATCATGAACATACTGCAAAGCTTTTGCAGATTGAATCATGGCATCGATCGCCTCGCCAACAGGGAGCGGGCCGTGCTTGCGTACGATTCCATCAAGATCACTGCCTTCAACAAATTCAAGAACCAAAAAGAATCCAGATGGCCCGAAATCAGCGTCGTAGGCTTGAATAACACCTTGATGGTTAAGGCGTGCCAGAGTTTCTATTTCGCGCTGAAAGCGTTGCAAATGATCTGCGTTTTCTTGTATTTCAGGGTTAAGAACCTTGATTGCAACAATTCTGCGCATGCGTTTATGCCTGGCACGAAAAACCGTTCCCATACCACCTTCACCAAGGCGATCAAGAATCAAATAATTATCCATCACCAAATCAGCAATGCGCTGATTACGAAGTTCGCCCGCCTGATATGCTGTGATAAGCCCTATTTGTTCCAAAAAATCGCCCAAGGCATCGCGATCATCTATACCTGCGGATTCAGGATATTTCTCCAAGGCAGAATCAATTTCATCCTTATGGATCACGCCATGCTTCACGAGCTCGCTAATTGCAAGTTCAACTTCAGGTTTCATTAATGGACTCGCGATAAAATAAGGACTAAAATTATTAATGTGAATTATAAAGCATAAATCAGTAGGGAACAACGAATTGATTTGGTAATTTTAATAACCATCAGCCTGTTTCTTATTTTGGGGTAAGCCATGAGACTTAGAACAATCGGAAAGATCCTTGGTTTTTCTTTCATTTTAACATTAGGACTTTATGAGTTTTCAGTTGCTGATGTTTTAACAGCACCCCTTAAGGAAAACTCCACCCCTTACACATGCAAATGGACGAACACACCGCCCATCATCGATGGCAAACCCACCGACCCCTGTTGGGATAAAGCAATTACAATCGACAACTTTCATCTTCCATGGCTTCAGGAAAAAGACAGGCCTTCCCGCACCAAAACCAAGGCCAAGCTTCTTTGGGATCGCGATAACTTTTATTATCTGGCACAAATGGAAGATCATGACTTGTTTGCAGATGTTATCGAACACGATGGCAAAACCTGGGACAATGATGTTTTTGAAATCTTCATCAAGCCTTCCAGTAAACACTCCGGCTACTATGAATTTCAAGTCAATGCTGCTAATACTTTTTTTGATTGCTTCTTCCCCAGTAAAAGAGAACTCACCGAGAATTTTGCCAACATCATAAAAGCCGACAAGTTTCATATGGAAGCAAAAGTCTTACTTGATGGAACCTTGAATAAGCGCGATGACCGCGACAAAGGTTGGACAGTGGAAGGCCGTATACCCTGGGCGGATTTTGCCAAGACCGGTGGCAGACCCAATATTAATGAAACCTGGTATTTTGCCCTTTGCAGATATGATTATGATATCAAAGAAAAAGGCCCGGAGCTTTCAACCTCCGCACCCTTAAAATCCAAGAATCACGCAGACTTTCATCTTTTCCAGGACTATGCCCCAATGGTTTTTGAAGGCCCCATTGCGCCAGCCTCAACCATGGGTAGGGTTCCTGCCAGGAATATGAAAGTAACAGGCTCACCCGAACCGCCCCTACCCTACAAAACCATCAACGCCTTCCCAAAATTGAAGTTGAAAAACCTGACCTGCATTCTCCCTGTCCCTGATAGCAACGTCATGCTTGCAAGCTCGATGGATCGACCTTATGCCCCTTCTTCCATCGTTCGATTCGATTCCCGGGAAGATGCATCTGAGTCTCTTACCCTTCTCGAATCCAAAGACACGATCTTCGATATGCTTTTTCATCCTGATTATAAAAAGAATGGGTACCTTTATTTGGGATGCAATGGCCCAGGCCCCGAATCCAAGAAGTACACCCGTGTTGTTCGTTATACAATCTCCAACAAATCCCCCTTCACCATCGATCCCAAATCTGCTGTCACCATCATGGAATGGCATTCTGATGGGCATAATGGTGCAGCGCTCGCATTCGGAAAAGATGGCATGCTTTATGTCACCAGTGGCGATGGAACTTCCGATTCTGACACTTGGGTTTCAGGGCAGGATTTAACCAGGCCTCTTGGTAAGGTTTTGCGTTTGGATGTGGATCACCCCGATGAAGGTAAACAATACTCCGTGCCCAAGGACAACCCATTCCTGCATATCAAGGATGCAGTTCCCGAAACATGGGCTTATGGGCTTCGCAATCCCTGGCGCATGCACTGCGATAAAAAAACCGGGCACCTCTGGGTCGGCAACAATGGCCAGGATTTATGGGAACAAGTTTACTTCATTCGCAAAGGCGACAATTACGGCTGGAGCGTCATGGAAGGTTCCCATCCTTTTTATTCACTGCGAAAACCAGGTCCCACTCCCTTCGTAAAACCCACCGCAGAGCATCATCATTCCGAGGCTCGCTCTCTTACCGGTGGCATTGTTTATTACGGCTCCAAATTCCCAGAGTTGCAAGGTTGCTACATTTATGGCGACCATTCCACAGGCAAGATCTGGGGCATCAGGCACGATGGCGAAAAAGTTACCTGGCATAAAGAAATCGCTGATACTTCACTTCAGATCACTGGCTTTGGTGAAGACAATGATGGCAATCTCCTGGTCGTTGACCTCCTTGGTACCATCCACAAGTTCATCCCCGTTCCCAAAGATCTTCCCCAACCACACTTTCCCAGAAAACTTTCTGAATCGGGCTTATTCAAATCCATTCGAAACCACGAAATGGCTGATGGCGTCATCCCTTATTCCGTCAATGCACCATTCTGGTCTGATCAAGCTTATAAAGTACGCTTCATCGCTTTGCCTGAGTTTGATTCCGAGGGTAAGACCACCTTCATTGATTACAACAGCACAAAAAGTTGGACCTTTCCCAACGGCACCGTCATTGTAAAATCTTTTGCTCTTGAATTAGAGCAGGGAAATCCTCAAAGCAAACAATGGATTGAAACTCGTTTTCTCACCCGGCAAGAAGGAGAATGGGCCGGCTATTCCTATGTCTGGAACAAAGAACAAACTGACGCCGATCTTGTTGAATCCACGGGGCGCGATGTAACTTTTCAAATTGTTGACAAAAGCGAAAAAGAGGGCAACAGAAAACAAGTATGGCATTATCCAAGCAGGGCGGAATGCATGGTCTGCCATAGTCGGGCATCAAACTTTGTGCTTGGCCTTTGCGAAGTGCAAATGAATAAATCCCACGATTACAAAACGGGGGCAGAAAACCAACTGGAGTATCTTGAAAAATTACAACTACTAAAAACTCGCACTCCTGATTTGCGTCCAACACTGAAACTTTTGGGCCAAAACGATGGCAAAAAGGACAAGGATCTGGACGAATGGGTGAACAAACAACTTAGTTTCCCTGATCAAAGGAAGCCTGCAACCCCTGATCATCTATTGCCATTGCCTGTTTCCCAACTGAAAAAGTTAGTTAACCCCTATGACAAAAACAATAGCTTGGAGGCCCGGGTCAAATCCTACCTTCATTCCAATTGCGCAAACTGTCATATCAATGCAGGCGGGGGCAATTCTCAAATCGATCTCGACTTCTTTGCAGATAAAGACAAAGTCAAGATCCTAGATGAAAAGCCCAATCACCATACCTTTGGTTTCAAGGATGCAAAAATAATCGCGCCAGGCGACCCTGAAAGATCCGTTCTCCTACATCGTATCTCCATCGTGGGTGCAGGCCAGATGCCCCAAATCAGCAGAAATATGGTTGATAAACAAGCAGTTGAATTATTCACTGAATGGATCAGGTCTCTGCCTAAATGATACCTTCCATCAATCGCTGGCTTAGTTCATGGCCTGGTATCTTTCTGGTTACATTCGTTTCTCTGGCATTGTTTATTCCATTCTGGTTTTTAAACGATCCCGGCACATTCTGGCATATCCGCACAGGCGAATGGATGATCGAACATCTCCAGGTCCTTCGATCGGATCCCTTCTCCCAATCGGAATCAACCTGGGTTCCCACTCAATGGCTCGCAGAAATCCTAATGGCAGGAACCTATCGAATTGGAGGCTTTGCCTCGATAAAAATATTTACATCCCTGATAATCGCAGGTTGGATTTCCATTCTGGCACACAGATGGTTCCTGGCCGGCATGCACCCCTTACTAGTTTGGTTCCTTGCTGGATTGGTGCTAAAGATAGGGGCACTCCATTTTCTCGCAAGGCCACTGCTGATCAATTATCTCGGCATGACATTACTCGCCTTTTTTATACTCGACTTTGAAAAACAAAGGGCAAAAGTTTCAACCCTTTTCTGGTCCTTCCCTTTGGCCGTTTTTTGGGCCAATTGCCATGGCGGGTATCTTGCAGGCATCTCAATCCTCGGCCTGGCTATTTTGATATGGACTACGCAATACCTTTTATCAAAAGGCCCGATCAGCGATTTCAAAAACCTATTATCACTTGGTGCAGCAGGTATTTTTTGGCTGCTCGCTCCTTGTATCTCCCCTTTTGGAATTGGGATGTATGCTGAATGGCTGAAAATTTGGTTTAAACTCGATCTTTCAAGTTATATTATCGAACATTCTGCACCTAAATTGCTGGATTTCTACATGCTGGGTGCTTACGCAGTTTTTGCTGCAGTAACCATGTTTTTTTTCATGTCTCCCAAAGGCGGGGAATATCCGGGTATCACAAGCAGCATTTGGGCCTGGTTTTTTTTGGCTACAAAGCGTGCCCGCAACGCTCCCATCTTTATAAGCATTGCAGCAGTGATGTTTGAAGAAATCTGGCTCGATCTTGTTAACTCGAAAAAAATACGGGAGGACTGGATTATCCGTCAACCTACAAAGCCCTCCCAAAAAATGAAAGCAGGATTACTGCTGATTGTTGGTGGTTTTATAATTTCTTCAATATTGGGCTGGCACCAAGTTCAGCTAGACCCTAAAAAATGGCCCTTGGATCTGATTGAACCGATGCAACAGATGGCATTAGAGTACGGCCCAGATACTAAAATCTACAATGAACTTAACGATGGGGGCTTTTTGATTTTCTATTCCCCAAAATGGAAGGTTTTTCAGGATGATCGCTGCGAAATTCATGCATTTCGCGATGAAAGGAATGATGGCAGTTGGATTCCCAACATCATGAATCTGGAAAAAAATACCCCTGAGCAACTTCTTTTGGAATTACAAACCCGAGGCATCAAAATCGCCATAGTTCCCAAGGATTCCCCCTTGGGGAAGTTATTGCAAGCTACTAATCAACCTTTAAGCATGGTTTTTTCTGGCCAAACTCACGCAATTTGGCTTTTAAATTAAAAATACGATCAAATATTTATTACCAGTTGAACGGTTCTTGTTTCTTGATACGATGAATTTTTGAGTGTTTTATTGCAGTTGAACTAATATCAATTTCTTCAAAAAACTTTAAAAACGAGCTTGATATGAATACTTTTCGAAACAAAATACATGTGTTCTTGCTAGACGAAAATGGTCCAACTGCGGTTGAATACGCTGTTATGGTGGCGCTGATCATCGTGGTTTCAATTGCTGCAATCACGACTCTTGGCAGCAAAGTAAGCAGTACTTTTTCCACTACTGCAACAAAAATAACCACCACCACTGCAAGTTGATTTAACTATAAAACAAGCTTTTTACCTGCAAATAGTGCCTAACAATCCTGAGCATCTTCGCTAATTAAAAAAATTCTTCAAAATAATTCCTATAATTATTTGACTAGACATAATTAAAAATCTAGGTTTAGATATCAGATGATGATCAAGAACGATCCTAAGAGCACTGATAAACTGATTGAACAGGGTCTTTTAGCACCTGATTAATCAACAAAGGTTTTTAATTACTATTTGGTTTCATTACATTTTTTTTAGGAGTTTACGATGAACACTCTGCGCGAAAAGTTGGTCAAGTTCTTGAAGAGCGAAGATGGCCCCACTGCAGTTGAATACGCAGTCATGGTTGCCTTGATTATCGTGGTATCCATTGCTGCGATCACCACCCTTGGTACCAAGGTAAGCAGCACCTTCAGTTCTACAGCAACAGCAATCACCACTGCGACAACCGCCAGCTAGTTAAAAACTTATCCTTAGGGGTAAGTGATTAAAAACTAGGGCATATGAAAAAAGCGCCCCTCAAATACAGGGGCGCTTTTAAAAAGACAATAATAATACTTGAAGATCATCATGTATTATTTAGATTCAATTTTTAATTTACCTTCGGTTCCTCTTCCTAAAGGAGTTTTATCATGCGCAATTTACGCGAAAAGTTGGTTAAGTTTTTCAAGAGCGAAGATGGCCCTACTGCAGTAGAATATGCAGTCATGGTTGCCCTTATTATTGTAGTTGCTATCAGCGCGATCACGGTCCTTGGGCAAAAAACCAGTGGTGTTTTTAGTGCCACAGCCTCGGCCATTCAGTAAGTTTCTTGGGTTTAAAGGTCTTTTTCTTTGGGGTATGTGATGGATTTTACCTGGAATATCTGGCCTATCGCCTTGGTTAGCCTTGCAATGATCGTTGCTGCAATCATCGATGGTTGGAAACTTAAAGTTCCTAACGCACTTACCTTTCCTTTGATCATCTCAGGTTGGATTTTAGGATTGTTGAACACTTTTCAAATCCTTCCTGAGTCCGGTATTGGTGGAATCGGTGGCAGCCTTACTGCCACCGTTTTAGGTTTCGCCCTAATATTTCCCGTTTATGCAATCGGGGGTATGGGAGCAGGGGATGTTAAAATGCAAATGGGTTTTGGTGCATGGGTTGGCGCCTATTACCCTTTTGGGCAGGCCCAATACATTGTTTTGATTGCTTTCTGCTGGGGTGCAATCATTGGGGGCATCATTGCTTTCTTTATGATTCTCTTCAGAAGGCAAATATCAACCAATATTTTGAATACTCGTGAAATCCTTTCAGACCTCGCAACCAAAAGCGTGGATGAAACCGAACAAAAAGCCGCTGCTCGCAAACCCAGGATGCATCTGCTGCCTTATGGCATCCCACTTTGCCTTGGGTTTCTGGGCTATCTGGCTTACCTGCACCTTTACTTACATATCCCTTTGCCTGTTTCTCCAATTCAATAATTAGCTTTTTTTAAAAAATAAGCTAAAGTATATCATGTGCAGCCAAAGATTGAGCTGCGGTTCCTTTCGCAAGATGCTAAATAATAGCAAACAAGATTTCCTATCTTTACTTGTTTCCCCAAGATCAGCATGAATTATCGATATTTTCGTTATAATCGATAAATCTTAAAGCTGGTCATGCTTTTGTACCGATGAAATATATGAGGGATAGTCCGATTGTAGGGCTTTGAACTCAGGATTTCTTCTGTGCCTTAGCGAATAGAGGCGCAATACGATGAATCCTAGAATGTTGGCGCTTGGAATGGCAGTTTTTTGCGGTTTGGCCGCAGCCTACCTTGCAATGACTTACAATAAAGGGAATCAAGGTCCTAAAATGGTTGAAGTTCTCAGAACTAAAAGCAAGGTGCCTTTCCGCGAGAAGATTTCTGATCCTCAGAAATATTTCGAAATCGTTGCTGTTCCAGAACTTAATCTACCACCAAAGATTTTGACTTCCTATGATGGGATAAAAGACAAAAGCCTTAATAAAAACCTTACCGAGCAATCCTTTGTTACTGCCGATGATCTGCTTGGACCTAATCAACACTACCTTACAGACCAGATTGATAAGGGGAAAAGGCTATTTGGCCTTACCGTTAATGCTGAATCCCTTGCGGGCGGGTTTATTCTTCCGGGCTCTACGGTAGATCTGATTGGCACCAAACGCCTACCCAACAACAACATCGAAACTCAAACCGTTTTGGAAAACATCCGGGTGATGGCTGTCGGCGACAAATCGACCATTAATGAAAAGCAGGGTGACATGCGCCATTCCATCGTTGAAAACACCGTGACT
>RFZJ01000101.1 GCA_009920765.1 Planctomycetota bacterium | reverse complement strand
AGTCTTAAACCAGTAAGGGCAATTTTCGAAGTGGAGACAGTCACCGAGTAGCTATCTTTTTCCGGGGAAACTCCTGATGCAACAATCGAGTTGTCTGGTAAAAGCTGCAAGGATGAACCCATTTTCGAGCCGAAGAATTCTGGTTTCAAAATGAACCAAGAAGATGAGCCTAGGCGCCAATCTTTTTCAAAGTCTTCAACCTCTTTTTGTTTTTCTTTGGAAAGAAGAAGGGGATCCGCCCTGCCCTTCAATCGGCGAATCATTTGCAAGTCCGATTGCAAAGAGGATCGCTTTTTCGCGGCAACAGGATCGGGGTCGTAAGCTCGTTGTGCCTTATCAATTCCTGCAAAAACCGCTTGGAGGGAATAGTAATCGGCCTGGGTTATGGGATCGAATTTATGATCATGACAACGGGCACAATGAACCGTAAGCCCGGTGAATGTGGTCATGGTTGAAGTTACAATGTCATCCCGATCAAGATTTCGGGCAATCTGGCGGTCAATCGAATTCTCATTGATATCCCGAAGTCCGCTTTCGTCCCAAGGGCCTGCTGCAAGAAATCCCGTTGCAACCAAGGCCATCGGGTCTTCAGGATATAAAACATCACCTGCAATTTGTTCCCTAAGAAAACGACCATACGGCTTATCCTCATTAAATGATCGAATCAGATAATCACGATAAGGCCATGCATTAGGCCGAAACCGATCCTGATCTTGCCCGTGTGAATCTGCATAATGCGCCACATCAAGCCAATGCCTTGCCCAGCGTTCTCCATACCGGGTGGATGCAAGCAATTTATCCACCATTTTTTCATATGCATTCGGATCAGCATCATTAAGAAACGCAAACAGTTCGGAAGGAGTTGGAGGAAGGCCGGTAAGGTTGATAAAAACCCTTCGGGCAAGGATTCGTTTATCAGTTTCTGGGGATGGCTTTAAACCATTTGCTCGAAGTTTATCAAGGATGAATGAATCAATTGGATTTCGACCCCATGGCATTGCATCTTTTGGCTGCAATGGAACCGCCGCATTTTTTATTGGAACAAAAGACCATCCACCAACGCTTTCACTGGTGTTTTTTACAACGGAAGATTCGACTGGAAATATTGCGCCTTGCCGGATCCATTCAATTAATTTTCCAATTTGGATTGCAGTCAACGCATCGCCCTTAGGTGGCATTCGCTCAATATCTTTAGCACCTTTGACATGAAGGATAAGCAAACTTTCTTCAGGCTTTTTCAGATTGATAATCGGCCCGGATAATCCACCTTTTTTAATCCCCATGGGTGTATCCAACCTAAGGCTGCCACGCTGTTTTGCATAATCGTGGCATTCAAGGCATCGCGCCTTAAGAATGGGCTGTATATCAACGGTGAAATTAATTTTCGACAAATTTCCAACGGGTGGCTCAAAAGAAAATAACACAAAGGAGAAGTTCAGGAGAGAAATAATCGCACCGGCAAAAACAGTCCGACAAAATAAACAGACGTCGGAATTGCAGTGACTCATAGTATTCCCTAAAACCAACAAAAAAATCTGAACTGATAGACGACTCTTTTAGTGTAAAAATGCCACCCTGGGCAGAGATCTCTTAATTTGCATATAATTAGCGGGCAAAAACAATCAATCCAACAGTAAATCCCAAGAACTTAAGTTTACCTTTGTGAAAAGTCGTGTCAAGGAGGGAATGATTGAAGGGGATCGGAATGGATTACCTACAGAAAACAAAAACGCCAACAATCATGAAGAGTGTTGGCGCAATATTTAAACTATGCTGTTTCCACTAGGGAAACAGAAAATACTAGCGATTCCTTAGATTAGCAAGGAAACCACTGCCACTGCGATTGCCAAGCTTTTCGCTGATGCGATCAGAAAGCTTAGGTGCATCAGCATCACGGCGGAAGCGGCCAAGAACACGTTTTTCTTCAACAACAGTAGTGGTGGTCTTAGCTTCGGGAACAACTTTAGTTGCTGGTGCAGCTTTTTCTTGAGCTAAAGCTGGAAGGGTCAAGGCTGCGAAGGTAAAGGCCAAAACATAAAACTTCTTCATATCTACTCCTTGAAAATAAAATCCTTAGTTCTCCCCTGCCTTATATTCCAGACTCCAAACAAGAATCAGGAAATACCACAAAGAAGGAAAAACCGGGTAAAAACTAGGTCGAAGTATCATTCGTGAAAACTTCAAAACAACCTATCCCGATTAATACAATTGCAAAATATAACAGGTCATTCAAGAAATTAAACAATAAAATAATAATTTTTTCTCCTACCAAGAACGAACCAAAAATCTCCGTTCTAGGCAAGGTATTAATGATTTTCAACAAATCATAATCTGAAACAAATTATCTCACCTTGCGTTTTTGGCTAAATCTCTCCTCATTACCAGCAGCATCTGTGGCCTTGGCTTCAATCATTGCCCCTGAAGGCAGTTCATCCAGTAGGATTTTCCAGGTGGCAAAGTTGGAAGTCGTCATGGTAGTTTCTTTGCCATTAACCAAAACTTTTACAACTGTTCCATTATCAGATGCCACCCCTTCGACCAAAACTTTACCACCTTCTTTTTGAATTTGCGTGATAACCGAAAATGGTGGTAGATCATCAATAGGCGTGGGAAACCTAGGAAATGGTACACCCGTTACTTCTTTAGCCTGGGATTCATCACCGGTAAAGAAGTTTACCTTTTTAAAATCTTTTTCATTGGATTTGTAATCCTGAGCACGAGTGCTGGAAACCAATGCGGTCTTACCCGCCCCAAACCAATCATGAACATAAACATCTACGCCATGAGGGAACTCGGGTTTCAATCTGGGCCCGCCACCAAGATTTACAACAGCTCTAGAATTACTTTTATCATTCCAGTTCACCACCTTCAGGTTTTTGAAATGCGATTCAGCTTTCCCAGTGGGGTTCTGATCAGAAATCTGGATCAAAGGCATGCCACCAGATCTACAATCATCAAAAGTAAGGCCATCAACCGCAAGCAGGCCATATTGAACACTAAGGTCATCATGGCCACGATTAAAAGGCTCGGTGTTGGTTTTACTGATTGAAACATTCTTATAATAGTGATTATCAAAATTGGGATGATAAACGCCATAGGATGCCTGGTAAATATCCAGATTTTCGACCATAAGAGAAGGAACCTGGGGCCTGAAAGCATAATGGATATCCCAGATTTTCAAATTGCGAACCACAAAAGGGTGTGCCATATCCGGTCCCACCCGGTTGACACCCTCTCCAAGGTTTACGCCATAAAGCCCGTGGCTGCTATGAACCTCGTTGTCATCAAATTTAACAAAAGGAAGGGTTCGAATATCTTTTAATTTGTAGGAACCATCAGGCTGGAGGATTTTAAATTCCAACTTCTGCGCACTTGTGGGGGTTGCTTCAAATCTAAAACCATAAAGCCCGCACTCGGCGGCGATGTTATTGGTAAAGGTGTTAAGGCTATTAGCCCACCAAAACCCTGCACCTTCGTTCTGATCAAAACCTAAAACCTGCTTGGGAAGCTTTTTCCCAACTTTTGCCAGGATTGCCAGGTTACGATCCAGAATATTATTCACTTCCGTGCCATCTTCTAAAAAGAAACCGTGGCCAATACTCTGGTAACCAACATTATCGTGAACATAAAGATAATTGGTTCCGTGAATGGTTACCCAACGATTATGGCTATCCCAAATCGAATTGCCTTTGACAAATCCACCACGCATGGTTTCACCTGCAAGATGAAAATGAAGGCTGTAACGACCCAGGGTATTCTTCTTGCCCAAGTGTCTGAATTCGGTATAAGCAAGCGAACCTGCAGAATCGCGATGATACATCGTATGACCTCGTTCGCCGTCAGGGTTTGCAGATTCAATCACTATATTTCGACTAAGGTTGGCAACTTCAGCACGATAATTTCCATCGCCAGAATGATTCATGGCCAGAGGGGTATCAATCGTAATTTCCAGACCTTTAATGGCAGAGATGATACGCTCTTCAGAATCCGACTTGTCTTTTTTTGTGCCATGGGTTCGAGAACCAGTGACCACTATTTTGTCGCCCACCTTCCACCCCTTGATGCCTTCTGCAACATTCAGGGTTTTACCACCCGCATCTGCATTTTTTGCCAACTTGACCCAAGATCGATCAAGAACTGCACCATGTGTTTCCCATCGACCTCCGCAACAGACGATAGCGGGGCAGGAATCTTTTTTCATGCCTTCTTGATAGTGAAGTCGAATGATTGCTTTTTTATCAGCATGAACGGGATTGGATACGTTTCCAATTTCGAACACAGGCATGTTAGAAACTTTATCTGGAGCAACAAAATGCCCATCACATTCAAAACCTTCTTCGCTGTATTCATCACCGGGTTGAACTCGAATCAGGCCGATTTCCAGAAGGGTATCTTTAGTCGTATCAAAAGCCAATTCGCCACCAATTTGCATACCTCGAATTATTTCCTTTGAAGCAACATCATAAATCACCTTGTGCCCGGTCCGGATGATCACTTTGTCGCCTGCCTTGGGTATTTTTTTTGATTCCCAAGTTGCAGGATCAGACCAGGCGCCACTTTTTATGGTGCGTACCGGAGATGTTTCCTGGGCAACAGGAAAAGATAAAAGCACTACAGAAACCAAAAAAAGTGAGTTCATGGGAAACTCCATTAGCAATAAAAGGAGGGAGATACTTTCCATACTTAAATAAACTATGGCATAATACCATCCGAGTTTAAACAATAAAATTTCCTTCCAAGGTAAAAACCAATGAAAGCATTCAATCAGATATCAAGAATCTTTTTGCTTGTTTTAATTTCTTCAATTTTTTTTGATGCAAGTCTAGTTTTCAGCCAGACTTCACAAGAAATGGCCAAGTCAATTTCATCAGCCAACCCCATCGTTGCAACAGAGAAATACCAGGAAGTATTTAGGAATCAGGATTGGGATGAAGTTAGAAATCAGATTAAAAACGCCAACGCCAAGAGTACTGCAGAATGGAAAGATATAGCAACAAAAGAGGGATGGCAAAAGTATGCGCATTCCAAGCTTGCTCAATTAAAAACATCACTCGGAAAATTCCCAGAAGAAACAACCAAATTAAATTACAAGGTATTAAGGTCAATCCCAAGGGATGGATATATCATAGCATGCATCGTGTTTGAAAGTCGCCCGGGATTCTGGGTTACTGCCAATCTTTACCGCCCTTCCAATCAAACAAAATTGCAACCTGGAATAATCATTTGCCCTGCTCACCACACACCAAAAGAGCATGGGGAATTACAAGAGATGGGTGCCATTTGGTCCAGGGCGGGTTGCATGGTTTTAGTTTTGGACAATCTCGGTCATGGTGAAAGAAGGCAACACCCATTTGATGGGCCCAACTCCTACCCAAAGCCTTTTCGTACAAGTCGTCAGGATTATTATTTCCGTTACGATCTTGGCGTTCAATTGCAACTTCTTGAAGAAAGCCTGATGGGTTGGATGTATTGGGACATTCATCGGGGAGTGGATCTTTTACTGGCACAAAAAGACATCGCAAGGGACAAAATAATTTTATTGGGTGCGGTCGCAGGTGGCGGCGATCCAACTGCAGTTGCAGGTGCGCTGGATGAAAGAATTGCAGTGGTTGCGCCCTTTAATTTCGGGGGCCCCCAACCTGAAACCAAGTACCCTCTTCCTGAAGATGCAGAAGCCACATTTAATTATGCAGGCGGTGGCAGTTGGGAATCGACAAGAAATCTGCGCTTGTCTGCAAAAGATGGTTTTCTACCCTGGGTGATCGTTGGCTCTATCGCACCCAGAAAATTAATCTATGGTCACGAATTTTCATGGGACCAGGCAAACGACCCTGTTTGGAAGCGCCTGCAAAAAATCCATCAACTTCATGGAACTACAGATTCTCTCGGATTTACAACAGGCAGGGGAAGCGTCAAAGGGTCTTCCCCTGAAGATTCGCATTGCACCCATATTGGAAGACTACACAGAAAAAATATTCATGTATTGCTGGAAAAATGGCTAGATATCAAGGGTGTAAATGACACCCCATTAGAAAACCTTCCATCCGTAATTCTGAAGTGCCTGGAAACCAAACTTTCAAAAGATGAACATCCCGTTAAAATCCAAGGACATTTAGAAAAGCTTGCTCAAACCCAGATTGATAACGCATTTAAAAAATACCCCATCCCCATGACAAACGAAACTTTTGATTTGTTCAAAAAAGATTGGGCTAACAAACTCGGGTCACTCGAATCAAACATGGCTGCCGAAGTTATCACCAGAGAAACCTCAATTTCTGAAAACGTTTCTATTACTAAATTACTTCTAAAGACCGAGAAAGAACACTACTTGCCATTAGTGCTTCTTAAGGCAGCAAAAATCAAAATGCCTTCAAATAAGATTGCAATCATGATTTCCCAAGGAGGCAAAAAAAGTTTGCTCGAAAGCCGCTCCGTGGAAATCGCCTCCCTTGTACAAGAGGGATTCACAGTATGCCTGCCTGATGTTCGAGGCACGGGAGAATTAAAAACAGGAACTTCCCGTGGGAGAAGCAGCGGTTCAACCTCTTTGTCCTCTTCTTTAATGATGACGGGCGATCTGCGAATTACAGGACAATTACGCGATCTTCAATCAGTTTTCAACTGGTTAAAAAAAGAATCTTCACACCTCTCACCACAATTTCTTCTTTGGGGCGATTCGCCCTCCAATGCAACCCCTCACAGCACCAATTTCAATCTCCCACGCGATGACGATTCTATCTTTCCAATGCAACCCGAACCTCTTGGTGGCATTTTAACTCTGCTCCTAACGTTATTTAACGATGATATAAAAGCAATCATCATCAGGGGGGGATTAACTTCCTACGCTTCCGCTTTGAATCATCATTTAATACAGGTTCCTTATGAAACTGTAATTCCCGGTATATTTAACATGGGGGATATTTCTTTACTGATCCATGCGCTAAGATCACGCACAATTTTTCTAAATCAAATGGTGGATGGATTAAACCGTGAAGTTGAAGGAACGAAATTAGAACATCTTATTATGAATACTACGAAAGAAGGAAAACTGCCCAATAATATTCATCCGGGAGAAGCGAACCTTAAAACAATTCTTAAAAGTCTAACAACAAACTAAAACATTCAAACTAAAAGGCAGACCCACGCAGTGTAGTGGGTTGGCTTTAAAGCCTATGGACTGCGTTCTTACTTCCGTCATTCTCCGCGAAAGCGGGGAATTCATAAATACAGTCAGCATTCAAGGCGCATGGCACGCAGCAGATAGCTTCCGCCACTAACAAGAATTATGGCGTAAGCTTGGATAGAACAAGGCAACAAAGGACCTGAAAACCTTTTGAATCTAAGGGTTGGGATCGTTCATTTTGCCTAGTTGGCGAAGCAGTTCAAGTTTAGCAGCGGTGAAGACTGCATTCGCATCACCCTCGACTTTTACATCAGGAGTAAGTCCGCGCTCGAAAGTTTGGCCTGTGGGAAGCCGCAGTTTTGCAACAGTCAACTGGACGCCTCCGGGAAGTTTATCCCAAGGGGCTTTATCAATCGGGATAAGGCACTGAACAGAGCCCTTGCCACGAGTTCTATTACCAACGATTTTGGCTTTCCCATGAAGCTGCAGGGCGCCCGCAAGAATCTCGGCACTGCTTGCGGTATCTTCATCAACCATGATAACGGTGGGAAGAAGGAAGGGATTTTGCCCATTTGAAGTAAAAGATTTGTTGAACTCCTTGACTTGACCTTCTGCTTGAACAATTATGCCTCCTTCAAGAAAAAGGTCTGCAGAGCTAAGGGCGGATTTAAAAGCGCCACCTGGGTTGCCCCGAAGATCAAGAAGAAGTCCGCGAATTCCAAGAGTTTGCAAGCGGGCTAAAGCTTCGCGAAATTCATTGGCGGTAGATCCTCGAAAGGAAGAAATCCTTACAATGCCTATGGGATCGGCATTCATGGGGTTAAGAACTTCCCAATCAACACTGGGAATGAGTAGCATCCGACTACGGAGTTTAAGGTCGGTGATAGTGCTCATGCCCTGGGGCTGAACTTGCAATTCTATTTCTTGGCCAGCTTGGATGGTAAGAAGAGCTTGAACTTGGGCGGGTGATATCATTGCAGCAGGAATCCCTTGAAGGGAAATAACCCAATCACCTTTGAGGATGCCTGCTTCTTCTGCGGTACTTCCTGGGATGATCCGGGAAACTTCATAGTGCGAACCTGAAGGCAATAAGGTTAGGCCAATACCGGATTGCCTGCCTAACAAGGCAGAGTCGACAGCAATTTTTTGGGAAGGGGTAAATAAAAGTGTGAATTGGTCAAGGCCATGACATGCACCATGGGCACATTCAAGTATGATAAGGTTACATGCCCGGGTGGTATATTCTGACCAACCTGAGTTGCGTACTTCACCTGCCAATTCAATAAGGGTTTCCCTTAATTCAGCAAGGTTTTGAATAGGTTGCTTCCGGAGCTGAATGATACGTTGCTCGATAGCTTTTGCAGCTTCAGGGTTTAAAGTTCCCAAAATAGGGGCCAAAAGTTTGGGCGTTTTAAGAAGTAAAAGGACTTCTTCGCTCGCATACTGGAAAAGAATTTCGGGACGGGCACGATCGGCTTCTGCATAGTTTGCACCAAGCACCTCTGCAATATATATGCAAAGATCAATTACTTGACTGGGTCGAAGAGCAACCACGATTTTTCGGTACTGTTCATCTTGAAGGCGAATGAGCTGTTGCTGGATTCTGCTGATGCGATTAAAGGAATCTCTGGCGTCAATATCATCCCTATTTTTACGGAGGTATTCAGCATAGAAATTAGCAGCACGGGAATAGGCGCCAGAGGCTTCACTTTTTCGGGCTTTTTCTAAAAGGCGAAGGTCTTCTTCAGCGTCAAAGGCAAAAAGTGAAGTTGAAGCAAAAAAAGTACCAACCAATGCAAATATCATTGGAATCAGAGGTAAACGGAGGATCATGCAAAATCTCCGTCAACAAAGAAAAAGCTCTTCGAGCGTATAATAACCCGAACTCCTTAAACCAAGGTAATAACCAAGTATAAGCAATCCATGGGCAAAGGTCAAACCTGACAGTCGCATTTGAACTTATATATTAGACGAGGGCAGCCGTTGTTTAGTTTCATAAATATTGAAAATACTTTGAAAGCCGGGCCCTCCCGAAGCACCCAACATGGACGCTGAACGAAAAGAAATACTGAAAAACGCCGAAACTATTGTGATCAAGGTTGGGACGAATGTTTTAACCCGGGCCGATGGCACCCTCGAACCCAGTCAGGTTCACAGCCTTGCGGACCAAATTTTCAGGCTGAAACAAGCAGGCAAAAAAGTAGCGTTGGTTAGCTCGGGCGCCATCGGTGCAGGCATGGGCCGCCTTGGCCTTAAACAACGCCCCACCGACCTCAGGCACCTTCAAGCCTGTGCAGCGGTTGGCCAATCCTTCCTTATGCGCGCCTATGAAGATTCCCTTGCACGCTACGGCATACCCACGGCACAGATACTCCTTACTGCAGGCGATTTTGACAATCGCACCCGATACCTAAACGTGCGTAACACCATCCTTACTTTGTTTGAATCCAACTGCCTGCCCATCATTAATGAAAACGACACCATTAGTGTTGCAGAAATCCGCTTTGGCGATAACGATACTCTGGCTGCACTTGTTACCAACTTGATTCAAGCTCCCTTGCTTATACTCCTTACCGTGGTCGATGGTTTATATTCCGCAGACCCAAACACCGACCCCAGCGCCTCTTTGGTTCACACGGTCAAACAAATCGACAATGATGTGCTCGAAAAAGCCGGGGTGACGAAAAGCTCCCTAGGCTCTGGTGGCATGAAAAGCAAACTCAAAGCTGCAAGGCTTGCAACCATGGCGGGCGAATCAGTAATCATGGCTAATGGATCCATCCCCAAGGTACTTGATGCAATCTTTGCGGGGGAACTAGTAGGCACCCTGTTTCTGGCTGCAGAACAAAACATGACCGCCTGGAAGCGCTGGCTGGGTTGGGCCGCACGGCCACAAGGAAAAATTGTGCTCGATGCTGGGGCGCTTGTCGCACTTTGTTCCAAGGGCAAAAGCCTGCTACCTATTGGCGTTGCAAGTGTCAGCGGTACTTTCCACAAGGGGGCAGTTGTCTCTATTTGTAATCTTGAAGGCCAAGAGTTTGGCAGGGGGCTTACAAATTATTCCGCCACTGATATCGCAAAAATCGCAGGTAAAAAGTCCGACAAGATAATCGAGCTTCTAGGCATCCTTCCCTATGAAGAAGTCGTGCACTGCGACAATCTTGTGATTATCGACAACCCTTAATACTTCCCATCCGAAACTTCAAACTTGGTGGGTTTGCCCAAACATCTGCCATTATTTTTAAGCCACTGCGCAGTCCACCTAATCACAGTTGAAATCGGCGTTGCGGGTTCGCCCAGTAACCGATTCAACTTAGTACTGTTGGTAAGCAAGGCTCCATTTTTTTCAACACCCGAGAACCGGGGAGTTATTTTAAGATGATCCCCAAACTCAAGCGCAATCTTTTTTACAGACAGCAACGGCCCACTAAGATTATAAACATTTGCAGGACTTAGAACATGAGGAAGCAACCTTAGCACAGCTTCATTCGCATCTCCCTGCCAGATGCAGTTCAAATATCCCATTTGAAGATCGATAGGTTCGCCCTCAATAACTTTCCGACCAATATCAACCAGTACGCCATACACCATGTCCACCGCATAATTAAGCCTGACGATTGCAATCTTCACCCCCTGATGAGTTGCATAATATTGCAGCACCCTTTCCCTACCAATGGCAGCAGCGGAGTATTCCCCGGTAGCGACCAATGGATCTTCTTCATTGGAACCGCCTGAATCCAAAGATACAACAGGGTATACATTGCCTGTTGATAGGGCAACAATGCTTGATCCCCGGTATCTTTTGCAAACCGAGGCACTAGCCAGGCAATTGACCGCCCAGGTTTCAGAAGGATCAACCGAGGTGCCAAACTTTTTGCCCGCAAGAGAAACAACAAAATCAGCATCGGGCAATTCTTTGACTTGCTCATCATTCAAAAGATCGGCAGAGATGGTGGAGACATTACGAGCTTGGAGCCATTCTTTTTGAACAGGATCTGAAAAGCGACTTACCGCGATGATCTTTAACTTAGATCCAGAAACAGCAACGGCACGGGCAGCCAAAACTGCAAGAGTTGGGCCCATCTTCCCACCTGCCCCGGCTATCAAAAGCGTTCCTGCCATGCCCTTCATCTGCCTTATCAGGGCCTCTGAAGGGGTGGTCAATGCGATTTCCCGTTCTGCCTCTGTTAAAATAACATCAGGAGTCATACTTTTTCCCAATCTAAATAAGGTGTAATCCTTCAAATCCTAGTGTAAAATAAATGTTTACTAGCTGCTAGTCTTTGGTGCTGCATGACAAAATACCCCAAGAAAACAAATTGCCCTGCATGCGGGGTGCGCATACGACTCAAGTACCCGCAACAAGCACACTATCATGAATGTACCTGTGGCGAATGGTTTTTTTATGAACCAATCAAAGAGGCAGCCGACCCGAAAGTCACCCAACTTGGAGCCGCCCCGAAAAGTATTACTCCCCGAGTTACCCGCCTTGCAGGCCTACCACCTTTAAACACCACTGCTCCCAAGGTCACTATTTTCAAGGATCATGAACCACCAGTACAACCAAAAACCACTCTAAACCTGACCGAGCCTGAAACAGAAAACGGCGAAACAAATATCCTGCCACCTGAAGAACCTGCAGTAACAATCTTTCCAACGTTGCAACCACCCAAAAATTCATCCTTTACCCCACTCTTGATTGTTTCAGGTTTATTTGTCCTCGCAATGTTGGCATTGACCGCTGCCTGGCTTTTTATAGACGTTACAAAGCTGGAAACTGAAGAGAAAAAACGTAACTACGCCCAGGAACAATTCAAAGAGAAAAACTTTCTACTTGCCTCGGTTAAATTTGAGGAATTAGCATCGCTTTATCCCCAAAGCGCCTGGCATCACGAATATTTGTTTTTGGGAAAAATAGCCTCTCAAAGAAACGGATTGGAGTCTGAATCGCAAAACAGCGCTGAAACTTTTGAAAAGCTTCGTGCAAAACCGCTGACAACTTCAGAGCACTCCCCTTTTGCATGGCTTCAGTACCTCGGTTTGATTCAATCGCTTTTAGAAAAATCAGCCCCGGATACCTCTCTTTTAGACTGGGCAGAAACAGAGGCAGCCAATGTAAAAAAGAAAATCCCTAAAGATGAAGGTGAGACCGAAGCGGTATTGACCTTTATCGCAGAAAAAAGAAGTTCTCTGGCCAGGCAGAAACTTGAAGAAAAGGAAAGAGCAAGTTTTCTAACGCAACTCAAAAAATTGGAAGTCCTGCCAACGCATGAAGCTTTTCAATCCATCCAAGATTTCATGGAACAGGAATTATTAAAAAACCCAAAGTCCACCAACTTGCCTGATTGTAAGATTGCCCTTGAGACTGCTAAAACCAGGCACCTTAACTCGATCGTTTACGAAAAAAACAACCTCCAAGAAAAGCAAACTTCCCCTTCTCAAAAACCCCTCCAAGGCTGGAACTACTTCCAACATCCCGAACAATCCCTGCAGAACCCCAACTGGGTGCCAGAACTTCAAACTCCGATCTTAACCGTGAATCACGGCATACTTTACGCTCTGGATCGAACCCGGGGAAATGTGCTTTGGGTCAAAAGACTTGGCGTTGATGTTGAATCCCCGCCACTTGTATTTTCTGCCAATCAAGCAACCGATCCCACCCTGATCACCCTTGAAGATAATGGCATAAGCCTTTCGGCTTTGGACATGACAGGCAACACCCTCTGGAAAACGAGTCTGGGCGGAACTTGCTTGTCGGGCATAACCCTATGGCATAACACTGCCTTGGTACCAACCCTTGAAGGTTTTTTGATCGAAGTGGAATTGGCGGGTGGGAATATTCTCGGGCGCTGGAATCTGGGACAAACCCTCCTTCAACCCATTTGCATCCCTCCTGATTCCGACGCAGGGTTTATTCCCGCAGACCCTAGCCACATCCTTTATCTTGATCTAGCCACAAAAAAATGCACAGGTATCATTGCCTCAAACCATGCTTTTGGCACTTTAATTCCACCTACTATTCCAGTCTTTTTAAATAACCAAAAAGAACCAAGCCACATCCTCATCAGCAGCGAAGAGCCTGGCCCCTTCACCACTCTTCGCGTTTTCCCCGCCCCTACAATCCAATCAAAATATATAAAAGACTCTATATATACCATGAATATCCCTGGTGGACCGATTTTTGCGCCAGTGCCCTACCAAAACAGGCTTGCAATTCTTGACGAAACCCAGCATCTATCTTTCTTCGCCTGGAATCAGGAAACAATCAAAACCCCTCTCCTCCCTTTCTTCGATGACAAAAACCAAAACAAGCCCCTCGCCAACATGTTTGAATCTCTGAAACAAAAAAAGGGTACATCCCAAGTGCTTGCGTTTGATGGGAATGAAACGGACACCCTTTACAATGGGCACTTTTGCAAACTTTTCTTCGCCTGGAATCTACGTGAGGGACTAAAACTTACAAGCTCGAAATCCCCCTTCCACCAAACAGGAAACTTACAAGCTCGAAATCCCCCTTCCACCAAACAGGTACTCTAACTTCAAAACCCACCCTTGTTGAAGATCCTGCTCTTCCCAGAAATGCCTGGGCCATCACCGGCAAACTACCCAATGGTTCCACAGTCGCCCAGTTAATCGATTCCCAAAAGAACAAACTCTTGTGGAAAACTTTGCTATCCCCGCGCTTTGAAAGCAATCCACTTTCAATTGTTCCAACACCAGAAAAGAACTTCCTCCTTCTTGAAGACAGTGCGGGCAATCTTTTCCTTAAAAAAAACAACCCTCTGCCTTCCATAAATGCACAATCGAACTGGAATGAAGGGGCTTTATGCATAGCAAGAACCCCTAGTGCTGATTCACTACCCTTGTCTTATCTATTGCAATTGGAGGATAA
>RFZJ01000011.1 GCA_009920765.1 Planctomycetota bacterium | reverse complement strand
CAGTTTTTCCCGTTCGATGGGATCTTCCAAATCCATGTAAAGAGATTGTGTTTGGGCAGCAATTTGCAGGGCCAAAGTGGTTTTCCCAACCTGCCGAGGGCCAATTAATGCCACCGCAGCCTGTCGGGATAGGGCTGAAAGTACCTGATTATAAAGCAAACGCTCAATCATCCTTGCATTTTAAACATACAATATTAAATTTGCAAGGTTAATAAGCACCTAAAGAGTCGCCCACTGCATGCGAAAACGATAAGAATAGGAATCTTTCGTCGCTTGCGCTTCCCAAGAATTACTTCTTTTACAAGCCTGAAGCGCAGGAAGCCTTGTCTGGTTCTACCATGTGAAGGCCTGCAAGCATGCCGCACCCTGCGTTGATATCCTGGCCGCCGCTGTAACGCCTGACTACAGGTTGACCAAGTTCTGCGTTGAGAGAATCGCGAAAGGTTTTCAACTCTTCAGCACTCGGTTTTAAAAACACCCCGGTGGGATCGTTGACATCGATAAGATCAATTTTTACAGGCATTCCAGCGGTCAACCTGGCGATTTCCTTCGCATCTTCAGGTGAAGTATTTATCCCCGACATCATGGTCCAGGCTAGCATCATTCGCACTCCGGAATAATCTTGGTATTCCCTGACTGCACTCATAAGGTCTTCAAGCGAATGGGTATTTTCAACAGGAAGAAGAGACTTGCGTTTTTCAGAATTGGCGGAGGTAAGCGAAACAACTAGCCTGTAGGGTTGTTTCTCGCGGGTGAATCTTCGAATGCCAGGAACAACCCCTACGGTGGAAATGGTGATATTTCGGGCATCAATGGCCAAGCCGCATGGTTCACGCAAAATCGTTGCAGCCTGCATTACTTTATCGTAATTCAGCATGGGTTCACCCATGCCCATGAAAACAACACCACGCACGGGATAAAAAGAGTCCTTGCGAATTTGAATCACTTGATCAACAATTTCCCAAGGTTGTAGGTTCCTTCGAAAGCCCATCTTGGCGGTGGCACAAAAGGCACACCCCATGGCACAACCAACCTGGGAACTGACACAAACGACATATTTTTCCTGCCCTTTCACATGCAGGAGAGGTATGCGGACAGTTTCAAAAGGCTCGTCTCCCTCACCTTTAAAAAGGTACTTGGTAAACCCATCACGCGGGGAAACTTGTTTATCGATTAATTTAAGTGCTGGAATACGAGTTGCGTTTTCAACTTTTTTAAGAACCCGCCAGGATGTCTGCTCCATTACCTTGGGAACTTCATCCAAGCCATTTCTTAGAATTGCGGACTGCAGCTTGCCTGCCAGCCTAGGATTTACGCCCAAGGGTGCAAGCAAGACCGCAAGCTCTTCGCCCGTATGATTTTTAAACAAAATGGTTGGAGTTTGTTCCATGTTAATATGCTAGTGGTTAAAATCCGGGTGTCATTACCCGGTAACACCATTCTTTTAAAAAATACAACCAACAAAACTTGTGCAGTTCATATTATATCATCTAGTAATATAATTGAGGGGCTTAATAAAGGCCCCATTATTAATCAACATCACACGGAGGATTATCCATGTCAGCAAAAGTAACCCTGCCTGCCCCTGATTTCGCAGCCACCGCTCTCGTTGGCGAAGAATTCAAGAACATCAAGCTTTCCGATTACAAGGGAAAGTATGTGCTTCTTTACTTCTACCCACTCGACTTTACTTTTGTCTGCCCCACCGAAATTATTGCATTCGATGAAAAACTCGCTGAGTTCAAAAAACGCAACACAGAGGTGCTTGGTGTAAGTGTTGATAGCCAGTTCTCCCATCTTGCATGGAATAATTTAGCGCGCAACAAGGGTGGCCTTGGTGGTGTACGTTACCCCCTTATTGCAGATCTCAATAAAAACATTGCAAGATCCTATGGCGTACTTTTGGAAGAGGCAGGAATTGCTTTACGCGGCTTATTCATCATCGACAAGGAAGGCATTGTTCGCCATCTTTTGGTCAATGACCTGCCATTGGGCCGTAGCGTTGATGAAGCCATCCGCATTATTGATGCACTTCAATTTGTAGAAAAGCATGGGGAAGTCTGCCCAGCCAACTGGCAACCTGGCGAAGCCACCATGAAGCCCGATCCCAAGGGCTCGCAGACTTATTTCCAAAAAGTCAAGTAAGCACTTATTGGTTTTACCATGGGCATGAAGTTTACCCTTCGTGCCCATGTTTTTTAATTTTTAGGGTGGGAGAATCATGGCTGCCCAAATCATCGATGGCAAAGCACTTAGCCTAATCATACAGGTTTATGTAAGGAACAAGCAGAAGGCCTGCGAGAAAGCCGGCTTTGAAAGCTGGCTCCATAAGCTTGATGCCAACTCCACCCAAGCAGATCTTCTTAATCTTATATCAAAACTTAATCAAGACCCTAAAGTTCATGGCATACTGGTGCAACTACCCCTTCCCAAACATTTAAACACCGATCTCATCCTTGATGCAGTAACCGCCCTTAAAGACGTGGATGGCTTTGGCCCGGAAAACCTTGGCCTTCTAACTTCGGGTAGGCCTCGACTTCTGCCCTGCACTCCGCATGGCGTTCTCGTCATGTTGCAGCGCTATAAAATCCCCGTTGCAGGCAAACATGTTGTAGTTCTTGGCAGAAGCACCATCGTAGGCAAACCCATGGGCTTGATTCTTTTGCAGAATGGCATCGATGCAACCGTCACCATCTGCCATAGTAAAACCTCAAACCTTAAAGAAATTACCAGACAGGCAGATATCCTTGTCGCGGCTATTGGCAAGCCTTGCTTTGTGACTGCGGACATGGTGAAACCAGGCGCTGTGGTAATTGATGTTGGGATCAACAGGCTGGAAGATGGGAAACTAGTTGGCGATGTTGATTACGAACAGGTTTTGCCTTTATGTGGTGCAATTACCCCAGTGCCGGGCGGTGTTGGCCCCATGACCATCACCATGCTTCTTCATAACACATTATTGGCAGCTAAGTTACAGCAAAAATCTTAATTGTTCCCGGAACCTATAATCCAGCGAAGAGCGCTAGCGTTTTTCCTACCTTTTTGTTTACAATCCCTCATTGCTAAACCAACGGATCAATCCTTAACAACTGATCCAGCAGCAAGGGAAATAAAAGCATGATGATTCTATCCCCTTACATTCTGATTCTGATGGAATTGCTACTTTCAACTTCCATGCAGGTTCAATTGGAAGATACACCCAAAAGAGTGGACCCTCTTCCAAAACTTACCAGCGATAGCAAACGCGAAGAAGCCATCAAGCTTTATGGCTCTGGATTGCTTTATGAAAAAGAAAATCGACTGCTCGATGCCTTGAGGTCTTTCGAAAAAGCATTGGAATTAGACCCCACAGCCCTATCACCAAGAAAAGCTCTCATCCCCATTTATATGTCGTTGGATCGAATCGAAGATGCCCTGGTTCAATGCAGGTATGTTTTAGATCGCGATGATTCAAGTTTGGAAACCTTCGCACTCTATGCCAAGCAACTTGCAGCATTGGGAAAAACAGAGGAGGTCACCGAGATACTCGAAAAACTTATTAAGAACCCTGCATCAAAAGACAAACCTGAATTACGCCTTCAAGTATTAAGGGAACTTTCGCTGCGCTACGAACAAACCAGCAATTGGGAAAAATCTGAAGAGAAAAGCAAAGGGGTTGCAGACATTCTGGAGATGCCTTCCGCAGAGGATGTTCTTGAACTTACAGAAGATTCATATCGGAAACTAAAGGCTGAAAATTACGAGGTGCTTGGCAGGCTGGCCTTGAAACGCAAGGATACAAAAACAGCAATCGAATATTATTTAAAAGCCCAGAAGCTTGATGTTGTGCGATCAGGCAGGCTGGGATTAAACCTGGCCCAAGTTTATGCAAGTGAAGGAAAAAACGAAGAGGCTCTTCTTCGAGTCGATGAGTATTTACAAACCCAACCTCTAGGAACCGAAGCCTACGAATTAAAAATCTCCCTGCAAAAGAAAATGGGAAAAGATAAAGATGTCGTTCCAGAAATCGAACTCGCTTCCAGCAGGGATTCCCATAACAATTCCTTGAAACTTCTTTTGGCAAGAGAACTTAAAATCAAAGGCCAGATACCACGGGCAGAGGCAATTTATGAGGAAATCGCCAATCAGGCTCCCTCGACCGAAGTGTATCATGCCCTGTTTGATCTCTACCGCGAAAATAAGGAATCAGGCGCTTCCCGCGCATTAACCAGGCTTGAATCTTCCATCCAAGCTGTTTCCCGCAAAGGTGGCATACCACCCGACCCTTCCCAGGCAATGCAAGTCAAAGCCATGCTTCTTGCACTCAAAAAAGACCCCGAAATGCTTCGAAAAATTTTAGATCAGGCTTATACCCAGGTTGTCAAGGGAGGCAAACTTGGACTGGAAACCAAGGTTGCATTAGGAACACTCGCCTCCAGGGCATCTGAATTAAAAGCTGGCGAAAAACTTCTTCTCGTTTCTCTTACTGAATCCACTCCCAACTCCGCCACAGAATCCGAAATTTATTCCGGATTACTTAGAATCTACCGCATGGCTCACAAGTATCAGGAAATTATCGCCCTTTGCAAAGAGGGGCTCGATAAAGCCAAGAATACAAGCAGGGTGCTTTTTCATGTGGAGATGGCGGGCGCATACACCCACCTGGAAAAAGATCTTGAAGCCCTTGCTGCAATTGATCTAGCAATCAATGAATCCCAAGACCGGGAAAAATTATTTTCCAAACGCTACCGGGCTAGCTTGCTTGCACAAATGGGCAGGCTTCAAGATGCAGAAAAAGAAGCTCTCACCCTCTTACGAGATTACGACCAACCAAGCGAAGTACGCGATATCCGGTACACGCTTAGCTCCATTTATTCTGCCATGAAGAATCATGAGAAATCCGAGTCATTGTTGAAACAGATTCTTGAAGCCGACCCTGCAGATGCCACCGCAAACAACGATCTTGGCTATCAATGGGCGGATCGATCACATAACTTGGAGGAAGCGGAAAAATTAATCCGCAAGGCCCTCGACCTCGACCAAAAATTGCGCGACACAAGCAACAGACTAACCTTTGAGCCTGAAAATGCAGCCTACATTGATAGTCTTGGTTGGGTCATATTCCGCAGGGGAAAACTGAATGAAGCGCGTCAAGAGCTTGAAAAAGCCTCCAATCTGCCTGAAGGATCTGATGATCCTGTGATCTGGGATCATCTAGGCGATGTTTATTTCAGCCTCAAGGAAAAACAAAAAAGTTTGGAATCCTACCTTAAAGCAATCAGCCTTTACGAGGTTGTTCGCACCCGCAGAGACCCGGAGCGGGTTAAAGATATAAAACAAAAGATTGAATTACTGGAACTCAAGCCTTCCAAGAAGTAGAATAACATCTTGTTGTTTTACAAAAGGCTGCGCTTGTAAATAGCGCTTGTAAGGAGGTCGAGGCAATGGCAGGCCACTCCCATTGGGCAAACATAAAACATTATAAAGGTGCAGCAGATGCCAAACGAGGCAAGCTATGGAGCAAGCTTAGTCGCCTGATTATCATTGCATCAAAAGCAGGTGGTGGCGACCCCGTTACCAATCTTAAATTACGCTACGCCATCGACAAAGCCCGTGCTATCAGTATGCCCAAAGATAACATAGAGCGGGCTATCCGCAGGGGGACAGGCGAAGCTGAAGGCATCACCTATGAAGAATTAGTCTATGAAGGATTTGGCGCAGGCGGCACTGCCATCGTGGTTGATCTTCTCACCGACAATCGTAACCGCAGCAACGGTGAAATTCGAAAGCTTTTTGAAAAAGGCGGGGGCAACATGGGTGCCCCTGGCTGCGCTGCACATTTCTTCGATCGCAAAGGTGTATTTGTAATCCTTGCAAAAGGAATTGATGAAGATTCCCTTATGTCCATCGTGCTTGATGCAGGCGCTGACGATATGCAAAACGACAGAGGCAAATTCACCGTAACTTGCGACCCCGCTGCATTTCAAAAAGTGCAGGAAGCCTTGGGCAAAAACAATATCGTCTGTGAATCTGCTGAAATCACAATGGTCGCCAAAATGAATGTTGATGTTGACGCAGAAACCGCCAGCAAGGTTACCCGACTTCTTGAAACCCTCGATGATAATGACGATGTGCAGAATGTTTACTGCAATATGCAAATGTCCCCAGAAGTTTTAGCAAAACTCGAAAAAGAATAACCACTTCTCTACCAATAAAAAAGGATCGGACCCTTGGGCCCGATCCTTTTTATTTATACCGGCCTTTAACTAATAATGTCGTGGACAACGTGGCCATGCACATCGGTCAGGCGGAAATCGCGACCATCCAACTTAAAGGTAAGTTTCTGATGATCCAACCCAAGCAGATGCAGCATCGTTGCATGAAGATCATGCATATGAACACATCCATCAATTGCATTAAAACCAAAGTCATCGGTTTTGCCATGGGTATACCCGGGTTTCACGCCGCCGCCCGCAAGCCATACGGTGAAGCCATTGGGATTATGATCACGGCCTGTACCATTGCGCTCTGAATAAGGGGTTCTACCAAACTCGCCACCAAACCAAACCAAAGTATCTTCTAGCAAACCGCGTTTTTTAAGATCGCCCAAAAGAGCAGCAACAGGTTTGTCAACTGCCTTTGCATGGTCTGCATGCTTGGGAAGATTGGAATGCTGATCCCAGGCTGGGTTGTTGGTATTATCGCCATAGTTTACTTGAATATAGCGAACATCAGCTTCCGCAAGCCTACGAGCCATCAAACAAAGCCTGCCATAATTATCAGTAGTTGAATTGCCAATGCCATAGTCTTCAAGAGTGGATTTGGTTTCCCTTGAAAGATCAAGTACCTCGGGGGCGAAGTTTTGCATTCTCCATCCAAGCTCGAAAGAATTTAAAGTGGCTTCGTAATCTTTATCCGCCTGGCTTTTGCCAGACTGCTCTGCATTAAGAGAGCGAAGAAACTCAAGATACTTTCCTTGATCAGCTATTTTCATGGAAGGATGGTAAAGATTCTTGATGGTTGCATCCTTGGCAGTTATGCCTGCCCGACCCACTGCAGTGCCTTGAAAAACCGTGGGCAGAAATGCGTTGCTGAAATTCCTAGGGCCACCATTACCCATTGAAGGGCATAAAGTCACAAAGCCAGGCAGGTTTTTATTTGCGCTGCCCAAACCATAACTAACCCAACTACCCATCGAAGGGCGGATCAAATTGATCGATCCTGTATGCATGAATAAAGTTGCAGGACCATGGGCCACCCCTTCGGTTCGCATTCCATGGAGCAGACAAAGATCATCAATATGGGTTGCTATATTAGGAAAAAGATCTGAGACATGGCGCCCAGTTTCACCATACTGATTAAACTTCCACAAAGATTTCATCACCCGATGCTTGGTGACAGTGCCTGTTTTGGCAAGCACCCGGGCATCTCGGAATTCTTCCATATCCCCATCGCGTTTTTCAAGCAAGGGTTTGTAATCAAAAGAATCAACCTGACTGGGGCCACCCTGCATAAACAGAAAGATAATACGCTTTGCCTTGGGTGAATGATGAGGCTGTTTGGGGGCTAATGGATCGATATTCCCTTGAGTTGCAGCCTTGGCTTGTGTACCTGCAAGGCCCAACAAGGCTAGATTCCCGAATCCACAGGATGTTGTTTCCAAAAATTTTCTTCGATTAAACATGATCAAGGTCCTTAATACTGTATATCCTACCCTGCAATAACATGATTGATATTAATGTAAATATCGAAAATCCAAAGTGCTAAACATGGCTTGAAAGATCAAGGGCCATGCCTGAGCTTTCTCTTTTTCGGATTTTTCCTGTAAAAACGCCAAAACTTTGGACTGTTCAGAAGGGCTTGGGGCCCTTCCCAGCACTTGAAAATAAACATTCTCAATTTTTTGAGTGTCAGAAAGCCCACTATCTTTGAGCAAATGCGCAGCGGCTTCACCCGATTTTTCGATGATGAAGGGATTGTTCATCAAAAACAACGCCTGGGGTGCAATGGTACTGACATTACGCTTTCCCACCACCAAGTTGGGATCAGGAAAGTCAAATACTTCAAAAATCTCGGGCAGATTATTCCGAAATATCGGAGTGTAAACACTTCGCCTGACATCCGTGAATTTATAGCCATATTCGCTGCTGGTTCCAGGGTTTATACTCGCCCCCCCCATGGTCAGGTTCAACTTGCCTGACATCATCAATATGGCATCACGGATCGATTCAACTTCCAACCTCTTGCGGTTCATATGGCTGAAAGTTTTATTCTCGGGATCTTTCTGCTGCGCTAAAGCACTTTCTTCAGAAGATTGCCTATAAGTTTGCGAAGTTACAATCTTTCGGACTAACTTTTTCGTCGACCAATTATCCTTGATGAATTCCGCTGCAAGAAAATCAAGAAGTTCGGGATGGGAGGGCGCTTCCCCAGTGGTACCAAAATTATCGGTAGTGCGAACCAAGCCGGAACCAAACAACCAACTCCAAGCACGGTTGGAATAAACCCGGGCAGTCAAAGGATTGGAATCATCGCCAAGCCAAAGACCAAGTTCTTTGCGCCCGCTTGCGCTATCAGGGATTTTTGGAGCATTGTTAACCTTTACAGCAGAAAGAAAACCGCGTTGAACCAATGCTCCTGGAGTATGAACATTTCCCCTTATACAAATGTTTATGGCAGATGGCTTTTTCTCTTCTTCGACAGACATCGCAACCTGCCTGGACGGCCCCTTGGCTTTCAATTCTTTTAATTCCATCTCCATTTTCTTGAGTTCTTTAGCATCGAGGGTTTCGCCTTTTGCCGTGGTTTTTACCACTTTTTCAGCTTCCCCCACGGGCAGAAATTGCAAGGCATCAACGGTTACATGCCCAATGGTATCCATGTTGGAAATCATGACAAAATTTTGCCCGGAGTTTTCAAACCTGAACTGACCAAGGCTGACAAATCGCCCATCCACAGGCGGGTTTTTCTGCATGTTGACATGCACCACCGTTTCGCCATCCCCATGAAAAATGGTAACAGGGACATTCCCTGCCCTAGTTGGCCCACCTTGGTAGGCAAGCAGCACTTCATACTTGCCGGCCTTGGGAAATTCTGGCGTAAAACTAAGAGTTAGTTCCCCTTTGTTTTTATTTTCATCATGCAGGTAACCCGTGCCAATGAAGAAATTACTAAACTTGGAAACAGTCCATGCACCAACTTTTTTGGCCTTGGTATCATCGATCACGATACCATCAAGATCTTTTGGATCGATGATTTTTTTTACCGCATCGCCCTTGGTGGTGGATTTCTTAAGTTCCTTGATTTTATTTTCTAGAAGTGCAACTTTAGCATCATGCTCGCTGATCTTTTTCTCGGTTTCGGCATCCACGGGAAGTTTACGATCCACCCACCTCGAAACATTATCATGTATCAAAGTCTTGGTACTTTTAAAAATACCAGCAAGCGCATAATAATCATGGGTTGGAATAGGGTCAAATTTGTGATCATGGCACCGTGCACAGCCAATGGTCATGCCCAATACAGCTTTGCCCAATGTATCAAGTTGCTCATCAACAACATCCATTTCCAGAATTTTTTTGTCCTGCCTTTCAAAGTTGGTCGGACCCAATGCAAGAAATGATGTCGCAATGATGTTTTCAGCCTGTTCACGATTATCCTTGGCAGGGAGAAGATCTCCTGCTATTTGTTCAAGTAAAAATCGGTTGAAAGATTTATCACTGTTAAAAGATTGAATGACATAATCGCGGTAACGCCATGCATCTGGAAATAATGTGGTGCGCCCCCCTCCGCTGGATTCAGAAAACCGCACGATATCCAGCCAATGCCTTCCCCATTTTTCACCAAAGTGCTGTGATTTAAGAAGATTATCCACCAACTTCTCATAAGCATCCGCACTGTTATCAGAGAGAAAAGCTTTAACTTGCTCGGGCGTGGGTGGCAAACCTATCAGATCAAAATATAACCTACGAACCAAAATTGCCTTCGAAGCCTCGGGCGAAGGGGATAAGTTTTCTTTCTCCAACTTTGAGAGAATAAAATTATCGATTTCATTACGTACAAAAGTATTTTTCACCTGGGGAACTTTAACATTGGCTATGGGGGCAAACGACCACCAGTTTTCCCCCTTCGATGGCTTCTTCTCATTCTTTGTAATTTCAGCATTTTTTTTGGTTCTAGGATCAGGCGCACCCATTTTTACCCACTGGGCCAGATCTGCAATAACCTCAGCAGGAAGCTTCCCTTTAGGGGGCATTTTTAAATCGCCATCATATAGAATTGCTTTTACCAACAAGCTTAATTCGGGTTTTCCTGAAACAACCGCTGGCCCGGTTTCTCCCCCCTTCGCCACACCTTCCTTGCTATCCAACGCCAACCCGCCTTTAACTTTATTATCAGCAGCACTATGGCACTTGATGCAATTCTCAACCAATGCAGGTCGTATTTTCTTTTCGAAAAACTCCAAACCCTGTGCATCGTCTGCCTTCAGGTTTTGAAAGACGAAAATAAGAACGCCCAGAGTTAAAACTCCAAAGCGTCCCAACAAATTAAGTGGATGATTATTCATAATAATTGGCAAAAGGCTGTTGAGAAATAAAACACTACCCCTATTTTGCTTGAAATTAAATGGTTTTACAAGATACAAACCTTTTTAACTCATGCTTTTTCATAGGTTACCTGGTCATATCCTGCCCCTTGTTTGCAACTTAATCGTTAATCTTTACCAGCTTTTTCCACCTCAATAAGGGCGGCAAGGAAATGCACAGGGTCATCTTGCGCCCTGGCAGCATGCTTCATGGGCTTAAAATTCCCAGCTTTACTACACATGGCATAAAGCCCCGATGCGTTCAGGGTCTTACCTGCAAGCTCCAAGGCTTCTTCCGATTTACCCAATTTTTCCAATAATTGCAAAAGAACTTCTGCAGGATAACTGCTGCCATCCGGCTCGTTTTCCTTCGCGATCTGCCTGAAATAATCCAGATTCTTCTCCACATCCCGGCCTGCGTTGATTTCCAAGTATTTCGCATATGACTCGTAAAGATTTTCAAACGGGGGCTCGCTCTTTCCCAAGAATCTTGAAGACAGTTTTTTCCCGTACTCACATAACTCCAGCGCCATCTCCAATTCTTTACACGGCGGCAAATGAATGCTCATCTGCACCGCAGAACTCAAATGGGAAAGATCGATATGGTAGTTATCTTCTTCAAACAACCAAGGGCGGTTTGCAATCAGCTTTTTAATTTCCCCTGCTTCTCCTACTGGAATTTTTTCAACAGCAGAACGATTCCCATCATGCTTTTCAATCTCAGTCCTAAGCCTGATTGCCAATTCTTCATACAAGGCCCGAATAAGTTTTTGCAAGCAATATTCTCTCACTGCAGGCATCTGTGAAAAATCCTGACTCGTCAAAGTTGTAATGGCATTGCAAAGCCCGTAGCGTTCTAAAATCCAATCAAAACCCAAAGGCATGTTTAAGCCTTCATAAAATGCAAGCCTGATGGGTACTTCCATTTCATCTTCAGGTTTGGGCTCCATTGCATCAATCGCAGCTTTAATCGGTTCGATTTCGCCTATCATTCGATAAAAATTCCAAGCCTGCTCGAGATTGTTTTCCTTGAGGAAAAGTTCTGCGACTCTTCTCGCAGAAAGCCTGATGTTATCTTCGAATTTTTCCTGTACATCAACTGGGATTTCATTGGAAGGCGCAGTAGGGACAACATTCAATCCAAGCTCAAGCCTGCTTTTCACCAATAAAGTATAAAAAAGCTTGTTGTAATCCTTTTGGGCAATCATTTGCTCTGCAAGATGATCAATCGCCTTTTTTACACCTTGGGTTTTTACCAACCCTTCAAGTTCACTAAAAATCTCGTCAGCCATGTTATCTCCGAGTAAAGAACCCAAATTAAATCAAGGAATTCAAGGTCCGCCAACAACAACGCGAACCTGATAAAATCTATTACCCACGCCTTCAAACGATCTCCGCAAATTAAAAACCAACACAACCTGGGCAGAAGCCCCTGCTGGTTGGGATTTAGACTTGAATTCAAATTGTTGAACTGTTCCAGCGCCTGGCATGGGCTGTGCGGGGGGTAAAGTTTTAACTTGTTGAAAATTCAACGGCCCATGATTAGGCCCCAATAACTCCCATTGATAGCCCGTACCCAAACTTAAAGGCAGTTCTATTTTCAAATTGCTTCCAGATTTTAATTCAACCTTGGCAGCCTCGAATACCTCTATCATTTCATTATTTTTGGCAGGTTTGAAATCAGCAGATTTTAATGTAATCTCCGCTCCTGAAAGCACCGACCCAGCCATTAATATTAAAAGTACGTTCATTTTCCAAATCCCCAACCTGTTATACTCGAAAAAGGCATGATATTAGATTAGGATTAAGTTAATCGAATCATGCCCGGCATGGAATATAATTCCATCGAATCGCAGGAGACTCCTAGTGCTTGGTTGCCCCCAAAAATTCTGGATCCCAAAAGCCCTGGGGCTGATAACCGGCTTTTTTTTATTTCAAAGCACAATCTTGGCCGGGGTCTACTATTCCCAGGAATCTTACAACGAACTTCCTACGCAATGGCGTGGTCTCTTGCTTGATCAAAGGCAACTGAGGCAATTGGCTTTGGAGCCAAAATCCAAGCAAATCTCATCTGAGTTTCGAAAGAAATACCTGCAGGATTTATCACGCCTTGATAAACTTTCCAGGGAAAGAAAACTTTTACCCGAGGAATTTTCAGATCTGGGTGCCCTTTTTATCCGATTAAATCAAGCACCCATCGCTTTGGAAACCCTAAGGAAAGCAGACCGTGAATATCCTCAAAACTTTCGCATTCTTGCCAATCTCGCAAGTGCCTGGCAAATTCTTGGAGAATTCGACCGAGCCATCCAGGTTTCTGAACAAGCAATAGCAATCGCCCCAGGAAAATATGCTGGTGCGGAAAAATTACACCTTTTCTGGATCAAACAGTTGAAAAAACAAAAAGCCGGACAAAAATTTGAAAACTTGTTCAGCCTTCAATTCCAATCCTCAGAAGGCAAATACCTACCTGGTGGCATTGATCCCGCACAATTAAAAACCATCCCCAAAGATGCCATCGCTTCGGTCCAACTTCTGGCTTTATGGTTTCCCGCAGATTCACTTTTGCTCATGCAGCTTGCAGAAATCGCAAATGCATCGGGTGATCCGGAAGTGGCCCTTGCCATGATGGATGGCTGCGTTACAGAATTTGGACTACGGGAGGGAATATTGTTGGAGCATAGAAGAATATTAAAAGAATATGTGCAAGGCAGAAAAACAGCCAAGGATGAAAAACATCAAGATCATAAGAACTGGTTTGTTCCCAAATCCTTACGGCCCCTGGCGCTGGATAAAATGGAACTCGAATTACCACCTATTAAAACCAATGCAGTGAACTTACTTCCTTGGTTGGTATTGGCGCAAACCCAGGTGGATCGCAAAGCCCTGGCGCAGTACCCCACGTATTTGAAACAATTGGAAAATCAAAAAGTACAAATCGAAGGGCATATGCAACCCGTAGGTGAGGAACATGAATCCAGCACCTTTTTACTTTTGGAAAACCCTGTGGGTTGCTGGTACTGCGAAATGCCATCATTGAATGGAATGGTTTTAGTTGAACTTAAAGATTCAAAAATTGTACGAATGAGCAGACAGGCGCAGATCATCAAGGGGAAGCTGCAACTTCGAAAGGATGATCCAGAAAAATTCCTCTTCACCATTCTTGAAGCAGAAATGCAGCAAGCTCCCTGATCATCTTTCCAACATGATCGTAAATACACTTCGATTTCACAAAAAATTACAGGTCGGAACAAATTAATAAAAGTCAGTTTCTTCCCGGCTAAAATCAGGGATTTAATGCCTAGGAATAAAACTTCTTACGAACCTTATCCGCATGGGATTGAACTTTCTGAAAAGCATGAACGATGGCACTCAGGGCGGATTCATTTTGAAGTAAAACAGGATGGTGCAGGACGAGCATGTTTTCATGGGCATTCGCAGCTTCTGGCAATGGGCCTGCACTCTTCCAACGTGAAGGCGATCTGCTCACATGAAGGGCAGCAAAGCCCGCATCAATTGCAATGCCTTCCGCCTGCATCGCAGGAATCAAGCACTCACGATCCAAGCCAAACTTTTGCGGATTCAGCCTTAGCCCTAATTTGTAAAAGGCATGTTGACCCGAATCAAAAGAAGATTGAATAAGTTCAATTCCATTGATGAAATGGAGCTTTGTTCGCAGCATTTCCACTGAAGCCATGCGAATTTTGTTTTTGTTTTTCAGATTTTCCAGTTGGGGAGAAAGAACCACCGCTTGGATTTCACTAAGTGCTGCCAACTTGCTTCCCCGCAAAAGCAACATTTTTGCTTTCTGCGCCAGTTCGGGTTTATTGGAAAGGATTGCACCGCCCCTGCCCGCAGTAATCAATTTCGATCCACCAAAACTGAGTACGCCGAAGTCTCCCCATGTACCCGCATTTTTCCCCTGAACGACCGCTCCAGGATTTTGGCACGCATCTTCCACCACCCCAACCTCAGAAAAAGAACTCTTTGCCATTATGGTTTTCATGTCGGCATGCCCACCATGCAGATGGGAGACAATCACGGCTTTGCATCCAGCTTCGATTGCAACATCAATGGCATGGGGTGAGATCTGCCAGTTTGCAGGATCAAGGTCGATGAGAAAAGGTTTAGCTCCCAAGGCATGAATTGCAAGAAAGTTTCCTGGGTACTCGTATGCAGCCATGCCAACTAAATCGCCAGCTTTAATTCCCAAAGCCTTCAAGGAAGTTTCAACCCCGAGGGTGCCACTTGAGCAGGTGAGTACATGAGGGGAGCGAAACTGTTCACCGATTAATTTTTCAAGTGCGAGCACATGGCCTGAATCATAGGAAGCCCAAGAGGAATCATTCCAAGCAGATTGCAGGGCATGAAAAATTGCAGGGTCATGAATAGGCAGGGAAGGTCCCGAGGGAAATGCCATATCTCCACCAAGGAAAGCAGGCAATTCAAAAATCATGGGAGCTCCTGCAACCTGTTATGGGCTGAAATAAGCGGGCTTTACGCGCATGGATTCAAATGCGACCTTGGGAATAAGAAACACATCAGAAAACTTCCCCGAAGTGGCAAAGTAGGATTTATCACCATCTATTTTGCCAACTAAAAGCTTCTGGATTTCTTTTTCGTCTTGGATTTTAAATTCAACTTGTAAAGCGCCCTTGGCAAGATCAAGTTCCTGCTCAGGTTTAACACCAGAATTGAACGAAACAAATTTTTCAGCTTTCAAAGTCGCCAGCCCCGACGCTAGAGCTTCAACTTTAACAGGATCCAGCTTGAATTCTGCAGGGGCCTTGGCAATCCAGGATTTATCCTTGCGCTCAAGTTCAATGGTAAATGGGGAACCCAACAGGGATTGCCAACCTGTAAGCTTGATGGATTCAATTTTAGCAGGATCGAGCTTGGGAAATACGACCAAATCCTGAAGCTCGGCTTCAAGCGCATTAGTAACAAAGCGATCCGTGATGAATACAAAATCCCGCCAGGCTTGTCTGGCATAAATACCAGTTTTGTCTGGTGATTCTTTGCCAAAGCCGTATTCAAAAGTCTTGGCCTCCTTATCTTTGCCCAAGGTGACCACGGCCTTGATGGTGGCGGGGTTCAAGCCATACTCACGGGTAAGTTCGCCTTCGGGGGCTTTTTCAGCAACCAACTTGTTTGCCTTAAGATTATTCAGCGCACCAAGGGCATTCATTACCAAGCCAGCATCAGCATTCTTGCCAGCTTGCTCAGGCGGGGAAACAATCTTCCAAGGATCTTCCTTTTTATCCCTGCTGACTTCAAAAGTTTTACCTGCACGGGAAATCAAAAGCTTTGTCACATTTTCGCTCAGATCCATGGCTTCGCTAAACTTGGGTACAAAAGTATCCAAGTATGCCAAGGGACTTTCCTTTAATTTATCCAATAAGGTTTCTGGTACTCTGCCATAAGTGGTTTCCATGTCAGCAATGCGCTTGAAAACCACAAGGCCATTTTCACGCTTGCCAAAAAGAACCTTGACCCTGGGATCACCAGGCTTCAAAGCAGGTTTAACATCCTTCTTGATCTCTTTTTTTTCTTCCTTGGTTTTATCGTCTTTTTTAGATTCGTCTTTCTTCTCTTCTTTTGGCTCTTCTTTCGGGGTCTTTTCAATACCATCGATGTATATCGAAAGCTCTGCCTGGGGCTTATCAAGTTCCAGATCGGAATCCTTGGCGGGCGCATCTAAGAAGGATTTAATCTGGCCTTTCTGGCCAAAGACAGAAATTAAATTAGTGACAGAAACTTCGTTTATCGCATCGGGGACATCCTTGCCGGGCCTGTACAACATCCAAGGCTTGGCAGGGTCAATGCGCTGAAATTCAAGGGTTCCATAGCTGTTTTTCAAAGTAATTGCATCGGGTTTATCTAGGGTTCCTGCTTTTACAAGAGTGCGATCACGCAAACCTTCAGGGTCCGCAGCAAGCCTTAACAATGGCTCAATGGAAGCAACGCTGATGCGAACGATTTCTTTTTTGCCATCATCGACCATTGCATAAAACTTATCCTTGGCATCACCAACTTTTTCACCCAGTGCAACAATAAGTTTGGGATTGCTGGTTTTATCGCCCTCTTCAATCCGCTCGATCGATAATTGCAGGACCTTATCCTTGGCGGCATCCAACTTGTACTTGGCAAGGTCGGGAGTGTCATCAGAAACAAAGTCGTTATTTTTTTCGTCTTTATATTCCACCTTGAGGTTGGAAATATTCATGAGCAAGCCACGAACACCTCCTGAAACCTTAAGGGGGTCATTGTTCTCACCGCCATCATAATCTGCTTCGCCATAACTCACAGGCTCGGCATAACGCCATTTGCTTTCGCCCGTCTTTGCAACTGCGACAGATTTTTTGCCTGTTTCTTCAAGCTTGAAGGATTTGATATCTGAAACGCTGGGGCACAAAAGGTCTTTCTCCCTAAAAGCAATCTGAGGCTTGAACAAGCCATCGACCAGGGATTTTTTGACAGCTACAGGGCTCTTCGGATTATCAGAAGAAAGCAGATAAACCACCGCACTTGATTCGCCCGGGCTGGTATTCCCAATCTTAAGGCTGATGGTGTGCTCGGAATCTTTTTTCTTAAGGGTGATTATTGCGGAAGGATCATCCAAGCCCCACTGGGCAAGGCTGGAAGGGCGATCTGCCTCGGTGTCAGGCTTAGCTTCGCGAAGTTGGCGAACAATTTCCTGAATAGCAAATTTGTCGGTTCTGGTGGACCGGGGTGAGGTCATATTCCAGCGCTTGGTTGAAGGGTCGAGTTCGAACACCAGTTTCTCGGCAACAGGTTTCTTTCGATCCACTTCCACCCGGTCGACTTCATCCACTTGGATGGTATTTTTTCCGGATCGCATCGAAGGGAAGATAAAGGCAGCAGAATCCACTGCACCTGGATCCATGAACAATGCGAAAGCAAGGAGAATAAAAACTCCTGCAAGAAACCCAAACAAAATGTAAGTCGTCTTAAAATTCATCGTAAAAACCTCAAATTCAAACTAGCGCCTGCGAACAATCCAGATAGCCCCGCCCAAACCAATCACTGAAAGAAGCATCATTGCAAGAGGAAGAAACTTCAACCTGGTAACAGCATCTTCAGCGACATTAAACTTGTAATCCTTGCGTTCCTGCCCCTTTGGTTTTGCCCCAAGATCGGAACGATCCCTTAACCAGGAAATACTGGTATTGAAAAGGGAAAGACTACTTTCGCCAAACCTGCCATTGATTCCTTCATTGCTGGCCCACGAAGCATCCCCAAAAACAACCATGCGAGGTTTCTCCTCGGTTGGAGCCATTCCTTCATGGCCTGGGATTTGCGACAGCGGGTCTGCTGCACCCTTTTCCATAACCGCAACAGCAACGGGCAATTGCCCCCCATTAAGTTTTTGTTGGGCTTTCTTTTCATCCTTTCGCATTTCCGCGATCATTTCTTGCGGGTTAGCACCCATGTCTGTTTCAGCCCAGACTGGAATACGAGGATCCGTCAGCAGAATTTCTTCGGCGCTTATGGGATTCGGTGGAGCATTGGGAACCCTTGCCAATGGTTTTACGGTCCGAATTGCATCGAACAGGAAAAGGGTTGCAGAACGGCCCTTCAAGAAAGCCTTGGCGATGGGATTATTGCTTTTATCAGAAGCCATGATGGTCATTACAGAAGGCTTGCGTTCATTAAGGGGATTGTAGATCTGGTCATCTGCAACATCAACTTGGAATTCGCGTAGAAGCACTTTCAGGTTGGGCAGTGGAACAACTTGTTTTTTGCCTGCAACCTGCTCCACTTCGACATCAAGAAGCAAAAGCAAACGGCCTTTTTTACCATCAGTGCCCCGCAGATAATTACGGAGAGCATCGATCGCCTGTGGAGGCGGATCGAACTTGGGCCGTGCCATCACCAGCACATCAGCTTCCTGGGGGATTTTTTTGATGTTTCGATCAAGCGTGATTTTATCAAGCTTGAAGTTACCTTTTGCAGTTTCATCATAAAGGGTGCCAATGCCTGCAACCGAACCCGGGTTTTTATCATCAATGCTCAGTTCGCCATTGCCTTGGGTGAAGAACACACCAGCTTGGGATTTGCCTTCAGACAGGAAAGTCATGGTTTTGATAAGTTGGCCTTCGCCAAGGAATTGGAAACTCCCACCATCGGAATCTGGCCTGCGCGGATCCTGCTGGGGGATGGAATAAAGATCGGGATACTTGATAAAGTCGTAGACAGGTTTTTGATCACTGCCATAAACCACGAGCAAACCAAGGGAATCAGGGATCTGGTATTTTTCCTGTAGCTTAGCAAGTTCCTGGGCATCAAGATCGCGTGATACCGAAGACCAGGAGATGTTTTTAGAATGTGTTTTAAAAGTTTCGAGCAGGGTTTCCGTTTCGACCGTAATAAGATTATTACCAGGAAGAAGAACATAAACCTTGACGGGTTCCTTGAGATTCGTGAGGAAATTCTGGGTGCTTTCACTGATGGAATAAAGTCCGGAAGCGGTGAAATCATAGGTGCGGTTGAAAAAATCTAATTTACCCATGGGAACATAAGCAAGCACATTGACAACACCAAGCACGGTGAGAAGAAGCATACCGGTAAGGAAGGCATTGGTTCCATAAAGAAGCCGCCTTAGGCCTACACTGGATTTTTCAAAGTTTTTGGCGAGCATGACGCTGCCAAACATCAGGGCAAGGCCGCCAAAAAGCAGGGCAGCACAAAAGAGAACGGTATTTGGGTTTTTGCGCCATTGAGCAAGCCCGCCACCGAAGATATCACTGTATTGCATCATTGGGAGAAAGAGTCCAAGGATTGCAGTGGCGAATCCAATGCCACCTCCAAGGAAAATAAGTCCGATTCGAAGGGCGTTTTCTGGGGAGGTTTCTTCTCGATTTCGATTACCCAAAACAAAGCCAACACCTGCACTGAAAACAGCAAGTGAGCCCGACCAGATAATGTAAGCCATCGCAGGGCGGCCCATTCTCCAGGATATAATCCCACAGAGAAGGGTAAAAATTGCAGCCATTAAAAATGCGCCAAAATTCATTACTATGGGGTTTTTAGACAGCCCACTGATCAATCCATTATTCATGTTATTTGACTCACTCATGTTTACTCTAAAATCCCTTACTTCCATTTACGCGATTCAAGCACCTTCGTTGTCAAGAAGAGCCAGAACACAGCCGAGGATGCATGAAACAACAAAAACTTGGGAACCAACTTGCCTTCGAGTGTGGTATTCCAGACATCGAGATAAGAAATATGCATTAAAATCTGATACCAGGGGCTTCCTGGGTTCTGACCAAAAATTCGCTCACGAATAATCGCCACGATGAACAACCCCAGCATGCCTGCAAACGTCAGAACACCACTGATGATCTGATTTTTACTAAGGCTGCTGAAGAAAAGACCCATGGAAATAAATGCTGCCCCCGTGGTACATAACCCAACAAAGAAACTGATCAAAGGCCTGTAATCGAATGCAGGAGCACCCGACAAAGGCAACGCCAAAAGGTATAAGCCAAAGGGCGACCAAACCACAAGATACATGACAAACCCAGCAAAAAACTTACTCAATACAATGGTCGATTCATCTACAGGCGCGGTAAGCAGCACCTCGATGGTTCCAGATCGCTGCTCTTCGCTTAACAGCCTCATGGTGATTGCAGGAACAATAAAGATAATTGCAAGCACGGGAACCAAATCAATCACATAGTTTCTCACAATCGGTTCAATATTGTTGCGGGAAACACTCAAGCGATTGATGAAATCCACATACCCAAACCAGCCTGCAACCACAAACCCCAGTAGCACAAAATAAGCTATAGGGGAAAAAAACATCGAACCCAGTTCCCTTTGGGTGAGTACCGCCAGTTTGCTTTCCGAGGAAACAAGTGCAGCAGTGACAAAATAAAGAGAACCAAGCACCATTAAAAGAAAACCGCCAGGAATGAAAAAATCTGCTGGTCGGACTTTGATATAACCAAAAGCAAACAATAATGGCGGCAAAGCAGAACGCAGAAGGGAGTAAGCAAGAAGAATTAATCCACCCCAAAGGGCCAGGCGTGCAATCTTATAGGTGAAGTCATCACTCATTCCCCTGCTGCCCAAGTAGGATGCCAGAAAAAGCAAGCCAAACAAACCTGCAACAAAGAATTCAGGCAGAAAAGGTGAAGAGCGCAAGTTTTCAGGCCCTATTAAACAACCTGTAATTCCAACCACCGCACTTACAGAGCCAACCAATCCGATGGCGCTTTTGGCCATACCTCCGACCATTGGATTAGTTTCATGCCTTAAAAATGCCATGATAAATAGCAAGGCCAAGACGAAAGCCAGACACCCCAATCCAAAGAGGCTTGGTTTTCCGAACAAAGGCAAAACAAAACAGAGCGCCCCCATGAACAAGAGCATGTATCCAAAAAGCATGTAAGCTCTTCGGAACTGCAATTCATAATCAAAAGCGGCATGAAAAAGCAGACCTGAAATGCCAATTGCCATTGCAAAAGCCGCCCAGCCAGAACCAACGCTTGCAATCCTGCCAGAAAGATTAAGGGCCAATGCCAAGCCACCAAAAATCGTCAAGGCAGCACCCAGACTTCCGATGACTCTTGCCAATGTTGGCTGGTCTGCCACCATTTCGGATGGGCCGTACTCTGCACTTGCCTCATTCCTGTATTGCACCAATGGATCCATCTCCTACCTCCAGACAAACCTGTCGACTAAATGTATTAAGGTTGCAAAACATCCGAACAACCCGGAATTTTATGACTTGGACCCCACGTTGGACTGCAGGGCATTTTCATCTTGATTGTTGATTTCATTCCATTTGTCTTGAAGATTTTTACGCCTTTGGTCCAACTTCCTAAGCGACCACCCACTTTGCGAAATCCGTTGGTAGACAGCTTCGCGAATATCATGGCTCTCTGCGCATCGCACATCAAACGAATTGAAACCCTCACCCATTGATTTATGGGAAACATTGATAACACCATCAAGGGAACGAAGACTGTTGGCTATTTGATCTTCAGGGCCGCGTGCTTCGATTTGAACAATCGTTGCAGCTTCCATTTCAGAAATCATGCCAGAAAAAGCAAGCCTTCCCCTGCGCATGATCAACACCCTCTGAACAATCGTTTCCACTTCTGAAAGCAAGTGGGAAGAAAACACAATGGTATGGTTCTGCCCCAGTTCCTTGAGCATCTTCAAAGTCTGCACTTTTTGTTCGGGATCCAAGCCATCAGTAGGCTCATCTAAAATCAAAAGTGGGGGATCAGAAAGAAGCGCATCTGCAAGGCCGACCCGCTGCCTGTAGCCCTTGGAAAGCGATCCTAGAAGCCTTCTTCGAACTTCCAAGACCCTGCATTTTTCAAGCACTTTGTCAATTTGGGCGGTGCGAATTCTTCGGTCCACCCCTTTTAATCTGGCCCTGAAGCCTAAATATTCCTCCACCCTCATTTCGGGGTAAAGTGGAATGCTTTCAGGCAGATAGCCAATCCTTTTACGAACTTCCAAGGACTCATTCATGACGTCAAATCCATCGACCCTTGCTGTACCGTTTGTTGCGGGCAGAAAAGTCGTAAGGATGCGCATGAGGGTGGTTTTCCCTGCACCGTTGTTTCCCAAAAGACCAACTATTTCGTTGTGATCAACTTGAAAAGAAACATTCCGCACTGCAAATACAGGGCCAAAATATTTTGAAAGGTTTTCTACTTCGATCATCATTGAACCTGTTACTCCGAACCTAGGCCTACAGTTAAATCCTTTAAGGATAACATCTTAAAGGAGAACCTCTGCAATAGCGACGCAATTCTTTTTTATTAAATAATAGGTAGCCAACTCATTATCATAATTCAAGTATTTAACTAAAACAATTAAACCACTTTAAAGTATGCTAATCAATTATTTTATAAAAAGCCCTATCTCGCGTCAGGAATTGCCTGGGACAAAAACTGTAAGTCAGGTTGATCCATTTCTTCCGATAACTTTTGTTTCATTTGCAGCATTTTGACTGCCAGGTTTTTCTCAAAACTTCTTAAATCCGCCAGCTTAAATTCATACTTATGCACAGCATCATGATCCAAGAGCACCAGCCATGCCGTTACAACCTCTTGTCCTTGGGAGATCAACTTGCAATTTAGCAATGCAAGTGCATACAGCTTCATCTGAAATTCATGATGCTGGATGGACTTTCTGGCAGGGCCCGCATCCGTCTTCCAATCAATGATTTCAACCACCCCGCCTTTATTCAACAACTTATCAATTCTACCTTGAATGACATAACCAGCTATTGGCAATAGAAACTCAATCTCCACTTTACCCTCTGCAACAACCAGAGGCCTGATATCTTTGCTTTTTGCAGTCTTAAGAAGCTTAACCACCTGGGCTTTGATTTTTCGAATTTCTTCCACTCCGAGAACCAATCCTTGCTCTTCCCCAAGCTCTGCAAGAGTCAAACTTATCTCTGCATCCACCATCCTGTGAATCCAAACAAGCTGCTCATCCTCGGTTGAATCAAACCACTCGCCATGCCTCTCAAGAGAACGATGGACTGTATTCCCAATCAACGCGCCTATATGTTTTCGGATATCATTCTCAGGCTCGGTGTCAAATCTAGGCAGGGAATAGAAGCTCAAAACATGGTGGGTATTTCTAAGCTTCCACTCAGATGCTTTTCTTTCGAACATATCAAGTTCATCTTCAATCCGTGTAACAGAAAGTGTGGCGATTTTCGGAGTTTCAGAAAACCTTCTCAAATCTACCTTTGCCTCCTCTCCCCAAAGATTGGTGGCGTTATCTAATTGCATACCATCACTCTTTGACCTGCAGCGAACCCGCAAATCGCCTTTTTCCCAGCAGCCTTTTTCAAAGTCAGAGGGTTTCAAACCGAGGGCGTCATAAATCCAACGGCGCCAAGAAAGGCAATCTTTAACAGGCTTGTGTCCTGCAAGCACCAAAACTTCTTCAGCACGAGTAGTCCCGACATAAAACAGCCTTCTGCTTTCAGCAAGCTCCCTGCTATCGATATCTTTTTTGATGAGGTCGAATTTCGAATCTGCGACAATTTTTCGAGGGTTCAATGGATGCCTGATTTTAAGCCCAACCTCACCCTCATTACTTGCAAGAATGCCCGGGGTTTTATTTCGGTTGATCATCTTCTGCATGTTGGCAACCACCACCAGTGGGAATTGCAAGCCCTTTGATGCATGGATGGTCATGATCTGCACTGCATCAATTCCATGGTTGCTGGGGTTTGCCTGCGAATCTCTATTACTGGCTTGCACCCTCTCTTCCAAGGCATGGGCAACTTTTGCAAGGCTGGAACCCGGCTTCGACTCTTCGTTACGAAGGAACTCAAAGAATTTATCAAGGTTGGCAAGCACCTGCTCCCCATCGGGAAGCGATGCATATATCGCATAAGCACCCGTCTGCTCCATGCAATGTTGCAAAAGGTCCGCATGCGAAACCCTGTCAACAAGCAAACGCCAATCACCCAATAACCCGATCGACTTCGAGGCCCGCACCAACCGGGTTCTGTCATCCTCGGAAAAACCAGCCCAAGCTTCCTCAAGATCCCTTCTATCTTCAGCTTTAAGATGCTGTAGTTTTCCTTTGCAGGCATGCTCAAGATTGACGTCTTTTGAATCGAGAATGGATAAACCACGGGGCATTCTGCCACCGCCCAGACAATGAAAAAAATACAAGTCCGCATCATTGCACCGAAGACAAGGGCCACGCAGCACCCCTAGCAATGCCAGATCATTTCCTGGCTGCGACAAGGATTGGCAAAGCTGCATCATGTCAAGCACTTCCTGCCTCTGCCAAAAACCCACTCCACCATGAAGCAAATAAGGAATACCTAATGAGCGTAAATGTTCCTCAAGCTTACGAAGCGTATCGTTTCTGCTTGGAACTAGAATAGCCATGTCTTTCCAAGAGAAAACCGCAGGCTGGTTTTTATCATCCGCCTTGGATCTTGGAACTCCCTTGAAACGAATGAGTTCTTCAACAATCATCCGGACCTGCCCCATTGACATGCCTTCTGATTCATCATCGGTGTCGTCGACCTGGTAATCGATATATACCACCTCACCCTTGGAATTTTTATCCAAGCCCGTGACTAATTCCTGAAATCTCACCTCATAACTTTTTGAGGAATCAATAGAGTGCGTGACAGGATCAAAAACATATTTGAATAAATGGTTGAATAGCCCAAGTGGGGATATAGCGAGGGTGCGGAAGTTTTCGCTCAACTTCACATCGCCCGCACGAACCTCAGGGGATGCGATTTCAGTGGAATAGCGTTCATGCAAAGTCTGGACCTGATGAAGCTGGTTGGCATGATTACCTTTGGTTATTTTCGTTATCACCTCGCTGAACACAGAAACATCGGCCTGCCGAAAACCATAAATCGATTGTTGAGGATCGCCTACAATGAACAGGCGATCATTATCAAGAGGCTGATCAGGATCTGGCCCAGAACCCACTAGATAGGAAAGAATTTCCCACTGCAATCTGCTGGTATCTTGAAACTCATCAACCTGGATAAAGCGGTATCGTTTTTTAAGCTCAGCGATAATGTGGGGGGATCTCTCGAAAAGCCTGAGAACCCCGCGTGCCACGGTATCAAAATCATAGGCGTTTTTTTGCAGACAAAGGGCCCTGTATTTTTGATCGACCTCTGCAAGTATTATCATCAAGTGGTTGCGTGCAAGCAATGCTTGCTTTTCTAATTCAAAATCGATTCGATTTGCAGCCAATGGCCCGGCCCAGGATTCAAGCAACGCATTGATTTCATCCCTTACGGCATTGCAGCCAACAAACTTTCGTGGTTCCCCCCCGGTCAGCAACATATTTTCAAGAAATTCGAGAATATCAACTTCTTTGCCACCAATTTGGCCCTCTAGCTTTTCCAATGCTTGCCTTGCTTGTTGGACCAATTTATAAAGATTTTTTAATGAAGGAGACTCCTGCCCGCCCCTTTTTTGCAAAGCATCAAGCATTTGTACAAGTTTATTCTTTTCACTCAGCAATTTAACGAAGGCAGGGTCGGTATTAACGCGAGCAATTGCTTCCGCCTCCGGATTAACCTGCGGGTTTTTCCGAAGCACCGCCCTAACTCCTGCAGAATTGCCCAACAAATTTAAAAGATTCTCCTCTAGCACATCTGCGCCATCAAGATTCCTCCACCAACCCAAAGCCTCAGTTAGCTGGGGATGAATTTCATCAAGCGATTCCAACACCGATCGTACTGCTATTTTTTGCAACTCCTGCGCATCATAGGGGTCCATCAATTCAAAATCTGGTTCGATGCGATCCTCGGAATCATCCATCAAGGCATATTCTCTAAGGATGCTACCAAAGAAACTATCGATGGTTCCGATCGGTGCATCTTCTAACTTTTCGATTTGCCTGGCCCACCACTTTTTACCATGCTCGACGCTTTTAACCTCAAGTTCTTGAAGCAACTTCATCAGCCTGGCTTTCAATTCACCCGCAGCCTTCTTTGTGAAGGTGATGGACACAATATTTTCGATGGAAAAAGCAGGTGTGGGATCGGGAGTAAATTCGTTTTCATCCGAAGGCCGGTTCTGCTCTAGAATCTGGATGATCCTATCCACAAGCACGCTGGTTTTTCCACTACCTGCATTGGCGCGCACCCCGAGATTACGACTGCTGTCAAGCGCATGTTTCTGCGGGGTGGTAAATTTGGCATTGGCCGAGGTCTTAATCATGGTGGGCGATTCCTAATTGAAGGCTCTTTGTAATCCTGCGGGCTGCCTACAGGCATGCCCAAACGAACAATAACTCATACATTCAGGGGTTTTACTGTTGCGGTGCATCGATAGGGGAAATCTTCCCCGCCTGATTCCATCCGCATTGGCAAGCGCAACTTCCCGGGCATGCTCAATACTAGTTTCATCGAGTGGAACCTTGATTTCATTTTGTGTCCCGGAACCAGACTCAGTATCAGGAAGATGCAAATACATTGCAGAAGCAACATGGAGGTCGCCACCATGGTTTTTCATAAGTTCATTTTTCGCAGTAATGGCATAAAGAGGAAGTTGCAATAATCTGCCATCCGCTGTTTGGGAAGCCACCTTGTCCTTATTTGGTTTTCCAGTTTTGAAATCGACTAAAGCAAGCTCTGAAGGATCATTGCGGTTTGCGTCAATACGGTCGGTAATGCCCGCCAGCAACACCGCCACACCTACTGAATCAACTCCAATCTCCGTGCCTGCCAAATTCCTCTCACCTGCGATGAATCCGAATTTTTCTTCGTATTTTTCAAGCCATTCCAGCAACATATCCAGCACGCCGTTTCGCACTACAAGACGATTCAAGCGATGAATGCCGATCATGCCTGCGAATTCCTCATTTGTATCCTGCCAAAGCCTTCTGCATTCAGCTTCCAAAAGTGTACGATCCTTCTCTTTATCAAGTGCTGGTAAAGGAGCATTGGCAGGGAGGTCCAAACTTTCCCGCTTGTTGTTGTAAACCGTGAAAAGCGCCTTGTGAACCAGCTTGCCCAGAAGGGTTGCTTCATTATCCTCGAAGGGCAGCAGGCGCAATAGTTTGTTTGCAAAGAATCTAAACGCACATTCTGAATAACCTTCGAGAGAACTTGGGCTGAAGGGCTTGGAAGCGGGAAAAGATCGCTGTAAAATCCTGCCAAGGCCTTCAGGTAAAGTTACCCCTCCCTCTTCCAACAATCTGGATTTAGGCCAGTTCTTCAAATCGTTTAACAGGCCGGCTTCCATCCCGACAGGATCATGGCCAGCTCTTAGTTTTCTTCCAAACTCCATATCTTTTTCACTACTGCAAGTGATTGCAGGTTGCATTGAAGGAACCAATGCAAGGCTTTCAAAAGGCTTGATAAACAAACTAGGAATCAGCTCTTTTTCTTCGTCATGCGCAGGGAAGGAAAGGATGAGATTTTTCGAAGCAGCTTCAAACAACTGGGTAAAAAGATATTTTTCTTCCCTATGCTTGGCTTGCATCCACACTTTTAAGACATCGTGGTTTTGCCTTAGGCGAGCAAGATAAGACTTCCCCCTAGTTGAAGGAACTGTTCCAGAAACCAGTCCGAGAGCAAACACCGTTTCAAACTCAAGACCTTGAATTTCACGACCTTCAAAAACTTGCACCCCCGCATCATCATCATTCGTAACCTGATAATGCCTGTCTGCAAGCAAGGTTTGCAAAAGCTGCAAGGTTCCCTGTGCATAAGCTGCAGGGCTTTTGGCGTTGGTGATAGCAGCGGGCAACCAGCGGTCACCCAGCAGAAGCACCTCCTTTAAAATATCCCTAAGCTTTGAAAATGATTTTTGATCCTTCTCAATTTCCGTCCAGGGAACAATGGTTGTACCCTTGTTGATATTTCCTTTTGCACCAAGCCATATATTCATTTTGATGATCGGGAAAATTTCAAACAAGCCCCGGATGACATTTTCAATCTTCCCTGTGCCCAGTTCTGTCTCAAGATTTTCAACTGGTTTCAAAATAGCTTCAAGGGAATCAACAAACGATTGGAATTTACTCCCAAGAGATTCAGATTTTTCTTTAAGTTTAAGAGCATGCCTAGCAATGGCCTCACGCCAGATTTTGAGCGACGCTGGTGAAGATACGGGCAGCCTTAATATTTCTTCAACAAAATAAGGCCTGCTTAAAGTTTTCAAAACAAAAGGAAGATGCAAAAAACCTGAAAGCTCTTCCCTAGTCCATGAACTCTGGATTAAATCAAGTGCTGCCTGAAGAACCCGAACCGGCCTCGATTCAGCAAGTAAAAAGCCTTTTCCCGCAAGGTTGAAAGGAATTCCAGACCGGGTGAAAACCTCGCGCACCAAACTACCGTAAGGCTCGCCCGGAATCACAACTGCAATTTTTCGAAACTCAACGTTATCTTTTGGGGTATTGCGTTTCAACCAACGAACCAAAGCATCCACCTCAGCAAGTGCACTGCCACATTTAAAAACCTGCAGCCCCTCAACATTCATGGGTTCATGAATAGGGCCGGTTTCCTGAAACAACTGGTTCCCCAATCGGGCAATAGGATTAACCTTGGATGGAAAATAATCCTCTAGAGAATCGATCGCATTTACAGATTCAAAATATTCGATTGCATTTTGAACATTATGGGCGGGGGCGGCATCGAGGTTTGCAACAAGCCAAAGAACCACATCCGCATGCCGTGAAACATGCTGGATCAACTTTAATTCCAAAGGTTGAAAAAGATGAAAGCCTTCAAGAAGGAACCAGGGTTTTTGAGTTTTAAGCCAATTGGTGGGCCCTTGATTTTTAGAAAGGGCATCATGCAAAATCGTGACTTGGGTATTTCGATCCGCAAAATTTTCTGATTTAAGAATAGAAAGATAATTATTGAAGCAGTTGAAAATAGCAGGATCTTTATTTTCATCGGGTGCGGAATTCGTACCCAGGAAGTCACGAAAAATTCGATCGATATCAGTAAGAAAAGACGGCCAGGCCTCTTTTCCGGTGGTTTGATGCCAAGCCTTTGCCAATACCAGATGCCTTTGAGTTTCAGTCATCATGGCCAAGTCACTTAGCAATCCATGGGCAGAAAGTTCATTGATCCATTGGTCTAAAGTAATGATCTGGGGAATAATCTTGGCGGTTTGTGCAAGGTTCCTGGTAAGGAATTTTCGCCTACGAGAAGTGGGTACAATCCGATAAACCCTGTTATTTGCATTAAGAGGGTCTGCCAGTTTTTGTTGGACATCCTGAAGCCAGCCGGGCGTATTGGCAGAAATACTATGTGGTATTGAGTTACAATTTGAGCGAATGATTTTAAGCATTATAAAATTCCCTGCTGCCAAGCTTGCAATATTACAAGATCTAACAGATGATTATTCGAACCTAAATAAAGATTTTTTCCAGCCCAGTCGTAAAAATTTATTTCTTTGCAATTTCTGGAAATGTTTCTGGAAATGTTTCATAGGCTGCAACGAATAAAGAATAACAGACTTTTGCCTTTGCCCCAGAGGTTTTATTATGATCCGATTCATCCATGCCGCTGATATCCACCTCGATAGTCCGTTAAAAGGATTGGCCAAGAGGCATAATCTTCCAACCAACAAGATATTATCCGCAACCCGTGAAGCCCTTGTAAATTTAGTAACCCTTGCGATTAATGAAAACGTTGATTTTGTACTTCTTGCAGGTGATGTTTACGATGGCGACCCCGAAGATCTCAACACTAATTTTCATTTCAGCCAGCAAATGGGTAGGTTGAATCAGAAAAATATCAAGGTGGTGATGATATCCGGAAACCATGATGCCAAATCCAAGATTTCGAGGCCTTTATACCCTCCAAAAAACCTGACAATCCTTTCGGCCCACCAACCTGAATCGTGTGAAATCACCAAAGATGGCGAAGTAATCGCAATGATTCATGGGCAGGGTTTTCTTAACCAATCCGAACCTCGGAATCTGGCAACCGCCTACCCTGCACCCGTTGCAGGCAAATTGAACATCGGGATATTGCATACCTCGCTTGATGGCAGGGAAGGGCATGCCAATTATGCCCCCACCACGACCAATGAACTGATCAACAAAGGTTATTCCTACTGGGCCTTGGGACATGTTCACACTCGTGAAGTAGTTCACCAAAATCCCTACATTGTTTTCCCTGGAAATATACAGGGCAGGCATATTAAAGAAACAGGTGCAAAAGGTTGCTATATTGTCACTTTTAATGATAAACGTGAAGCAAATTTGGAATTTAAACCTCTCGATGTTTTCCGTTGGGAGACGATCACTATAAATCTGGATGGCATCAAAGAAGAACCAGATTTTGATAAAAAAGTTGAGGAAAGTGTTGAATCAAGAAAACTTCCATTCAACGAAATACCGCACGGAATACGCATTATTCTTGAAGGAAAAACAAACCTTCACCCCTGGTTGATCTCGAGCCAGAATCGAATTTCTGAAAATATCCAAGGCATATTCGATGGCATAAGCGCAGGACACTTATTCCTTGAGCAACTCCTGGTTAGCACATCTGGCGAAATCACTGCTGCTCCAAACGAAGCTCTGGGTGAAGATGCGCTCTCAATACTCAAACAATCAATTGATAATTTAAAAACCAGCCCAGAAGAATTAGAAGAACTCCTGCAAGAAAGCCATCTCAATAATTTAAACAGGGCCATTCCAGGCGATTGGAAAGCGAAGGATGATCCCAATGCGATCCAACCAATGAACGCAGCCTGGCTTAATAAATTTTTGGATGACCTTGTACCCCTGATTCAAACGATTGCCAAAAATGAGGAAAAGAAGTCATGAAGTTTGCAGAAATAAAATTTAAAATGATCGGGCCTTTTAAAAACGCCACCCTCGATTTTTCGCAGGGAAATCCCGGACTGCATATAGTCTATGGTTCAAACGAAGCGGGAAAAAGCTCTGCTTTAAAATATATTGAATGGTTTCTCTTTGGGATACCGCAGCAAAATGATGAAAACTTCAAATACCACTTCAAGGATTTTCTCATTGAATCCACCCTTCTGGATTCCAATGGTAATACGCATCTGCTCAAACGAAAGAAAACACCAAGAGAACGAACATTTGTAGATGCAAAAAATAATGATGCAACCCCTCTACTTGATGCCATGCTAGGAGGCATGGTTCGAGAGAATTTTTCCATGCAGTTTGGAATAAGCCACGCACAATTAAGGTCAGGAGGTCGAGAGGTTCTTGAAGGGAAGGGAGATTTAGGCACCATGATTTTCGAAGCAGGAACGGGCCTAGCCAACCTTCGTAAAATCCTCCAACAATTGGAAAAACGAGCCACTGAAATTTACACACCAAGGAAAGGTGAACTATATGTAACCCTAGAATCTGCAAAGCAAAATCAGGATACCATCGAAAAAGCAAAATTGAGCTTGGGAACCTGGCAAAATGCAAGCGAACTGTTTGCAACTTTAGATAAAAAGGTCAGGGATTTAAACGACAAGAAAAGTGTTTTGGCAATAAAACAAGCGGAATGCGAAAGCATTCTAAGAGCCCTGCCCCAGCTTACCAAATACAAAACCGCAGAAAGCACCCTTAAGGAATTGGAAAAAATTCCAGTTGTTGATGATGCAACATTATTAAAATACCAGGATGCTTTTAAATTTTTGACTAAATCCAACACAATGCTTGAGACACAGCAAAAAAGAGTAAAAGACATTGAATACAAACTTAAAAATCTCAACCCAGACCTAATGATTATTGGGATTGGAAATGAAATTGATGCCCTTAAAATACGCTCGGGTGAACTAATAAAAAATCTTGAAGATATAACTAATCTCGGAAAAAAGAGGGAAGCTAAGGAAAACCAAATCAAGGAACTTTTGAAAAGTTACTTTACTGCCACGAGTTTTGATGAATCCCGCAATTTATTCATCGATCAAAAAACACAAATACAAATCCAGGAACTCAGCGCAACTATCGTAACGGAAAAAGCCCTATTTGATTCCACCCAAAAAAACCTCGACTCCATATCAAAGAAGATCGATGAATTGAAACAGGAAGAAATTAAACAGACGCCCCACGCCTCCTTGGAAGAAATTACATCCCTGGTACAAACCATCAAGGCAAAAAAGCTTGCCCCATCCGACCTTGAAAAACTTACATCAGATATTCCTGCTCGTAAACTTATCCTTGAAGCTAAATTAAATACACTCACGAATTCATCAATTACCTGGGATGCATTTCTAAAATTGCACCTGCCTTCTTCTCAAGATATCGCAGGTTTTTCAAAACTCTTCGCCAACAATCTTTCCGAAGAGCAAAACCTTAAAACTGAAATCAAAGGAAAAAAAGAGGCGCTCGATGCTAAACAAAAACAACTTTCAAACTTGGAAAACGAAGGCGCCATTTTAACTCGCGAAGAACTCGCCCGACTACGAGATCTGCGTGAACTTACCTGGGTTGCAATTGAAAATCTGCTTGAAGGTAAACCCGGGCCACTCCCTGAAAAAGTCACTGCAGTCGTAGGAGTTAATTCCAGTCCAAAAAACGCATTCTTGAACATTCAGCATCAATCCGACCTTTTCACGGATAAATTATTTACCGCATCGGATCGCGTGGGTAGAGGTAATCAACTAACACAAGACATGGATGGTCTTAAAAAAGAAATCGCAGGGTTAGAGCTAAATCTGGAAAAAATCACCGCTGCAAAAACCGATTTTGAAAAAGATTGGCTGAATCTTTGGTCAGGAATGGCCCTGACAAAAATCAACCCACCCGAACAGATGCTAACCTGGCAGGCAAATGCTCTCAGCTTACAACAATCCATCATCGAATTGATTCCTCTGCTTGAAAACATTGCATCTAAACAAAATGCACAGGTAATTGCGTTCGAAAAACTTTTGACTTTGACAAATTCCACCGAAATTGAATTGGCTTGGATAAAAGCAGATGAAATCATCAGCAATGCTGCAAATCTTGAATTATCAAAAGCCAACAACAAAAAACAATTAAACTCCTTAGTTAACGATCAAGGCAATTTACAGAAAGAATTGAAAAATCTGAAAGAAAAGCAGGATGAAAATCATAGAATCTGGACTGGTTTGATGGCTAATCTCAAACTTCCCGCCGATGCCAGCACCAACAACGCAAGCCAGCATGTGACAGCAATCACCAATATTTATCAGCATCATAAAGATGCAAAAGATTTTGAAATCCGCATCAGCAAGATGGAATCTGACAATAAAGAAATTTTAGGAAAACTGACAAAAGTTTTAGAAACTCTCTCGATCAACGAAAGTCCAAGCGAAGCAGGTGACATAAAAAATATACTAGGAACTCTCACCCAGAATCTGTCAGATGCAAAGCAGGATGAAGTTACTCAAAAAGGTCTTAAAGCAGATTTGAAAAATACCAATGATGAAATTAATAAAATCGTAGAAGAGGCAGAAACTCATAAAACCACGCTTAAGCCCTTGGGAGACATAGCACTCGAAGATCTTACAAATCTTTTTGAAAATATTAGGAAAAAATCCATAGCCAACAAGGATCATGAAGACGCTAAAAATGCGTTAATCCAAGAGGCTTCGGGAAAAGACATTAAAACTTTCGCAATAGAATTAGAAAACAAAAATTCAGCAACAATTACAGGGGAACTTGAAAATATAAAATCAGACATGGCGAGATGTTCAGAATCCCGCGATAAAGAATTGCAGGATTTTGCCAACGCAAAAGCAGACCTTGAAAAACTGGAGAAACAGGCTGGTTCGCACACACTTAGCGCGGAAAGAGAATTGCTTAAATCTCAATGTTTGAACCAAGCAAAAGAATTTGCAATGCTTACACTGGCAAAATCACTACTTGAAGACACCATCAAGAAGTATCGCAAAAACAATCAAGATCCCCTGCTTATGAATGCCAACGCCTATTTAAAAACCCTTACTAATAATTCCCTGGTTGAAATCGTTCCTACCGATGCTGATGGAAAAAAATCATTGCAACTCCTAAGATCTGGATCCGAGGATAAAGAATCCATTAACTTTGAAGCAGGAAATATCAAAGCAGGCTTAGGTTCTACCTTCCTTAGCGATGGCACCGCAGATCAACTATTTCTGGCCCTAAGGTTAGCAGGGATTCAAAACAACCTGGAAAAACTTAAAGAACCCCTGCCCATAATCCTTGATGACATCCTTGTAAACTTTGACGACAACCGCACAATTGCCACTCTGAATTGTTTGGCGAAACTATCTGAAAAAACCCAAATAATCTTGTTTACCCATCATCAGCACTTAGAAGAGTTGATCAAGAAATGCAAAGACCATGACAAGATCTTTTTCCAAAGAATGCCTGAGCAAATTAATGCATGAAGGCTGCACGGCTCAGGCGATCCCTGATTGCAAGCCATTCTGGGGTGTCTGGTGGTAACGCAATAACTATGCGATCCAAACCCATTTCATCAAGGTCGTGTAGAGCAGCATAAAGCGCAGTGGCATATCCCACCGGATCATTTGGCAGGCAGACTGCGCCTTCCATTATCTGAAAACCCAAAAGTCGTACTTTCAATCCTTCTTTTTTTAGTTTTTCGAGCATTTCAACACCTGAATCTTGAACAGCGATCACAGGTGTTTCAGGCGCATAGTGCCTCGCCAACATTCCAGGAGAGGGAAATGCACCACCATGCAAATGCTGTTGTTCAAACTGCTTGATCGGGCCGATGATTTTCTCGATCATCTCTACTGTAATCAAGCCAGGCCTAAGAAGCGTGGGCGGATTCGATCGAACATCAAGCACGGTGGATTCAATACCTCCTGAAGCTGGCCCTGCATCCAGAATCATTTCAATTCTGCCTTCGAGATCTTTAAGAACATGACTCGCGGTGGTAGGGGAAATAGCACTTGAAAGGTTGGCGCTGGGTGCAGCAAGGGGCACACCTGCGGCCTCAATTAATTTGCGTGTGACAAATAGTTTGGGGATGCGAAGCGCCACACTGGAAGCCCCCGCAGTTACACAATCAGGCACCAGATTTTTTTTATCTAGCACCATGGTAAAAGGCCCGGGCCAGAATGCTTCTGCGAGTTTTTGGCTGCTTTCATTCCAATTAAGCACCAGACTTTTTGCCTGTTTAACCGAATGAACATGAACAATAAGGGGGTTATTACCCGGCCTACCCTTGACTGTATAGATTTTCGCAACTGCAGATTCATTAAAGATATTCGCAGCCAAGCCGTACACGGTTTCCGTGGGAATTCCAACCAAGCCTCCTTGATTAAGGATCATTGCAGCTTTACGAAGAATATCCTCGTCTGGATCATCCGGATTTAAAGCAAGAACCTGAGTTTGCATTCGTTGAGGCTTTCAGATGCTGTAATGGAGGCCGGTATCTTTGCTTGCTGGGCCCTTCATGCGAAGCACGGGTTTTTCGAGTGCCACCACATTGCCAGGGGCAACGCTTTGCGTTAACCACACATTCGAGCCAATTACAGTGCCTTTTCCAACAATGGTATCGCCCCCAAGAATGGTGGCATTGGCATACACAACCACATCATCTTCCAGGGTGGGGTGCCGTTTCTTGCCTCGGATGATATTGCCGGAGGAATCTTTGGGGAATGAAAGTGCGCCCAAAGTAACCCCTTGGTAAAGTTTCACATTGACCCCGATGTCGCAGGTTTCTCCAATGACCACCCCCGTGCCATGATCGATGAAAAAACGCGGCCCGATCCGGGCCCCCGGATGAATATCAATCCCAGTTTTGCTATGTGCATATTCAGTCATCATTCTTGGAATGAGCGGGACACCTAGAAGGAGTAATTGATGAGCCAGCCTGTAAATGGAAATAGCTTCGATGCCAGGATAGCAGAAAATAATTTCGTGATGCCCCTTGGCGGCAGGATCGCCTTCAAAAGCGGCCTGCACATCCTCTTCAAGCACCATGCGGATATCAGGAAGTTTTTTTAGAAAATCGAGGGTGCGTTGTTGAGCAATTGACTCGAGATCCTGTTTGTTGATTTCGGAGATGGCTTGATTTTCCAACTCATGGCGTAAGGCCCTGGTGATTTGCACGATCATTTTATCATGCAAGCCATCAATAAGATCACCCACATAATATTCAACATTGGCAATGTGCAAGTTTTGCCTGCGAAAATATCCTGGGAAAAGAATGTCTAAAAGGTCAAGAAGCATTGCATTGACAGCTTCCCTGCTGGGCAAAGGCTTGTGACCCAAATGACTGGTTTTATTGCACTCAGTGTAGGTAGCAACTATAGACTCAGTAATTTCGGGCAGAATCTCTTTCAAACGAAAATCAGTAGCCATGGTAACCTCAAGTTGCAAAACCCGAACAAAAAGCATGGTAGGAGGAAAAGTAGACTAGGTCTAGTACCCCTCCTCAGTAAAATCGGAAGGAATGCAACCGATATGGAATAAAAGAAAGGGAAGTTTCAAAGTAAAAACCCTTGAAGTTGTCATTTTGCCTACTTATTACCCCTCTTCACCAGAGTTCCAGCGCTCAAAATCAAAGCAGCTTCGCTTAATAAACGAGCAAGGGCTTCTATAGCAAACCAACTCTGCACCCTCATCAGAAAAAAATTATTTTTTTAAGTTGTTTTAATTTAAAGACTTACAAACATATCCCTCGTTTTTAAAGAGGAGAATTAATAATTGGCCCAGCTTTTGCTTTATTAGTTCTGTGCGCTGTTGGAGGCGCCCCGACCAGAACCAGCTGACCCGCGCTGGCTATTGGAGAGATAGTACAGCGGGTTGGTTGGGCTGGAATAAAGGAACCTTTTGTTAGTCCTTCTTGGCCTTCGGGTTGTCAACCATTGGGAGAGGTGGTTGGCAGTCCGCGGGCCTCTTTTATTTGATAATATGTTAATCATTTCTTCAAACTCGATTACAATATAATTAGTGAAAAGATAAGCTTTCAAAACATGAGGTTTGATTGTGGAGCAATCTTCAACGCATCATACAGAAAAATCCGCCAAGCATGATACTGGCAAACTTGAATCGATGAACCGTACTGATCGATTTGGCAGTAAGTTGAAAAATCAATTGGTATCATGGTTTGGTACCCCTTGGGATCGAAGATTGGCATATGCAGCCTTGCAAGTGCCGAAAATCCGGCATTGGGAATCCGAATTCGACAAACTTACCGATTTTGAAATACTCGAAATATCCAAGAAAATGAAAGGGCGTGCCAGGGGTGGCGAATCACTCGACAAAATGCTTCCTGAAGCCTTTGGCCTTGCCTCGGTTGCATGCAAGCGAATTCTTGGTATGCGCCCTTTTGATGTTCAATTGGTTGCTGGTGCAGTCATTCATGGTGGTGCGCTTGCCGAATTAGCGACTGGCGAAGGAAAAACTTTGGTCGCAAGCCTTCCTACCTTCTTGAATGGCCTGGCAGGAAAAGGCGTTCATGTTGCAAGCGTTAATGATTATCTTTCCCGCCGCGATGGCGAATGGTTAAGGCCCGTATACGCAGCTTTGGGTATGACCACCGGTATTCTGCAACAGCAAATGTCCGATGTGGATAGGCAAAATGCATACAAGTGCGATATCACCTATGCCACTGCAAGTGAATATGGTTTCGATTTTTTACGTGATCGACTTAAAATAGCTGATGGCAAAGGCGCAGAATCTCCTTTCTGGACTCCTTGGTTGGCCGGAGGCTCAGCCTCTTCATCCAACTTTGTCCAACGAGGACATCACTTCGCCCTTGTTGACGAAGCCGATAATATTTTCATCGATGAAGCGAGAACGCCTCTAATCATCAGTGGACAAGTCCGACCCGCCACTCCTGAAGAGCAAGTGGTTTATCTCTGGGCGGATGATCTCGTTCAACGAATGGAAGCCGGCCAGCATTTCATCTTTAACCCGCAATTGCAAAAACTCGAACTCACCGCACTAGGGAAACACCTTGTCCGCTATTCAAACCCCCCCTCAGGTCCTCATGGCGATGCCCTCGACAAGTTGCATGAAGCCATGGAACAAGCTATTCAAGCTCATTATCGCTTCAAATTAAACCAGCATTACCTTGTTGACAAAAACAAGATCGTGATCATTGATGAATTTACTGGTAGAAGAATGCCCGATAGGCATTGGCGCGATGGACTTCACCAAGCAGTAGAAGCCAAGGAAAAAATACCGATCACTTACAGTGATGAACATGCAGCCCAAATCACCTTTCAGAGTTATTTCAGGCTGTATAAGAAGTTGGGTGGCATGACGGGTACTGCGTTGCAAAATCGCATGGAAATTCGAAGGGTTTATAAAATCTGGGTGGTCTGTGTTCCTACAAACAAACCTATTCTAAGAAAACTATGGCCCGACAAAGTCTATCCCAACGAAAATGCTAAATTCGATGCCATCGTGGATGAAATTCAAAAACTGAAAGCAGAAGGTCGCTCCGTCCTTATCGGAACAAGGAGTGTAGACAAATCTGAAATACTCAGCCAGAAACTTCATGATGCAGGATTGATCCATCAGGTTCTTAACGCCAAAAATCACGAACTCGAAGCAAAGATTATCGAACAGGCGGGCCAACTTGGAAGGATCACCATTGCAACCAACATGGCTGGAAGAGGAACAGATATTAAACCCTGCAAGGAAGTGATTGCTGCAGGAGGATTGCATGTACTAGGCACAGAAAGACATGAATCAATTCGAATCGACCGCCAGTTGGCGGGCCGTGCAGGCCGTCAGGGAGATCCAGGTAGTGCTCAGTTTTTTCTTTCCCTTGACGATGAATTGTTAGAAGGCCTTGGCCAAGCCAGGCAGATGAAACTAAAAAATCTGGGGATGTCAGGCACCATTCGAGAATGGAACAAGTTTCTTTCCATGTTTAAGCTAGCTCAACATCGCGTGGAAAGAAGACATTATTTATCCAGAGTCGACTTGCTGGTACACGAAAAACAAAGACAGGAAATTCTCAAGGATTTAGGTGCAGACCCTTATGTCGATTAGATAAAGAATGGGTTGCAACCGTAACAAGATGTTTAACCACCTTGCTCGCTCTAGGTAGCAACCCGGGGGAAGTGCAAACTTAAAATTCATTCCTAAGGAATCAAAAATACAAAAATGCTATTCCTCTACATAGTAAAAGAGATTTTGTTTAATTAAAACGACAATTATTATGACTTTTTTTAAAATAAACCCAAAATTAACCCATCTTGCCTAAACGCGCCAATTTTTCAAACGAAGTTTGATCCTTAATTGTCGCATTATTATTACAAAACAAGCATAAATCATACTTTTGGCCCAGTTTAAAATACATTTTATAAACTTGGGATTTCAAAATATTACCCCCCAAAATCCATAAAATATTTCAACACTTAACCAATTCTTAATATTCCAAGCATATTATTAATTGAAGGGTTGCAACCGTAACGAGATAATTTTTCTCTAATTAATCTTGTTTCGCTCTAATTTAACAGCCCTTTAAGCGATGGCCAAATAACCTTAAAGTCATTACCATTCTTTTTCCTTACCGAAACCAAACCGTTAATTTTACATCCCATCCATTCAATTGATAATTGAAACCAACTGTCCAACTTATTGCTGCGAATAAAAAATCTTTGATTAATAATAATTGACTTGCTTAGTGATACCATCATCCAAGAAAACATTTATCACTAACAATGTTATAATCTTAATCTTCCCTTAATGTGGTTCAGTTATTATTACTAATGTGTGGTGGTTTTCAATTTCAACAAAAATTGAATCAGATCAATCCACCAAATCCAGCTTTCGGACTATCTTTAAGGAAATGGCTGAAATGGTTGATCGTAAAAACCAACTCGTCATAGGGTCGGCACTGCTTGCTTTAATGCTGGTACTCACCGCATCCTACTCCAGATCTTCAAACCCCATCGATAATAATCCAACAATCCTCTCCACCGCACCCGCAACTATAACAGAATTTAAACCAACGCAAGCCCAGCAGTTGTGGTTAGCCATGGATGAAGCCGAAAAAAATGGTCGTTATGATGAGGCCCTTGCATCTAATCATGCAATTCAAGCAAGTCATGGAAATCATTATCTGATTAATTACAGAGCAGGGCGTTTGTACTCTCTAAAAGAAAATCATGCCGCTGCCCTCGAATACTACCAAAAGGCCAGCACCCTTGCCCTTCTCGACTGCATAAATTCAACTTACATCACTTCTGCTTGACTTATTTCTGGCATTTGGTGGGCAATACCTGCGCATGGGATTAAAGACGGGTTTATGGACTGCTGTTTTATCTGCTGGCATGGTTGCCCTATGGGATTGGTTTGGCTCAACATTGCGATTGATAGGGCTTCCGGTATTATGTTTGCCATTTAACTTGGCCTTGGTGGGAACATTAATTGTTTTCCCATGGTTTCGTTGGACGAGAGTTATGCTAGTACCTCTCGAAGTTGCAACGAGTTCACCTGAAGAAGCAACTCTTTGGATTGCAAAGACGAAGTTGGTTGGCCGTTGCTGGAAGAAGCTTGAAGAATCATGAGCTATAAACAAAAGTGGGTTGCAACCGTAACAAGATGTTTAACGATCTTGCTCGCTCTAGGTTGCAACCCGGGGAAATGAGTCCTGTCCAGCATTTTGCAATGCCATACAGAACCAAATTAATATTACATCTAAATAAGAGTAATTCAATCTAGAACTCTTAATAACTTACAAAACAATTACCATTAAAACTGGCATAAGTTGCTAACAACTTATGCCTGAGGAATAAATTGATTCTAAACTTTTGGTTCCCAACCGGGTTCATACTCTCTAGCCCACATTTTCTTGGCGTCAGGATCGTTTAGTACCTTGCCATTAGAAGAATCACACTTAATAGTACGACCAACTCGCTGGGAAATATTTCCCAAATGGCAAAGCAAAGTGCTCTTATGCCCCTCGGGAATAGGGGAATTTAACTTACCGTTACCACGCACGGCTGAAATAAAGTTTGCAAGATGCTCAACTTCGCCACCATCACCAGTCGCCTTCTTAACTTCTTTCCCCTTGGTGTCATAAACGGCATAACCACTACCTTTGATAGCAAGGGTACCTTTTGAGCCAACAAAAAGAATATCGGGCGTATTGCCCTCTGGCAAGCGATTGCAACTAAGACCAAGCCATTGAATATGCTTGCCTTGGTTAAAATTAAATTCAACCATGTGGGTATCAGGTGTTTCCTGATCGTCTTTAAACATATATCTGCCACCCGAGGAGTGAACTGATATGGGGTATTCCACGCCTAACCCCCATCTGCAGACATCGATCATATGGATGCCATTATTTCCTAATTCGCCATTACCCCAGTGCCAGAACCAATGCCAGTTGTAATGAAGATAATTATCTTTGTAAGCTTTGCGAGGAGCAGGGCCCTGCCATAAATCAAAATCCAATCCTGCGGGCACGGGTTTTTCAATACCTTTGCCTATGGAAGGCCTGCTGTTTAAATACCAGGATTGAGCGAGATGGGTTTCGCCGATTTCCCCTTTATGGATAAGATCGATCGCCTCGCGAATTTTGGGCCAGGTGCGCCTTTGATTACCCATCTGTACAAGTTTATTGTACTTTGTCGCTGCCTCAACCATCAGCTCACCTTCATGTGGGTTATGGCTGCAAGGCTTTTCGACATAAGTATGCTTTCCTGCTTTTACCGCAAGAATGGTGGAAGGGGCATGCCAGTGATTGCAAGCTGCGCAAACAAAAACATCGATATCTTTATCATCAAGGATTTTTCTGAAATCCTTATCAACCTTAGGCGCCTTGCCCGCGATTTTTTCGACCTCCCCCGCTGCATTGGTGGCACGATTGAAATCCGGGTCTGCAATAAAACCAATTTGCACTCCAGGAATTTTAGTAAATGATTTTGCAAGTGCAGTACCTCTGCCGCCTGCACCCATGATGCCGATATTCACTTTTTCAGATGGTGCACCAAAGGCATTCCAGGAAAGCACACTTGCGCCAGTGGTAGCAATAAAGCTTCGACGATTCATAATAAACCCCTGATTGGAAATGAAGAACAGATGCAATGATGATCGCAAAGAAGAAGCATGAATTCAAGAAGCAATATCACCTAGGGCCTTGAGAAAACGAAGCCCATGAACCAATTGTTCAGCCCTGTCATCACCCTCTTCTTTTTCGCAAACCAAAAATCCCTGATACCCGGAATGGTCAAGGTAAACCATGAGGGAATGCCAGTCAAAATTACCTTTACCAAGAGGAACTTCACGGGTAGCCCTACCCGGCCCGTTGCTTTGAATTTCCCTCGCATGAACCAGTTTGATTCGAGATCCAAGGTCAAGAATTGCCTGCAAAGGATCAAAGCCATTGAGGATTAAATTACCTGGGTTAAGAGAAGCACCCAAGGCGCCTGAATCAATCTTGGACAGAAAATCTGCCAGCACTTTGCCGGATTCCAAACCTGTTTCCAAGGCAAGAGAAACGCCTATCCGGTCACCATGCGCTCCCAGAAAGGAAAGTGATTCGGTTAAAGTTGCAATGCGTTTATCTTCTTTTTCCTGTGGTATCTGGCCTGCATGAAGAGCAAGCACCCGGGCCCCAAGATCAAATGCCAGATCCATGACTTTTTTAAGATGAAGGATGCGTTGTTCCTGATCAAGGGAAACATCAAGCCCATTACGCAGCGGGCAAAAAATAGAAGCAAGTTGAAGATTATAAGATCTAAGGAGATAAGCTATTTCCCTGCGCCCGGATTCGGAAAGTTTGTCTGGGGAAAGTTCGCCTACTGCATCAAATTGAACACCTTGTGCTCCTGCCTGGGCGGCAAGCAAAAGAGCCTTACGCAAAGGGACTCCAAAACATTCGAGCTTTACACCAAATTTACAACGATTCATAAAGTTACCAGTCTGTTTCAAACTCTTCCTCTATTTCAGGAAGTTCAAGAAAATACCGTAGTGGTTTTACCAAAGAGCGAAAAACTTTTCCTGGCAAATCGACGGTGCGCCAACTTTGACTTCTTGTACGCATTTGGGCCCTGTAATCAGAAACTAAAACTGCCCTGGCCAAGTATCTTTTATCCCTGCACTGCCAAAAGTCCTCGGTGTTTTCAGGAAGCTGCACTGCATCTGATATTTCGTAAATGAAGACCAAAAGCCCCTGGTAAGTGGCACCTGACATACCCGCCCATCGCTCAAGGCCTTCAACATCATCAATGGTAGACCAGCACTCCCAAACCTTTTTGGGTTTTTCGGGTGTTCCACCAGGAAACTTTCTACCCTTCACATCAACCACAAACCTAGCACCTGATTCCGCATAAAGTATGAAATCGAGGCTTTTTACGGGTTCGCCACCAAGGCAGGACCTACGCTGTTCATCAACAGCAACATAACAGATCTTATTATCCTGCAAATACGACTCAAATGCAGACTCGTAGTGATTACCACGATCCATAAAACCCTCCTGGGCCGAGGGGTGAAAATTATCCGGGTTAACCGATCCCCAGCCTGGTACGCAACTGGGTAACAATGACAGCTTCATCGTAATCGGCTTCCTGCCTTGTCGCAAGTTCCTTGATTTTAAACTTCTTGGAGGCGAAATCATCAGGGCCAGCAATAAGAGCAAAACGAAATCCACGCTTCTCAGCATATTGTAATTGCTGACCTATTTTCTTGGGTTCAAGGAAAACCTCAACGCCTATTCCAGCAGCACGCAAGGTTGCAGCAAGTCTTTCGTAAACCCCGGTTGGAGTATCTGCAAAACGAACAATGAAAACCGGAGCACTAGCCTGCACGCCCCCCAAGATTTTTAATTCTTCCATGGCTGCAAGCAGGCGATCCAGCCCCAGCGATGCGCCAACACCGGGTAAAGGCATCTTGGTGTACAAACCTGCAAGATTATCGTAACGCCCGCCGGAACAAATACTTCCAATGCCGGGGATATCGGAAAGAAAAGTCTCAAAGATGGTTCCGGTGTAATAATCCAACCCCCGTGCTATGGAAAGATCAATTCGTATTCTTTGATCAGGAACGCCTGACTCGCGGGCGACGATAAGCAACTCACCAAGCCTTTTAACCCCATCAGCAGCTTTGGGATTATTACCAAACTTTTCAGAGACAAAGGCGAGTATTTCTTCATTGGTGCCTTTAAAACCTGCCAACTCAAGAACCTTTCTACCTTTTTCCGCATCTACGCCATGCAATACCATTTCCTCAACAACGGGTTCGATTCCAACTTTGGGAAGCTTATCAAGAGCACGGAGTACCGCGACCGATTTATCCGCAAGGCCCAATTCTTCAAGCAATCCTGAGAGAATCAATCGATTGTTGACATGAATTTCGAAGCGTTCAAATCCGATCGCAGCAAGCAATGCGTTGATAACAAGGGCGGCCTCGATATCCGAAGAATTGGAGGTGGTGCCAATGGTATCAAAATCGCACTGCCAGAATTCCCTATAACGGCCATGGGCGGTATTTTCGCCTCGCCAAACAGGGCCCATGTGATAGCGCTTGAATGGTGTGCCTAGAGCAGGAACATGCTGGGCAGCGAAACGGGCAAAAGGTACGGTAAGATCAAAGCGTAAAGCAACATCACGATCGCCATGATCCTTGAAACGGTAAATAAGTTTATCGGATTCTGCGCCCCCTTTACCGAGCAGGATTTCAGTGTATTCAAGCGCAGGTGTATCAATGGGTGCAAAGCCAAAAGACCGATAAACAGTGCGTGCTTTTTGTAGGATTTCCTCGCGAGGAATCATGAGAGAGGGAAGGTAATCGCGAAACCCTTTGAGGGTTCTGGGTTGAATAAGATCGGCCATAATTAATGGGAACGAAGCTGGTTAATGAACCAGCCCGAACTTTTCTCCAAAATAAGAATTACTGGGAACGGTTTTTGTAACGGTCACTGAAACGCTTCATGAATCGGTGTTCTTCTTCAGTAAGGGATTTAAACCCCTCACGGTGAAGCTTATCAAGCAAAGAATCCATGCGGGTTTCTTCATCTTCCTGCTGCTTGATAAGGCTTTGGATTTTTTTGAGTGCGCGGGCTTTTTTCCATCGTTCCCACCAGCTAAGTCTGGGCTTAGCCGGAACTTGGGGATCATCCCTCTCGAGACTGGTATACCCTTGGGAAAAATCATAACCAGATTCATAATCGGAAGTTTCCATTTCCAAAGTCAGCCATTCATTCTTGCAAGCAACATAAATGTAAACAGCAAGGCAAAGCACCATCACCTCATTGAAAATAATGCCAAACAAGCCAACGAGAAACATGCAGCCAAAGCCTGTGAATATCACCATAATGACGGATTGTCGATAACCAATTCTAGGCCAGAGAAAGGCTTGCAGCATTCTACCGCCATCCAGCGGGAAACCAATTAAAAGAACATTGATAAGAAATAGGGACCAGTTGACGAAAAAGAGCCTGGAAAGAAGAATAGGCAACCAAGAAGAAGTCTCTTCGAGAAATCCCGCCCAGGTTACAAGGTTCATGTTGCCATCAGAATCAATACGAAAAGGGGGCCAAAAGGGACTCCAGGGGGGCTGGAAAGATGAACCAATAAAAGCCAGGGTTAATGCACAGAAAAAACAAATTGCAAGGTTGACAAGTGGGCCAGATAAAGCGGTGATGAAATGCGCACGGGGATTTTTGGGGATGTCGACCTGCGCCAATCCACCTAAGGGCCAAAGCATGATTTCGGTGGCATCGCCATTCATTTTTCGCGCGCCAAAGCAATGGCCCAATTCGTGCAGGAAAACCGAAAAGAACCATAGCAATGTCAATTGCAACGCATCAATCCATGTATGATCAGGGGGCGAAGGCTTGGAAAAGCTAATACGCATGATTAAACCAAGCGCCACCAAAGGGAACAATAAATGCACCCTGACGAGAATGCCAAAGACCCTGCCTAACGGAATGGACCAGGAAAAGGGATCGCGCATAGTATTTTAGTCACACCGATAACGCAAAAAATTACAAACCACCTAGTAAATGGTAACACCTCAGGCGTTGTGGAGCAATCAGATGGCTGTAAAGTTTAGAATTTTTGCTTAGGCACTGATCTTGATAGAGCGGACGGGATTGGATTTATCCCTGGAAAAAGCGCGGAACTGGGAAAGCGCCAAGGTTGAAAGGGCCAACCCAGCCCAATTAATTTCCCCAGCAGAGGCAAGTTCCTCAAGTATTGGATCTGGGGAAGGTGCATTCAAACAAGAATCGTATTCATCCTCATCAACCAGAATTGAGCGAATTTTTGAAACATTTTCGAATGCTTCATCATCGAACAAAGAATCATCAAATTCTTCCGGCCTGTTATTTGATGAACCATTATTGGTTTGGGGTGTTGCTTTTACTTCGGGGGTGATCATATCATTGGGAACAGTTTTGATCTCGGATATCACCTTGGACCATTGCTTGAAAAACTCACCCGTATTTTCCGGCATCATCTTTTTTATCATGCTACTTATAACTTCCGGACCTATACCAATCGTACCCCGGATAATGTTCTGAATAATATCAGGGTTTGTTAATTGCTTGATGGTTTCCTTGCCAGCATCATCGTTGGTTGTACCACCGTAATTCGAAGTTCGAAATAAAACAGTCCCTGCGGACTGCGATGGAGCAAGAGTCAAGGTTGTTTGTCTGGAATTCTGGAAAGTCAACGTTGTGTTGGAAGCATTGGCACTTTTTGCAATATCGATCAATGTTGAAGAATCACCCCATGCAATACCAACCGCAGTGCCGCCGGTAAATGCTGCAGGCAGAATGGTAATAGTATTGGAAGAAACTTGGGTGGTGTTTGTAACGACCGCAAAAACTGTTCCCCTTAAAGTATCGATGAGCGGGAAGCTAGTTTGATTAAGATAAACCGTGATCGTGCTGTCGATGTAATTGATGATCACCAGATTATTGGCAGAAATAACATTTTGATAAGATGTTGAGGTATCTTGTGCAAACTGCAGATAAGGAGAAGATCCCCGCTGTAATCCCCCAGAAAAACTGCAAGTGATGGAAAGCAAAGCCCCGGCCTCGGGGTTGATCAACCGAACATCATAAAATTGCTGAGCGGGAATTGTTGGAGCATAAGGCTGAGGATTACCAATAAACGAAGCAGTAACCAAAATTACCGGCCTTGGATTGGTGGCGGGCTGATTATAAAAAGCATTGATACCATTGACACGAGCATCCGCAAATCGACCTCCAGGAGGAAGCACTGAGCCATTGGCGCCATTCAGGTTGTTTTTTTGTGCTGGAGTTAACACCACTGCAGTAAAACTACTTGATGAATTCGTGTTATCAGAAATTCTTGTAACAGTGACCGACCCGGTAAACACTTCAAGAGAGTTATAGGTGTGTGTGCCTAAAACTTGAAATACCCCCGGTTGGTTGGGAGCAGGCGTAATCGCACCAACGCTATTTGGGCTACCATCACCCCACACTACGGTGGCAACATAATCAGAAACTGTAGCAAGGGTTACGCCAGTAAGAATCGCAAGATCCTTGGTGATGCTGATGCCAAGGGGAAAAGGAACTGGGGAACTTGGGGGTGAAACCTGAAAAGGACCACTAGACCCTTGCAGGACTATTCCTGATCCACTGCCAGTAGCACCATTTCCTTGAAAAGTTGCGGTTATAGTAACTTGCCCCGGAGTACGAAAGACTGCATTAATGACAACAACACCATTATCCACAGAGGTAAAATTTACGATACTGGGAATAGTCACCAAGGGATCGGTAGTCGAAATATTGACAGGGCCAGCAAAATTAGAAACCACCCCTCCGCTTGAGTTGAGTGCGGTTATTTTAATACTTACAGGTACACCAACAATAACTGCCTGTCCTGGGTTTGCAAGTTCCACTTTAAAACTAGAAACGGCGTTCGTAGTCACGGTAAAATCATTGCCGCTAAAAACTGTTCCGGCCGAGGTGATAATAGATATTGGCCCGGATGTTGCGCCTAGAGGTACCATTGCTGTTATCTGAGTGGCAGAGTTTACTGTAACAACCGTAGCTGTAATCCCACCAAATTTAACTTGAACGGGCCCAATAAAACCAGAACCAGTAATAACCACCGGAGTTCCTACTGGCCCTGAAATCGGCGTGAATGAAGTTATAGTAGGCGCTGGTGGAGTATTGGTTAATGCAAAACTTATCGAGGTTATACCTGGATTACCAACAATTGATGAGAGTACGGTAAAATTTCCTGGTGCATTGTTGGCTGTTAATGTCGTGGAAACAGCCAGCCCCGCCGTATTGGTAATTGCGATGATGGTTTGTTGATTTCCCGGAAAGGTTCCGGTTGCAGGATTCGTTGGAGGATTAGCATTAGGAGCTGCAAATCGCACCTGGATGTTTGGCACGGGATCACCACGCGAATCCACAACCCTTGCTGTCAATGGGTTTGCAAATGCGGTACCAACCAAAGCGCTTTGACCGCTACCTGAAACAACACTTATTTGCGCTGGTGGCCCTGCGGAAAATTGTGAAGTTCCAAAACCAACATTCGTAGCAGTAGCTGTAACAACATAGCCTGCACCCTGGGAAGATTGATTCTGCGTAGGAATGAACCCAGTAAAACCGATATTCCCTGATGCGTCAGTGGTAACCGTGGTCGAGCCTAGATAATTAGCACCTTGTGATCGCGAATCTGAAATTAGCGAAGAGTAAAAATCAACGGTGTAAGTCGTTGATGGTATGCCATTCACAAAACCCGAGTAGGTAAACCCACCAGTTACGTTTGGTTGTTGTTGTGTCAAAACTGGCGGGGCTATATTACTGTTGGCACCATTTAGAAGACGGATACCCAAACTTGTATTATTCCGGATATTATTATACTCGATTGTGTTTCCCATCGAGGCAGCGCCATTAATAAAAACACCATCTTGGCCGGAATAAGCAATCGTATTTGGATCAGTAGAAATTCCAATCGTTGTGTTGATTACACCATCAGCAATGGAAATCGCATTACCTGAGTTTCCAAGATTAATGGTGGATCCTGGTCCATCAGTACCAATTAGATTCCCAACAATTTGAGTGCCAATGACCTTTCCAGTGTTATTGCCAGTTGTACCTTGGAAACCAATAAGATTGATCCCAGTGGTATTCTTGCCAATTAAATTTGCAGAAATGGAATGATTAAGGGCGTCAACATTTGCGTTGTTATTAATCTGTATCCCGATGGTATTTGGCATGAAACTGGTATTGGTTCTACCCATACCAACACGATTACCCGTGAAATTACCCCCACTACCAGCAATTTGAAGAATGCCGATGGTTAGGTTGCCAAAAATATTTTGATCAGCAGCATTGTTACCACCAATAGTTACAGAGTTAACTGTGGCGACATCAACACCAACCCCACTCAAACCTTTCGATTGGGCAGTACCATCTGCATTGACACCAAAGTAGTTACCTTTGATGGTTATGTTGTTCCCATTTGCGTAAATGGCATATGGGAAATTAACCAAGGATAAACCTTTTACAGAACTTCCAGAACTATTAAGGTAGAGGCCTACTTCGCCATTGTTGAGGTTTGAACCATCGAGTTGGATTTTAATTGCAGCATTATTACCAGCGCCAACTAACAAGGTATTTGCGGTATACAATGACTGAGTGGTGCCATCGATTGCAACTTGATCCGTAATCAAAGGTAAAGCAGAAGTAGGAGTAATGGTGTGAATTGCGCCGGTGCCACCGACAATTGCAAAATTAATTATGTCTGGCCCAGTGCTTAAATTGGCATCAAGGATAGCTTGCCTTAAAGAACCAGTACCAGAATCGGAGGTATTAACAACCGTAAAAGTTGCAGGGGTGATTCGGCCTTCGAGGGGTTCCAATTGAAGAATTCGAGAATACAAATAGCGATCTAACTTACCTACATTGGAAGGCAACTTATTGGAACCAGCCCAGATATTTAAATTACCTAATATTTTCACAGCAATTTTCTCGATGAAACCTAACCCTAATCATACCAAATTGTCTATTTTAACTCAAGAAACAATTAAAATTCGGGGCATAATCTTAGTTAATATCGGAAAATCTATTTCATTTTATCCATTCAAATTTTTAATAGACTCTAGAAACCCCTACTTTTAGGCTTTATTTGTATGAAATTACCTGCCAGAATGATGCAATACAATGAATTAGAAATAATCTCAATGTTAATCTTATTTTAGGAATTGGATTTATTCCAAAAACATCATGTTAATATGTAAAAATGGCCATTCTTTTCCAAAAACTGACAGCGATACCACCCAGAATACCGAATGCCCGAGTTGTGGCGAAAAACTCTCTGAAATCAAATCTCCCAATAATACCGGTACCCTTTTAGATAGCAATCTTGGTTCGCCCTCTGAAAAACCTATTTTTTTGGAGCAATCCGATTCGATTGAAAACACCCTTGTACCAAACTCTCCCAGCAAAGAGTCCGATTCCAACCAATCCGGTACTCAAGACTTACAAGGCACGCTAATCGATTCCCAGCTTTTAAAACCTGAATCAAATTCCCCCACGCAAACAAGCCCTGATATTGCAACCAACACCAAAACCATCGATGGGCAAAAAACCGAAGCCGCAGGTAATCCAGACGCCACATTGGACATGGTGCCAGGCGTTGACACCCGCATTCAAAAAAAACCAAATCTAGATATCCCGCCGAATAAAAATTCTGGTACCGACCAAGGGGCCCCCCAGGCAACATTGGACATGGTTCCCGGTGTTGATACTCGCATTCAGAAAAAACCGAATCTAGATATCCCGACAAATGCACTGAGTAATTCGGAGCTGGAAAAAACCGGGGTGTATCAAAACATAAAAATCGAAAGTGGATCACAAACCAGCCCGGTGCAAAAGATTAAAGTAGCAACTCGAAAAGCTGTTTTGAAGGCCCCCGAGGGTTACGAAATTCTAGGAGAGCTTGGCCGGGGTGCAATGGGCGTGGTCTATAAAGCCAAACAGAAGGGATTAAAAAGGCTGGTTGCGTTAAAAATGATTCTTTCAGCAGGGCGCGCCAGCAAGATAGAAATCGCCCGCTTCCGCATCGAAGCCGAAGCTGTCGCCAAGCTTGATCACCCCAACATCGTAAAAATATACGATATCGGAGAGCTTGATAATCTTCCTTTTTTTTCACTGGAATTTGTTTCTGGAGGCACACTGTCTTCGCGCCTTAAAAACAACATCCCCACGGCCAGGCAGGCGGCAATCATGATTCGGGGAATCGCAGAAGGCATGGATTTTGCTCATCGAAAGGGAATCGTGCACCGGGATCTGAAACCTGCAAACATCCTGCTATCGCCTCCAGATCAGGCGGGTGAAGATGTGGATTTCGAAACCATTCCGTTGGATTCATTTGTCCCCAAGATTACAGACTTTGGCCTGGCTAAAACTTTGGAAGGTGATTCCATTCAAACCCGGGAAGGTGCGATCATGGGCACCCCGAGTTACATGGCACCCGAACAAGCCATGGGAAAAACTTCAGAAATCGGGCCCGCTGCAGATATCTACGGCTTAGGCGCAATTCTTTACGATATTATTACGGGCATTCCGCCTTTCCGAGGCGAGACCGTGATGGACACCATCACGCAAGTCATCCATAAGGAACCCGTTCATCCGATTAGGATCAATACCAAGCTTCCTGCGGATATTGGGACCATTTGTTTAAAGTGCTTGGAAAAGGATCCTAAAAAAAGGTATGCAACCGCAGGCGCGCTTGCAGAAGATCTACGAAGATATCTGGTAGGTGAACCGATTCTAGCCAGGCCCACCTCCATCTATGAATATGCCTGGAAATGGGCCAGGCGAAAACCAGCAATAGCTGCCCTGATATTAATGACATTTTTCATGATCCTAGGCATCTCGGTGGGTGGTTACATACTTGCAGGCCGGGAAAAAATTAGGGCCGATGAAAACTTGCGCCTCAAGGAAGAAGCTGTTTCAGAAAGAAACATCGCACAACAACAAAAGTTGCAAGCAGAAAGAAACTTCCAAGATGCCCTTGCTGCTGTTGACCAGATGCTTACCAAGGTAGGGAAGAACCGCCTGGCGCATGAACCCCGCATGGAACGGATCAGACGCGAACTTTTGCAGGAAGCAAAGACCTTCCTTTCCCGATTTCTTGATTACCGCTCTGAAGATGTACAAGTGCGCTGGCAGACCGCACGCAGCTTGATGCAACTGGGATCCATTGAGGAAATGCTTGGTAACTTCAAGGAGGCTGAAAAAAACCTGCAACAAGCAATCGAGCAAATTACCAAACTTCATGAGATAAATGCGAAGAATCAGGACTACCTATCAGACCTTGCAGATTGCAAACAAGCACTTGGCCTGCTTTTTACCCAGCAGGGTAAGCCAAACCTTGCTGAACCTGAATACCGCAAGGCAATCGAACTTAGATCCACACTTCCTGAAAATCAGCAAACACTTTCCAAGCAGGCTGCAAGCGAGTTTAATCTGGGGCAACTGCTTCGCTCCCAGGGAAAACTAGAACCTGCAATGCAATCTCTTACGGCCACCGTCAAGAAACTGGAAAGCATCGTGGCCATAGACAAATCCAATTCCAATCAAAAACAAAACCTTGTCAAGGGGCTTCTGGGCCTTGCACAAACCCTGCAGGATCTCGGCCGTTTTGAAGAGTGTAAAACAACGCTTGAAAAAGCAATTACTTCAGCACAAGGGATAGTTGCCCAATTTCCTGGCAACCCTGATTATCGGGTGGACCTTGCGTCTGCTTGGAACCAAAAAGGCAAGCTTTTTCGGGACACCGATTTAGCACTAGCGGAAAGTTCCTACACGAAGGCGCTTACAATTCAAGATTCGTTGGTTTCTGATTTTCCTGCAACACCTTTTTATAGGCAGGAACTTGCAAATAGTTTGAATAACCTTGGTATTTTGCTGCAGTCATCGGGTAACAGCAAGGCTGCCGAAACCGCCTTTGATAGATCCATGGGCATACGCGACAAGCTTGCCAAGGATGTGCCCTGGGTACCTGATATCCGCAAGGATCTAGCAGCGGGGTTGAATAATCGCGGAATCCAATTACAGGTGCAAAACCGATTAAAAGAAGCAGAGCCACTTTATCTGAAAGCCTTGGAAGATTTGAAATCCCTGACCACCGAATTTCCCGATTCCATCGAATACAATCTGGAATTATCCCGAACGCTATTGAACGAAAGTGTATTGCTGGAAAGTCTGGGGAAAAACAAGGATGCAGATAAAATCTCATCCCAATCACTTCAACAACTACAAGACCTTGCATCAAAAAACCCAAGCTCCTTGGAGGTTAAACAAGAGATTGCCCGGGCCAGATTAACAAGGGCTGGCCTGATTGAAGTCGGTAAAAATTCAGATGAAACCATCGGCTTGCTGGAAGGTGCCGCTAGCGATTTCATGAAACTTGCCTTGGAATTCCCGGAACAAACCGACTATCCATTTCAACAAGCTCTGGCGTTAATCAACCTAGGAAACTACTTCAAGGATCTTAATCAAGGAACTAAAGCTGAAAAACCCTGGGAGGAGGGGCGCAACTTGCTGACCAGGCTTGCAGCAAAGCATCCAGAAACCCCAGGATTTAGCCTTGAGCTTTCCCGTAATCTTAATGAGTGGGCCATCCATCTTGTATCCAACAAAAAACCAGAGGAAGCGGAAAAAGAATTTGAGAAAGCGCGGGAATTGCAGACCGCATTGGTGGCAAAATTCCCTGATGTTGAAGAGTACAGGCTCGAACTTGCAAAAACCCTGGGAAATCAAGGCATGTGGGCTTTGTCTCGCAATCTTACAACCAAGGCGGAATCTTCGTTTACCAAGGCCCTCGAAATCATCCTTGCTGCAAAAAAAACATCAATGCCCTTGACCCTGGCCCAAGTGCTTCCAACAGCATCGCTTGCCAACATAATGCAATCCTCAGGCAGGGCACCAGATGCAGAAAAGTATTTGAAATCGCTCATCGCAATTCGCAGAATTCTTCTCGCATCAAACCCCAAGGGCGACAAGGAAACAGAGGAGTTGGCCCAATCAATCGATCAGCTTGCATTATTCCTTGCTCAAAAAAACCGAGCACCCGAAGCTTTTATCCTCTTCGATGAATCCATCAATCTTTCAAAACAAAACCCCTCCCTGCAAACGGATCAATTAAGGAACCGCCTATTGCTCGGGACAGAAATTGCAATTTTTGCAATAAAACCCAGGGAAGCCCTTGAAACGATCCAAGCAGCACAAAAACTTCCCAACCCTAAACCTACCGACATGATCAAGGCTGCAACCCTTGCGTCCCGCGCAATCCCAGCAGTAAAAAATCAGGAAAAGCTTTCTGATGCAGAGCGAATAAAGTTGGCAAGCGATTTGGGAAAAACTTCGGTTGCGATTCTGCAACAAGCGGTGCTTGCAGGATTGGCCGACCTTGATTTTCTAAAGAAAAACCCGGACTTGGAATCGATCAGGGATCTCCCTGCCTTTAAGGAACTTCTTAAAGCCGTGGAATTAAAGAAAGGGAACTAGAAAATAAAATTAATTGTTAATGGTATGGAACACATCCACTACGCTATTTCGATTATTCCGCTAATTCCGATCATATGTTGCCCGAATTGGAAGATCATGATTAAAATTAACCAAAAATCATAAAGTCATATGGTATTTTTAACATCAGGTATATTGGTTCCTTTAACTGTATGCAGGCTTCCAATGATTTCTATTTGTAAAGCCAAGGCACTTAAAAAATTTGGCCTTTTAATCTTGGGTGCAATGTTTATTTGTTTCACATGCAACCCAATTAATGCTGCAGACAAAGAACCTTTTACACCTTTAGGGGCACCCTCCTGTGCCTCGGCAGCATGCCATAATCAAAACTTGGGCAAGGGGATTCCATTTAGCGAATATACCACTTGGACCGGGTTTGATCCCCACCACAAAGCCTATGCGGTGTTATTCAACCCAAGGTCGGATAGAATTGTGAAAAACCTTTATAACACCGGGCCGGGAAGTGCTGGGGCAACCCAACTATGCTTGAACTGCCATTCCTCAAACCAAGGAAAATCTGAACATGCAGGCCCGGGTTTCAGCATTACAGAAGGCGTTGGTTGCGAATCATGCCATGGATCATCTTCAGGTTACATATCCATTCACTTTACTGAGAAGTTCAAGAAGCTTAGTTCACAGGAAAAAGAAAAAGAATTCGGTTTGACCAACACCAAGGATTTATCAAGCAGAAATAAAATGTGTGCGGATTGCCATGTGGGCAATGCAAAAAAGGGAATGGAAGTAAACCACGACCTCATAGCAGCAGGCCACCCCAGGTTGAACTTTGAACTTTCTGCATACTCTGCCCAGTATCCCAGACACTGGAAGATGGAAGATGATTTAAAAAGGTATCCCGATTTTAATGCCAAGGCATGGGCCATAGGGCAGATTGAAAGTTCAAAAGTTGCGCTTCAACTACTGGAAGACAGGACAAGTAGCTTTAATGGAACCGGGGGCAAAAAAAGCCCTTGGCCTGAATTCACCGAGTTTGATTGCTTCAGTTGCCACAAAGATTTAAAACTCAACAGCAGAAAATACCAAGGTGGGTATTCAAATAAACCGGGTTCATTGCCATGGGGTGGCTGGTTCAATGGCAACGCCTTGAAGCTTGTATTGGAAGAAAGTAAAATAAAAGGTTTCCCCACAGAAGTTTCATCACAGATGAATCAATTTAATGCTCAACCAGACAAAGTTGGACAATCCTGTAAAAAGGCCATCGAACAACTGGAAATAGCTGTAAGGGATTTGGAAAAAAGCCCTGCTTGGACCAAAACTCAGTTGCTGGAACTTGCAAAAAAACTGATCGAGTCGGGTAAAATTAATTCAGAAAAAGGTTCCTGGGATGAGTTTGCCCAGCTATATCTGGGCTTGGCTGCAATTCATAATTCCTGGGACGACCTCGATCCACAAAGCGTTCCAAAAGAATTCACAAAAGAACTTGTCATATTGAGGAATTTATTGAAAGATGTATTTCCAAAGGGGTTCGATAGTCCAAGTTTATTTGAAGATAAGTTTGGCCTGAATCCCAGGAATGAAAGACCAGGCGAAACATTTTCATCCGTGTTTCGATCCCTGCAGGCTGTGCTGGAATCAAACAGGAGATAAATAATGACAACCACCAAAATACAACCTCACCAAGGATTGCTGATGGCATTCCTACTTTCGTTTTTATTACCTTCTGGCGCAGGCGCTCAAGAAAAAAAAGAGGTATGGGCTGAATTAAAATACCAGTCTGCAGCCAAATGTGGCGAATGCCATGCGTTGCCCAAGGGAAACCAGTTACCCAGTGAAGACCCCGCAAGCAAAGAATTACGGGCTTGGGATGTCGTGTTGATGACCGAATACTCCATCTGGAAAACGCACGACAAACATGCACAAGCTTACGCAGTGCTGGTTGGTCCCCGGGGCAAAAGAATGGCCGAAATCCTTGGGCAGGATGTTACCAAACAAGAAACCGGATGCCTAAACTGCCATGCCATGGGCAATCTTTCCGCTAAGGCTGATTTTGGCGGCCTCGATAAACTTGATGGTGTGAGCTGCGCTGGTTGCCATGGGCCTTCCTCCAAATGGCTGGGCGAACATGCGGAATTCAATTGGCGAAAAAAAACCGCAAGCCAGAAGCATGACCTGGGAATGCGCGATTTACGCGACCCGGAAGTTCGATCAATGCTTTGTGTCTCCTGCCATATCGGTAACGCAGGCGAAGGCAAGGTTGTAACCCATGCCATGTTCGCTGCGGGCCATCCGCCTCTTCCACCCATCGAAATTGCAACCTTCTCCAAGAATGAACCCCAGCACTGGCGTGATCCCAAAAATGTTCCCTACTTCAAAAATGCAGATGCCGAAAAGAAAAATAATTATCATCTTGAGGAAATGGATTTCTTCCGCACCCGTTTAGCACTGGTGGGCGCATTGGTATCACTCAAGGAAACCGTGAAACTTGCAGCAGACCGGGCAGACTTTGCCAACAAGAATCCTGCCATGCTTTGGCCAGAAATCATGATGGGGGCAAAACCACCCAAGGATATCTCAGAACAACAAGAACAAGCAAAAGCAGCATGGCCCGAAATTGCCATGGCCCATAGCGATTGCTTTGCATGCCATCATGATTTGAAATATCCGGGATTCAGACAGGTAAGGGGCTATGGTTTTCACCTGGCACAACGCCCCCTGCTCCGCGTTTCCCCAGGCAGGCCACTCTTAAGATCATGGCCCACCTCACTTGTTGAGGCTGCTTTGATTGCTTCTGAAACCCCGATCGATGAAATCGAAAAAGGCCTAAACAGTATTCTTGCTTCCAACAATGAAAGGCCGTTTGGCAACCCCGAAACCATCAAGTCTGCAAGCGCACAACTTGTAAAGGCTTGTGATGTTGCGCTTGCAAAACTTCGAGCTAAAAAACTCGACAAGCCAACGGTTGCAAGAACTGTACAGGAATTACTCCGCCTATACACCAAACCAGGGCCCGATGGCAAATTAATCACCCCCGATTACGAATCTGCAAGGCAGTTGGCTTCCCTGCTTGAAGTAGTAAGCGAAGAACTCAATGTGGGAAAAGCAGGGGCCATTACACCCGTAACCGAACTATCCACCTTGCTCAACATTCATCCCTACCAAAACCGCACTTCCCGGGTCAAGGAAGTCTTGGATGTTACTGTAAGAGCATCGCGCTCCGATAAATCCGACTTCAAGGATGATTTCATCAACTACCTTGCTGATATTTCAAATGCCAACAATCTGGTCAAACTAGTCAAGAACCCCAACTTTCTGGTCACCATGATTACTCTTGATAATTCCAAGTTCAACAGTGAAATCAATAAGGCCGGCGTAATTGAAAAGTTGCAGAAGTTTGATGATGATGAAGAAGTGATCACCCTGAAAAGTATCGCAGATTATGACCCGGAATTGCTGCGTAAGAAACTTGCTGAAATCAGCGAGGTGTTGGGAAATAAAGGAAAGTAATTTACTTCCCACCAGCCCAAGGGATCCCCCAGCAAAACTGCTCTCCAAAGTTTTAGCAGCAAAGCCTATTCAGCAATCAGATGAAGATTGATCGCCCTTACTTGCATCACTTCCTTGCCGGGAATCTCAAGCGCCCTCAAAACAAGATCCCCCTTTCCCTTCGAAAGCTTGACCTTTCCCGCTTCTAATGCCTTGAAATCCTTCATCACCGATTCAGCAGCAGGCCTTGGTATCACATCTTGATCCGTGATTAATGGCGGATCCCAACCCTGCAAAACCTTGGCGATCAGTTTACTTTCATTAAAACTAATCTCGATTGTTGACCCTGCATCTTTTAATGGGCAGGCATACAGAATTTCAACCACATAAGTACCCTGCTTATTCACTTCAATTTCCCAGTTGATGCGATCCTCTTTGCTCGTCCAGTTAACAAAATATGAACAATTGGGCGCATTGGCGCTACGCTTTATTTTCCCCGAGGCAGTACCATCCCTTGCAGGTAAAGGTGTCCAGGGCATTGCAGTAAACCCTACAGGAATAGGGCGTTCATCAGACTTTTTAGGGATCACCTCTTTTCGCCATTGTTGCACCGCATCACTTAACTTCCTTCCAAGTTCGGGTTTATCAGCCGTAATGTTTTTAGTTTGTCCAGGATCATTAATCATGTCGAACAACGCCCCTTTATCATCAAGGCGATGTTGCTGTGTTCGTACACTTGTCTTACCACCCCAATGGGAAAAAATCATGCGATCGGGCCATTGTGGGTCAGCTTCTAAAAACAATTTCGAAAGATCTTTACCATCAAGAGGCTTATCGCCAACCCTGCTAACACCACTAAGTGAAAGAAGTGTGGGAAGCAAATCGATCGCGCCACAAATTTGTGTTACAGTTTTTCCCGCAGGCAACTTACCGGGCCAGGAAATAAAACAGGGTGAACGCACTCCCCCTTCATCCGTACTGCCCTTACGGCCTTTCATTCCGCCATTAAATCGAAAACTATTCGGCCCATTATCGGAGAAATAAAGCACGATCGTATTTTCTTTAACTCCAAGCTTTTCAATTTTAGATAAAACTTTACCAACATTGGCATCGATATTTTCACACATTGCAAGCACCGAACGAGTCACATCAATATCTTCCCGATCACCTTCAACACCCCTCTGCGGAATAGCTTTATCTTTGAAGTTGTTCCAGAAAGGCTTGGGCACAATAAAAGGAGAATGCGGCGTATTGTAAGGTAAATAGACAAGAAAAGGTTTTGCTGAATTCTTTTCAATGAAGTCAATTGCATGGTTCGTAAAATCATCCACGGTGAACCCCTTACCCCTCACCGGCACACCATTATGTTCCAAAGGCGGATCAATGTACTCGCCCCAATGCCCTGAAGTAAAACCATAGTACTCATCAAAGCCCCGGGCGTTGGGGTGATAAGGCCATTGGCTGCCGTTATGCCATTTACCAAATGCAGCCGTGGCGTAACCCGCACTTTTAAAAGAATCAGCCAACGTTTTTTCATCAAGGTTAAGTCGTTCAAGCCCTGTGGATACACCACGAACCCCGGTGCGGGGATGATATCTTCCGGTAAGGAATTCCGCCCTGGTCGGGGAACAAACCGGGCAGACATAAAAGCGATCAAGCCTGACACCATTTTTTGCAAGGGAATCAATGTTCGGAGTTTTCAACATCGTGTTGCCATTGCAGGAAAGGTCCCCCCAGCCCTGATCATCCGCTAAAAAGATCACAATGTTGGGCGGGTTTACTTTCCTCGGTTGTTGCAAAGCCCACGCAGATTGAGATCCCATCAACACCCATAAAAACAGCAAGAAATGGTGGCATGATAGTTTATTAACCCGCATGAATAACCTCTGAAAAAGATTGGAACGACAATAAATAATATTCAAGTTTCAATCAAAGAAATTGTAAAAGGAAATCACACCTCACCCATCTCGTACTGGTGTTCATAAACATTGCGAATTGCACCCAGAAAATCAAGCATTCTTGTTGGGGGATGATCGCTTGATCGAGCACCGAACACAGGAAGCAACAAAGTTGCAATTTCCCTGCGGGCAAGAATATTGCAGGCGATGAGGGCCCTTACAAACCACGCTGCAGATTTTTCATCAGGGCATTCAAACCCAACCCAGCCATATTCTTCCGAAGGTTTACCTTTTAGTTTCAGTGCAGCACCAACGTTTTCGAGTGTTTCATTGATAGCTTTGGAATAAGCTTCCGTCGTTATTTCATTATTGGAAACTTGCAAAGGCATGATAAGTGGAGCATCATTCATGACCCTTTCCGCCTTGGTTTTTTCACTTTCCGACATGTGCCCATCCCAGTAATGCCAGGTCTTTGCCACGCAGACAATCACATTCTTGATTTCTTTTTCAATGCGAAAATCCGGGCCGGAAGGAAGACGCACCACGTTTCCCAAATGATCAGCGAAAACATTTTCAGAAACAATCGCCCGATGCATCCACGCCGCCATTGTTCCAGATTCACACTCAAGCAATACCCAATTTAATTGATCATCAATTGAAGCTTTCATGCCGGTGGTTAAGGCAATACCACGCTGGATTTCAGAAGCAACGGCCTTGGACTTTTCAGAATCTTTAGAAACATCAGCAGGATTGATGGGGCCAAGAAATTTCCCCCGATGGGGAGGGCCACCTGCCATTGCAAGGTCGCAAAACGTAGTCCAGATTTCGTCCCAAGCAACCCTGCCTTCTTTATCGAATTTCAACCCTGCAGAACCCATGGAAGTAGGCGAAATTGCTTCCAGGCAGGAATGATACGCAAGAGGCAACAACCCCCGAATACGGGTATTCAAATCTTTAACTTCCTGTTTGATCGTCGATTTCATCACCATGGAAACCACCGTTACTTGCCCGGTTCAAAAAACACATTCGGGCTGGTGCCAAACTTCGCAGGCAACGGAATGTTTGACCAGGAAGGATCATCCCCCAACCTCGTTTCCCACCGCCCTTGCAAAAATAAACTATTCCTACCCACTAGCTTCGCAAGATGAAGCTGATTCTTTTGCCCTTTTGAATCTTCGATTCGAATCACCAATAAGTTTGCATCATCCTTATTGATGAAATCCGGATTGATGAAGCAACTACAAGCTCCTTCAGAATTGGTGCTTATTACAAGTTCCTTGCCATTGATCCAAGCCTTGACAACAGATGCGGAATTTTGCAAATGCAGGTTCACACCTTTTTCAGTAATCCATTCGGAAGGGATGCGAATACAAGACCGGTACCATTGAACCTTCTCCTGTTGCAATAAGGATTGAATTTCTGGAGAAGCAGGAAGGCTGATGGTATTCCAATGCTTACGCAATGAATCACTATCGACTTTTTTAAGATCTGCCAGGGTTTGTACATCCTTGATTTTTCGAGAATCATTTTTGAATTCAAAAGGTTTGCCACCAAGTATTTGATCACTGGTTATAGTCGGGCAGACAAACCGTTCAACATGCGAGATAACAAGATCATGGCCTGTAAAGTGATCCACGAAGGGCCATTGCTTGGGATTGTACATACTGTCGGTCATATCCCGCATGAGCACAACATTCTTCTTGTTACGCACTAATTGCCTTAAACCAAAGGGCCGTCCCAGAACACACATATTCGTATGAACACCCAGTAGAACAACATTTTTGATGCCTTTTTGTTCAAGAATATTCCATACTTCATCGCCCTTGTCGCTGATGTAATCTTTATTGGTATCAATCTCAATGAGTGAAGATTGGGCCTTCCAGGGCATGCCCGGGTTACGTCCCAGGCCCTTCAATTTCATCGCCCAAGCCTTATGCTCTTCTGGATCATCATCTTCGCCACCATCGGATTGATCAATTGGATAAAAGGCTTTTTCTTCTGCAGGGATTCGCGAGCACCAAGATTCAATACTTGGGGGAAGGTTCCCTGCCTTGGGGGAATTGATCGCACGCAATCTCGCAGGGTTATCTTTATAAGCGTCCATGCAGTCGCTAGGCGAATGAATGATCAACGAGCCTTGGCTTCGAGCTTTCTGCAACACCTTGTTTAAGGTTGGCGCGAATTCTTCCAACCTGCGGACTGCATTGATGCTGTGGTGATAATCCCAAACATCACAAACGATGAAAGCGGTTTCCTCAACTTTCCAGGATTGCTTTTCGGTGGTGCGTTGAAGTGGTTGATTTTTATCATTTTGCTGCCTTAGGGAGAGCGAGAAATCCGCAGCTTGCAAGCTTCCTGCTAGGGTGATGGAAAGCATAAAAACCGTGGGGAGATATTCGTGATTTAGCATTGCACTATTCCTAAATGGCCAAGTAGGGAGATAGCAACAGTTTAATTGATCCTATTGCAGGGGCAATCAAGAAGCAGCTTCTTTTTGGATCAATCAGAGTTTGTGTTGAACCAGCGTTTCCCTAAAAGCCTAGCTTCCATGGTCGCAGGTGTATCTGGATAAGCTTTTTCAATCTGCCTAAGGGCTTCACCAAGCTGCGTCAATAATGCAGAATTTGCAGTTTTAAAAGAAGCAGTCTCGGGGTTAATCGATCCTGGCTTCCCATTTAAAACAGAATCTAATTTTTTAATTGTTTCAAGTTTAATCCGAGCCTGCTTTTCTATTATCACTTTCTTATTCTTTTCCACCTTGGGAAGGGCGGCACGGGCTTTATTGGCAATCGTAGTGTTTTTGTAATTAAGAATAATTCTTTCGAGGTACAAAAATGCCTGCAGAGGATCAGATTCAACAAGTTTGTTAGCATCCTCGAGAGCTATTGTCGCACCTTCACAAAGAGTATCTACCAGAAGCTTGGATTCTTCAGCAACTTCCTTTGAAGGATTGGATACCAATGCCAACGCTTTTGCAAGCACCTGGCTGGGTGGGGTTCCCGTGGCGAGGGAATCCACCAAGGGTTGAACTAGTTTGGTGTAAGAATCCTTGCCTAGTTTTTCCACTAATGCCTGACCAATTAAATAGCGGAGTGCTTTTTCAATGGAGGTGGCATCGCCTCGGTAAACAGCATTGCCTTCATGGTCAAACAGGATTGCATGAGGAGGGATAAAAGATTCCGACACCTTGAAATTGAATGATGCCTTGGCGAATAAAGGCAGGGTAAGGCTGGATGTGTTCCAATCCCTTAAAAGATTTGGTTCAGTTGAAGAATTGGTACCCGAAACAAAAGTAACGAGGCCAAAGTCTGCAAGTTCCCTGTGCCAAGTTTGAACTTTTAATAGTTGGGCCAACTCATCGTCTTTGCCTGGCCTATGGAGAATTGCAGCAATAACTTTGCCTTTTAAGGGGTTTTGGGTAAGACTGGTTCCCGCAATTTGATTACCCAAGCGAATCCCTTCAGTTGTGATGTCTAAATTAAAAGTTGACGATGAGGGAATGGGAGAGGAAACATTTTTACTTTTTGCAAGAGTTGGCTTTGTTGCTTTTCCCCAAAGATTTTCCATGAGGGCGAATCCAGCCTTATCGTGTTTCTTCAAATCCTCACGGGTATGGGGAAAATAATCGATGCGATTCAAATAGGCACAGCTAAGCTCTGCAAAGTATTCATGTTCATTGGTTGCAGCATAGGAGGTACGATCATAAAGGTTTCTTTCCATCGCCAACTTATAAGTCTGCTTTACCGTGGGATTTTCATAACCAATAAGTTGGAAATGAACTGCATGAGCCATCTCATGAAGCAACACACAACGCTTGGTATCGAACTCGGGTTGATGCTCTTTGGTAAGGGATTTCATCCGTAGAACGACAACTGAATTTGCTTTAAGGGGCTGGGTCCCCTCTTGGAGTAATTGTCTTTGGGTGCCTCCATAATAAACCGCAAGAGCATTTCCCTGCCTGCCATTACTCATGGCTAGTTGTTCATCCCATTCGACCCAGATAAGAATGTTTCTAAGGAGTGCAAGAGGCCTCGGGGAAAGAACCGCAGAGATCATTTTAAGTTCCATTTCAAGAACTTCGAGCGGTTTGACTTTGAACATCTCAGAATTTTTAGGGTCAAGAACTTTATCATGGACAAGAAGGCTGAAGCCATCGATCTTCATGGTTTTATAACCAGGAACGGTATCGGGTTTAATCAAGGACTTTTTAGTTGCAGTCGTCTGCGCACTAAGGTCAAACGACAACAGCACCAATGAAAACACAATGACAAACAAAGAACTTGGCTTTTTCATGATACACTCTTGGGCTAAACAAACATCAACTCCATGCATGGTAGACTAATACTCTTCAAGAGTGAAGGAATTATTGAACAACATTGAATCGGGGTGAAATGAATAAGGATGCCCATGAGTGACATGAACATCCTTAAATTGGATTTTCGTTGGAGAAGGTTTATTTCTTTTTAGGAGCTAAAGGCTCACGATTATAACCTTCCCACATGGGATCATTGCTGACCTTCCATACCTTGCCATTATGCATGAACAGCTTCTGGGTTTCTTCCTTATT